>NZ_JBLLEB010000005.1:0-257311 GCF_047690175.1 Roseomonas sp. BN140053 | reverse complement strand
CTGCAACGCCCAATGCGGTGAACTGCTGGAGCCAGCGTCCATCGCGGTCTCGATCGGAACTCACGCCGCTCGCTCCCGCAGCCGGACGCCGCCGCCGCCGTTTTCTGGAATGAACTCGACGCCAGCGGCTTCGAGGGCGGTGCGGATCGCGGCCACATTCGCCTCCCGTGTTTGGCGTCGCCCACTCTCAAACTGGCGGACCGTTAAGCCGCTGATCCCGGACCTCACCCCCGCCCGCTGAATTGTCCAGCCCAGAAGCTTCCGTGCCTCCCGGCACTGCTCTGGGGTCACTTTCTTTGGTCCAACAAGTTTCGCGCGGCCCGGCGGAGCAGCCACCCTCGTGGTCCGGGTGCATCAAAGATAGCGGCTCGCAGTCGCCGGAGTTCAGCCTCAGCCTGAGTTCGCGCCAGGGCTGCTTCCAATGCTTGGCCTCGGGCTACCTGCTGCCCCTCCTCAAGCACCTTCATGCGCTTAGCCGTGACCTCGGCAATTCCCTGCTGCTCAATTGTTCGCAGCTGGGCACGAACTTCGCCCAACTCGCGACTGAGCCGGACCATCTCTGCTTCAAGCTCTGCGACACGCGGGGTGGAGCCTTTGGCCAGCCGGCTTGGCCGACGGCGGCTCATCTGCCACGGCTCTCGACCTGCGTGCTCAGCCTGCCCCACGTCGCCGTGATGAGATTAATCCCATCCATTGCTTCGACTTCCACCACGTCTCGGGCCTGCACCACGTCCCGGACCACCACCATGGCCACCAGGCCCATTCCAGCCTGGGCCACCGCCACCATACCCTCCGCATCGATCAAGGCCGATTGGTCCGCAACCGCATCCAGATAGAGCGCCCGCCGTGAGTAGCAGTGCGAGAACCCCAAAGAGCCGCCACCTAGTCCGCCTAAGCATTTTGCCCTCACCCATCACCGTTCAACCGGCACCAATGTGCCAAGGGCAATGCGGCTGCATGAAGGACACGCGACTACTGCAATGCCATGTCACTTGGCGAGTGTGACAGCGATCCTCGGGCTCGGTCGCAAGTCCCTTAATCTTGCCGCTCCTTCAGCCGCACACCGGCACCACCGCCATTCTCGGGGATGAACTCGACGCCAAGGACGGCGATCGAAGCCTAGTGCCCTAAGGCGGGGGGTCTTGGGCTGCGCTGCGGCCGGCGCCGACGTCCGAAAGGCCTGACCTCACCGCGCCCTATTCCTAGCCCGCCTCACACACGCTGTACTCGCACCAGCGACGCTAGCTGCCACGGGGACGCGGGCGGTGTACCCGAACCCTCCCAGACCGGCGATGTGAAGACGCTGCTTGCCAAGCTACGGGCCTGCGCCACGCTCTCAGCGGCAACAATGCAACCACCACGGTAGTGGCTGGCTGTCCAGGCTGGATGAGCCAGTGCCGACAACCGCGGCGTGAGATGGAACTTTAGCATGCCCCAATATGCTGCACCGCAGCACGTGGCTGAACTAGAGATAGCAAGATCACCTACTCGTTAGGATAGCTTAGATGAGCTCTGTGAGGTTTCCGCGCTCCTCCACAGAGGCTTCCGGGTGCCGCAACTCCCAGAGCCGCTCATAAGCAGCAACCAAGGGCTCTACGCTGCGCCGACGCTCCCCAATGTCGGCTCTTGGTGCACGCTCGTGGGCGACTTCGGCCAGCACGAGCAGGCGCCACGCCACGTCTAGGTCACCCTGATCGCTGGCGTGGTGGAAGGCCAGCAAGAGTGCGTCAGACAGGCGGCGGGAGCGACGGGGCTTCGAAGCGGCTGGCGCAACAACCCTGTCTAGAAGAGCGCCAGGGGAGTTCTCTTGCACGGCCGCTGAGTGGAGTTCTGCAAAGGTGCGTGGTGGCTCGTCGTCCATGATCGACCGATCTCCTCGGAACGATCCTGAACCACGACTATTACGCGAACAAGCCATGAGAAGGACATACTTCTGGAGGCGGGCAGGGGATCGTGGCTGCTGAGTGACCCTCCTCGACGGGGGGACCTACGAGCTACTAGCCAGCGCGCCTCACTGACTGTGCGCCTCCCGCTCGATCCGCAGGTGCTCGCGCATCAGGTCCAATGTGGTCTCCAGGGTGGCCAGCACGGTCGGCGCTACTATGGCCGCGTCTGGGTGGCCGTCTCTCTCCAGCTCCGCCACGATTTGGGCTTGGCGACGCACGCGGGCCTCGGCCTCAACAACGTGGCGGCCTGCCATGGCGAGCGGGCTCTCAGGGGTGTCGGTCATGCCTGGCGCTCCCGTAGCCGGACGCCCGGGCCGCCCCCGTTCTCTGGGATGAACTCGATGCCAGCGGCTTGCGGAGGTCATCTCGAAAGGAGACTACCGGCGGAGCTGTTCCATGAAGCGTTGGTGCTGTGCGTCATTCATCTGCTGCTGGCGTGCTGCACCAGCCTGTTGCTGTTGGAACTGCTGCTGTTGCTGCTGCATACGCGCCTGATGATCGGCCTGCATCTGCTGGGATGAGTACCCGCTTCCCACGGCAGGGCCACCAACCATCGGAGGCGCGCCCCCACCTGCCCCAGCCATCTGGAACTGCTGATAGACGCCCATGACCTGCTGAGCGCCAGCCTGGAGGACTTGGCAGGCCTGCGGATTGCCTTGCTGGCAGGCTTCTTGCGCCTGGGTCAGTTCCGCACCGGCCTGCTGGAGCTGTCGCATGGTACCGCACCCCTGCGGGTTACCCGCCTGGCACTGCATTCCGGCCGCATTGATCATCTGCATCAATGGCCCGGCAATCCGTGGATCGAGCTGCTGCGCCGCAGCCGACATTGCGAAGGGTACAAGGGCGAGAGCAACGAGAACGATCCGCACAGCAGCCTCCCATGAAAGGTGCATCGTGGCGGCGGGAGGACCGGGCGAAAAGAACTTTCGATGGCGGATCGTTAGAAAGGCATGGTGGAGTTCAGTCCGCCGCCTTCTTTAACCGTACCCCAGCGCCACCACCGTTTCCGGGGATGAACTCCATGCCGGCGGCTTCCAGCGCTGCGCGGATCGCGGCCACGTTCGTCTCACGCGTCCGGACCTGCCCTAACTCGAAATTGCGAACTGTGTAGCCGCTCGTGCCTGACCGTACGCCAAGCCGTTGGTGCGTCCAACCAAGGAACTTCCGAGCCTCGCGGCACTGCTCGGGCGTCACTTCAAGTAGCTTCCGCCAGTGTCGCAGCCACTTCGGGCGCCCAGGTTAGATCCATCTCGCTACCAGATGCGCAGCCCAGGCCAGCGCTCCCTCAATGAGATCGTCAGGCAGCATGTTGATACCCTCGAAGGTATCAATCTGCACTGCGCGTTTGATGACATAGAGCCCGGCCAGGGTCGGGAGGATCGTCGCCGCGTCAAACACGATTACTGCTGCAGCGCTCAACGCGGTGAACTGTTGGAGCCAGCGCCGGTCCTGACCCTGACTGGCAGACATCATGTCGCACGCTCTCGCAGCCTGACACCGGCGCCGCCACCGTTCTCCGGGATGAACTCCACGCCGGCGGCTTCGAGGGCGGCGCGGATAGCGGACAGTGTAGCGCGCCGGGGGGCTACCTCCCCGTTCTCGAACCTGTCCAGGGTGCGGATGGGGACACCACTGACTGAAGCCAGTCTCTCTCGCGACCAGCCCAGCAGCCCGCGAGCCCCACGGACCTGAGCTGACAGAGTGGCGGATTTCCCGTCAGAAGGCATTGCGTTCACAGACGAACAGTGGCAGGTTTCCCGCCGCTACGGAAGTAGCGGCCGAGCGTGGTGCTGGACACACCGCCGCCCGGCCTGACCACAACCCGCTGATGGAGGTCAGCAAGCCATGGCTACCCACGCCCATACCACACCCACGCCCAGAAGACCGCTCCCGCTCCCCACATCCGGGGTCCGGGACAGAAGAGGCGCACCCACGCCCCGCGCGGCCTACACCGACCGCGCCCTGGCCTACCTGGCCACCGACGCCCGGCTGCCCCTGCCCCGGCTGACGCTGCCCAGCAGTGCGGCTGCCCTGGCCACCCTGGCCCTCCTGTTCGGAGGGCTGCTCTGATGGCCCACGCTCTCCCTCCTCCCGGCCTCGCCGTGACCGTCTCCATCACCGGCCTGCCCGGCATTCAAGGGCAGGCCACCACGGCCCCTCCTCTGGCACAGGGGGGTACCACGACGGTTCCCCCTTCCGCCGACTGGCAGGCCGCCCAGGCCGAGGCGCACGCGCTGCAGGCTGCCGTCCGCCGTGGCCGTGCCGAACTGGAGCAGCGGATCGGTCCGCGCGGCCTGACGCTGGGCCACATCACTCTGCCCGGCGGCGCAACGGTGCCGATCCACGCCACCAGCCCTGACGACGCCAAGCGGCTATGGCGCCGGCTGCACCTCGACTACTCGAACCAGGGCCAGCGTGCGGCTGTCGTGGACGCGGTGCGCGAGGCCTGCGGGCGCTGGGACGCCGAGGCCGAGCGCTGCGGCCTCAAGGGGCTGGAGCGGCGGGCCGAGGGCGCCAGGGAGCGGGCCAGGAACGCCGCCCGTCAGCATGTGGCCCAGCTGAGCGGCGAGCCCGAGCTGACGCTGAGCTAGCAACCCCCATCCCAGCCGCCGGAGCCCGCCGCCGAGATGTGGCGGGCTCTGCGCGCTCACGAGAACGGATAGTGAACAATGACGGACGTTGGCGGTAGAATGCGACTCGGCGCGGCTAGGTCCCCCAGCCGAAAGCCAGGACCCCTTCCCTGGCCCGCCGCGCCATTCCTCAGCCTAGGCAAACCCATCGGAGGTGTTGTTGGAGGACGAGAAGCCGGACCCGCGACTCGACACCGATCCGGTCGAGACGTGGAGACGATCCCCGCTCAGTCGAGAGGCGATCGGTCGAGTGGTGGCGGCAACCAACCTTCCGTTGCTGGCCGAAGGAATGGAAGCGGAGGCCGTGTACCTGTCGCTTGCGAAGCTGCTGGATCTCGCAATGCACTTCGCGATCGGCCTACGGCGCCCCTCGCAGAGCGTGAGGCGGGCAGCTGCGAAGGCCTACTTGGCATTTACGAGGAGCGCCATTCCAACTTGGCACAGTGTGGGTGGTGCACCGGTGCCGCCAGTCGAATGGGCGTTTGCCATGGCGAAGTGGGCGGAGCAGGAAATCACTGCCCCGCCGGAAAAGGGCGCAGCGCGGGACGCCTTCGACCATTTCGCCTATCCACGCTTCCTCGCCTTCTATCGCTGCGTCTTTGGTCGTTCTCCTTCGGCCACTGCGGGCGGGCCAACCGAGCGCTTCCTGACAGCACTTTACGACGAGATGGATCGTGGATCGGTCGGTCGAACCTACGACCCGCCGGAAGCCGGGCTGCGCGTGGCAGAGAGTTGGACGAAGCCGAAGCCGCAGAACCTACGCATGAAGATCCGCGAATTCACTACACTCTCCGAGAGCCCCGAAGTGAACTGCCTTGTTGGCATGTTCCTGGTGAAGTTTCAGGAGCGCACGAGGAACGCCCCAGCAGGTGGGCCAACCACGCATTAACGAATGAACGGCGTAGGGGTGGAGGAAAATGCCCCGAAGTCGCGCCTTTTCCTCCATGGAGGACTCACGGGCGAACTTCGCCATTTAATTCAATCTATTCCTGCCGTTCAGAGCCACTCATCTTCCGCGCACGCACCGGCAACACCGCCAGTGTTCGCGAGGTTAAGATGTCGAACCTGACCCTCATCAACCAAGGACCGCTCGCCGGGACTGCACAGCCGGAAACGCGGCTCGCGCACTCGATCAGCCGCACGGCACAGCTGCTCGATTGCGGACGGACCACGGTCTACCAGCTGCTCGCTGAGGGAAGACTGGAAGCGGTGAAGTTGGGGCGCAGCACGCTGGTGCTCGACAGCTCCATCCGCGCCCTGCTGGACAGCCTGCCGCGCTACGCCGCCTAAAAAAGCAAACCCGCCGCGGGAGGTCCCGGGCGGGCTGCGAGGAAAGACGAACTACAGAACTACGCGGGTCACTGACACCCCGCATGTAGCGTCTCTCTCGCTGCTTCGCCAGCCCCTTTCACGGCTCCCCTCCTGATGTGGAGCCCGACGATGCTTCGAGACTCACATGGCCGGCACAGCGCATCCGAGCGCTACCCCGCCCCGATCCGGCTGCATCTGCTGCCTGACGCACCTGACGCATCGGGCGAGCCTCGCGCCGCACTGCTGGTGCCGCCGTCGCACACCCTGACCCGCCGCCCCGCGCTGCGCGTGTTCGCCACCGTGGCCGCCGCCATCGCTGCCAAGCGGCTGCTGGAGGCCGGGCAGTGATCGTCGCCTCCGACCTCGCCGCACGACTCAGGCTGGAGAAGCACCCGCGTTCCTGGCGCGGTGACTGCCCGTCCTGCGGCTACGCTCGCGCTTTCAGCCTGCGCGCCGGCAAGGAGCAGCGCCCGCTGCTGTACTGCTCTAACGGCTGCGACCGCGACGCCCTCAACGACACGGTGTCACGCATCGCTGGCGGTGATTGGCAGGCACCGCAGCGCGACCTCAGCGCCGAAACCTCGGCACGTGAGCGCAAACAGGCCGCAGCCCTTCGCCTGTGGTCCAGTAGCGCACTGGCGAGCGGCACTCTGGCTGACCGCTACCTGACCGGCCGCGGCCTGCCCGACCTCGCCGCCTCACCCCGGCTGCGCTTCCACGCCGACACGCCGCACCCGGAGGCCGGTCGCCTGCCCGCCATGGTGGCCTGCGTCACGGATGCGGTGGGCGAGACGGTGGCGGTGCACCGGACCTTCCTCGATAGCAGCACTGGCACGAAAGCCAGCGTGGAGCCTGCCAAAGCCAGCCTCGGCCCGGTGTGGGGTGGTGCGATCCGGCTGCAGCCCGTCGCGGCCGAGCTGGTAATCGGCGAGGGTATCGAGACTGCCGCCTCGGCGGGGCGGCTGATGCAGCTGCCGGCCTGGGCCGCCATCTCGGCCGGCAATTTGGCGCGTGGCCTGGTGCTGCCGCCGGAGGTGCGAAGCGTCGTTGTCGCGGCCGATCCGGATCCCGCGGGCCAGGATGCCGCCCGCGCCGCCTGGAACCGCTGGACGGCCGAGGGTCGCAAGGTCCGTATCGCCACCCCACAGCGGGCCGGGGCTGACTTCAACGACATCCTGCGGAGCGCTGCCCATGGCTGATGGCGACGCTGGCTTCACCATCGCGGACGCGCCCTCTGCCACCGACGCACACGGCACCACTTGGCCGCCACTGTTCGAGATGCGGCGTGAGGGGCTGTTCTTCGTCGCGCCCGCCAAGCGCAACCCCAAGACCAATGAGGAGGAACAGGGCTCGCCCATGTGGCTGGCCGCCCCGTTCCGCGTGCTGGGCGAGGCGCGCGACCCCGCCGGGCATGGCCGCGCCCTGCTGCTGGAGTGGCAGGACAACGATCACCGCACGCAGCGCTACGCCCTGCCCCGTCGCCTGCTGCACGCCGAGGGCGGCGCACTCGCCGGCGAGCTGGAGGATCGCGGCCTGCGCATCCGCACCGGCCCGCTGTACCGCAACAAACTGGCCGACGCGCTGTCCGACCTGCGCACCACCGGCCGGGTCAGCAGCGTCGCCCGCGCAGGCTGGCACGAGATCGCCGGCCGCGCGCTCTACGTCATGGCCGATGGCAGCACCTACGGCGCGGGTGGCGAGGCGGTACTGCTCACCGGTGCCGGCGAAGCTGCCGCGGCCCGTGTCGCCGCCTGCGGCACGCTGGAGGGCTGGCAGCAGCAGGTAGCCGCCCCCGCGGTCGGCAATCACCGCCTTGCCCTGTTCCTCTCCGCCGCCTTCGCGCCGCCGCTGCTGGAACTGCTCGGCGCCGAGGGTGGCGGGCTGCACATGCTGGGCAACAGCTCGGGCGGCAAGACCACCTGCCTGGAAGCCGCCGCCAGCGTGTGGGGCAACCCGCGCATGGGGCAGCAGGTGCGGAGCTGGCGCGCCACTGCCAACGCCCTGGAGGGCACTGCGGTCGAGTGTTCCGACGCGCTGATGGCCCTGGACGAGATCGGCCTGTGTGGCGGCCACGACGTGGCGGCAGCGCTGTACATGCTGGCCGGCGGGGCCGGGCGAGGACGCGCGGCGCGGGACGGCAGCCTGCGCGCCGGCAAGACCTGGCGCACGCTGTTCCTCAGCACAGGCGAGCTATCGCCGGCCGACAAGGTGGCCGAGACCGGGCAGCGCAGCCGGGCTGGGCAGGACGTGCGCTGTGCCACCATCCCGGCCGATGCCGGTCGAGGCCTGGGCGTGTGGCAGCAGCTGCACGAGGCTCCCAGCGGTGAAGCGCTGAGCAACGCGGTGAAGGCAGCGGCCCTCGCCCACCATGGCCACGCGGCACGAGCCTTCCTCGACGCACTGACCAAGATGCGCGCCGAGCAGCCGGCGGAACTGCTGCGCGAGCTGCGCGCCACGGTGGAGGACTTCACCCGTGGGCCGCACGTCCCGGCCGGCGCCGATGGTCAGGTGCGGCGTGTGGCCCAACGCTTCGGGCTGATCGCCGCAGCGGGCGAGATGGCCGCTGAGTTGGGTATCCTGCCCTGGCCCGAAGGCGAAGCGGAGCGGGCTGCGGTCGCGTGCTTCGGGGCATGGCTGGCGGGACGCACGGGCGGGCACGGCAGCGGCGAGGATGCTGCGGCCCTCTCGGCGGTGCGAGCCTTCATCGGGGCGCATGGCGCGTCGCGGTTCTCGACGCTGTTCCCCAGCGTGCGAGAGGGTGCCACGGGCGAGCACGACGAGAACGAGCGGCCGATCGTCAACCGGGCTGGCTGGCGCCGCCGCGCTGGCGAAGACCGATGGGAGTACCTGATCCTCCCCGAAGCATGGCGGGACGAGGTTTGCCGCGGCCTCGACGGGCAGCAGGTGGCACGCGCGCTAGATGCGGCCGGACTGCTGGAACGCGGCGAGGGGAAGAACCTTGCTGCCCGCGTCTCCATCCCCGGCGAGGGCCGTCCCCGACTGTTCGTGGTGCGGGCCGGACTGCTGGCCGGGAAGGAAGACTGATGCCCCTTCCGACCTGCTGTCCGACCTGTCCGACCTACTGCGCAGTAGGTCGGACAGGCGTAAGTCTTTGTTCTGAAACAGCTGTCCGACCTGTCCGACCTGTCCGACCTATTTTCAGCATGGGGCCACTCGCATGAGCGGTTTGCGCCAGCTTGCCGGTGCCTATCGCCGGACTGATGCGCCGCCCAGGCCGGCTGCTCCGCCTGCCCTCGACCATGACGCTGCCGAAGCCGCCGCCATGGCCGAGCACTACGCCGCCCCGGCCAAAGTCGCGCCGCCCGCTTCCCGGCCCCGTGACGCCCTCGACGAATGGCTGGGCCTCAACCCGCCCGCGTCCTCCGACCCGCTGCGCGACGGGCTGCTGCGTGGCTACCGCACCACCCGGCTCCGGCCGGCAGCCCTTAACCCTGGAGACCCTGCATGACCACCGCACCCGATGCCCTGTCCGACGCTGAGGTGGAGCGGCTTGCCCGCGTAATCCTCGACGAGTGGGAAGCCGCACGCGCTACCCCCAATCTCCGGCTCATTAGTCTCAGTCCCGGCACGCTGGCCAAGCGGCAGCTCGCTCACGAGTTCGGTCGCCGGCATGGCTGGACGTGGCAGCACCACGACTTCTCGGCGGAGGAGCTGACCGGGCGCCGGCAGCGCTACTTCTACCGACGCACCATGCCGCCGCGGCACGATCACGGCTGTGGCTACCTACAGCGCCGTGCCCGTGCCGCCACCGTCATCCAGCCCTACAACGTGACCGACGAGCACAGGGCCGAGATGCAGCGCTGGGCCGACGAGCACGGTCTGGTGCTGATGTTCCCCGACTTCCCGAGCTGGTGGCTGCCGACCCACACCACGCTCTGCGTCTTTGCCCGGCCGGACCGGCTGCTGGCGGGGATCACCGGGCCGGACGTGCCCCAGCAGGCCGCCGCGGTCGGGGGCTGACCCCTGCCACCCCGGGTCCTTCCCCGTTCCGTCAGGCAATACGGGTGGGCAGGGCGCGTCAGTTTCCTAGCCATAGGCCTACCCAAGGGGGTTCCGCTTCCGGTTCCTCGACACCATATAACTCATTGCAAACGTTGAGCTTTTCATCGGTAGCCAGATCCTACCGGAGCCCAGGGAGTTCCTGTTGATGGCCACGGACGCCGAAGTTGCCGCGCACCTCGACCTGAGCGACCGCACAGTGCGCGAGCTGCGCAAGCGGGGGGTGTTCCCGGCGCTGCGGCGTGGCGCCGCCGACTTGGACGCCTGCCGCCTGGCCTACATCCGGCACCTAAGGGAACAGGCGGCCGGGCGCAGTGCTGACGCCTCCGACGTGACCGCTGCCCGGGTCCGCCTGCTGACCGCCACCGCCCGCCAGCGCGAGGCCATCGTGGGGCGGCTAGAGGCCCGACTGATCACCTCCGACGATATGGAGAAGGTGGTGGGTGGCATGCTCAGTGCCGCCCGCACGCGCCTCCTCGCTATCCCCTCGGCCGCGGCACCGCTGGTCGCGGCACCGCTGGTCGCCACCGTGACGGACGCACGGAAGGTGCAGGACGTCCTGACCAACCACATCCACGACGCCTTGAGCGAGCTGGCGGAAGCGGAGGTGGTGGCGGCCGTGAAGCGGCAGGCCGTCGCCTCGGCCGACCGCGAGGCCGAAAAGCTTGGCGCGGGCGGGGCCTTCGATGATGGCGCCGCGCTGGCCGGGCCCGCTACCGCTAGTGGGCAGGCCCAGGCCCCGCAGCCCTCCGCATAGAGACGCGGCCTAGCTCACGCCGGCCACGACACCCTGGGGCATCGGGCCTCGGGCAGCCTCACGAAAGGATCTAGCCACCATGACCACCGACACGACCCCTGTCCCGTCTGTCGCCACCGCTGCCGGCCTGGCCGAGCTGCTGGGCGTCACGCCCGCCACCGTGGCCCGCCTGACCGAGCGCGGCGTGCTCCCCACGACTGCCGGCCAGCACGACGCCCCGGCGGCGGTGCGCGCCTACGTGGGGCATCTGCGGAGCTGCGCAGCCGGCGTCTGAGCTGCGTTGCCTGCACCCGGTCCTCAGCACGGGGGACCGCGCTTGGTGGGGGCGCCGCACCGTTTCGGGAACACCGTTTCGGGAACGCGTCACCACCTTTCGACAACCGCTTTCCGAATGGGTTTCCGAAAGGGTTCTGCTGCGCGACTTCTTCGCTAGCACCTGCGATGTTGGCTAGAGGCGCACGTTACCCGCCAATTTCGGAAATACCCTGCGCGGCCTGACGCTAGCGAAATAGCGCACCTCGCCCACCCGTATTGATGCAGAGCTCGGGAAGGACCCAGGGCCGGGGAGCGAAGAACCTGTAACGCCGCCCGGCATCACTGCCGGGCGAACGTCACCATGCCGATGCCTTGGTTAGTATCGCCGACGAGGCATCGGGTAGTGCCGCCGCCTGTAACGGGGCGGCGGAGGCGGCGGGGGGCGGTGGCGCCGACGCGGCGGCCCTTCCCTGTACGGCTGAGCTTCAGCGGTCCCCGCAGTGAGCGCCACCGGGGCAGCGCCCAGCGTTACCAGCAATCCGAACAACAGGCGTCTTCGATCCAAGGTAGCCTCCAATCCCCAGCCGCGCCACTACCTTGAAACGCAGAATCGGGGTGCGCCGAGCGTGGACGGTTGCTGAGGGCTTAGGAAGCCTTAGAGGCGGAGGGAGGGCGCCGCATTGCACCGCCTGTTCCGTTCATCGATGACCGCCACTGGCCGTCATAAACCGGCACACGTGCGGGGGTTGGCGCGGAGGTTGAACCTAGATCACAGCCAGAGAACTGGCGGTTTTCTGCCAAAATTGAGCGAAAAGTGGCGGAGGGGATGGGATTCGAACCCACGATAGGACTTGACATCCTATAACGGTTTAGCAAACCGCCGCCTTCGGCCACTCGGCCACCCCTCCGCAGGAGTGGAAGTTCACACGGCGTTGCAGGCCCCGCTTCTACCGAGGCTGCGCGCCCGCGTCAAACCTCAGGACAGCGGAACCTCGAAGCCCTTGCGCGTGCCGGGCCGCGCCATCATCCGCTCGTACCAGGCGGCGACGTTGGGCAGGTCGTCGAAGGGCACCAGGTGCTTCTCGTGCCGCCAGGCCCAGCCCAGGATGGCGAAGTCCGCCACGCTCGGCTCGCCCTCGGTCGCCACGAAGTCCCGCCCGGCCAGCCGCCGGTCCAGCACGCCGTAGAGCCGGCGCGTTTCCTTGCCGTAGCGCTCCACCCCGTAGTCGCGCGCCGGTCCCTCGGGCTGCCCAAGGAAGTGGTGCACCTGCCCCGGCATCGGCCCAAAGCCGCCCATCTGCCACATCAGCCATTCCAGCACCGGCACCCGCGCCCGCAGGTCGCGCGGCAGGAACCGGCCCGTCTTCTCCCCGAGGTAGAGCAGGATCGCGCCGGATTCGAAGACGCTGATCCGCTCGCCCCCCGGCCCGTCCGGATCGACGATGGCGGGGATGCGGTTGTTGGGGCTGAAGGCCAGGAAGGCCGGGTCGAACTGCTGGTTCTTCGTGATGTCCACGACGTGGACGGAATAGGGCAGCCCCATCTCCTCCAGCGCCACGCTGATCTTGCGGCCGTTGGGCGTGTTCCAGGTGTGCAGCTCGATCATGACGCTAGATCTCCACGGGGGATGAAGGTTTCGGGGAGCCCGGCCAAGGTCCCACCGGTGCGAGGTTGCGGCAGCCGGCCGGCGCAAGGAAGATGCGGCCCACCCTGGAGTTCGCCGCTTGCCCGTTCCCAGCAGCCCGCCGCCGCCGGCCGCGGCCCTGTCCGACGCCGCCGCGCTGATGCGCTACGACGCCAACAAGAAGTCGGCCCTGGTGGCCTACCTCTTGTGGTTCTTCGCGGGCTTCCTGGGTGGCCACCGCTTCTATCTCGGGCGGATCTTCACGGCGGTGCTGCAGCTGCTGATCACGCTGCTCTCCGCCCTGTTCACCGTGCTGGTGATCGGCGTCTTCGGCCTGATGCTGGTGGGGCTGTGGGTGCTGATCGACGCCGTCCTCATCCCCGGCATGGTGCGCGAACACAACAACCGCCTGATCCGCGCCCTGGGTCACTGAGCCGCCAGCCCTCATCCCAGCTTGCGCTTGATCACCTCGTTCACCAGGGCCGGGTTTCCCTTGCCCTGCATCGCCCGCATGGTCTGCCCCACGAAGAAGCCGAACAGCTTGTCCTTGCCGGAGCGGTATTCCGCCACCTTGTCGGCGTTCTTGGCCAGCACCTCGTCCACCACCGCTTCGATGGCGCCGCTGTCCGTGACCTGCTTCAGCCCGCGTTCCTCGACGATGCTGCCGGGCGAGCGGCCCGTTTCCACCATCGCCTCGAACACCTCCTTGGCCAGCTTGCCCGACAGTGTGTTGTCCGCCATCAGGTCCAGCAGCGCGCCCAGATCGGCCGCCGAGACCGGCGAGGTCGTGATGTCCCGCTTGGTGCGGTTCAGTGCCGCGAACAGGTCGCCCATCACCCAGTTCGCGGCCTGCTTGGCGTCGCGGCCGCGCGCCACCTCCTCGTAGAAGGCGGCGGTTTCCTTTTCCAGCGTCAGCACGTGCGCGTCGTAGGCCGTCAGCCCGAACTCGCCGACGTAGCGCGCGCGGCGCTCGTCCGGCAGCTCCGGCAACGCGGCCTTGAGCTCGGCGATCCAGTCCTCGCTCAGCACCAGCGGCGGCAGGTCCGGGTCGGGGAAGTAGCGGTAGTCGTGCGCATCTTCCTTGCTCCGCATCGACCGCGTCTCGCCGCGCGACGTGTCGAACAGCCGGGTTTCCTGCACCACCTCGCCGCCGGATTCCCACACCTCGACCTGCCGGCGCGCCTCGGCCTCCACCGCCTGCATCACGAAGCGGATGGAATTGACGTTCTTCACCTCGCAGCGCGTGCGGAACCCTTCGCCCGGCTTGCGCACGGACACGTTCACGTCCGCCCGCAGCGAGCCTTCCTCCATGTTGCCGTCGCAGGTCCCGAGGTAGCGCAGGATCTGCCGCAGCTTGGTGACGTAGGCGCCCGCTTCCTCCGGCGATCGCATGTCGGGCTCGCTGACGATCTCCATCAGCGCCACGCCGGCGCGGTTGAGGTCGATGAAGCTCCGCGACGGGTCCTGGTCGTGCAGCGACTTGCCCGCATCCTGTTCCAGGTGCAGCCGCGTGATGCCGATCCGCTTGGTGGCACCGCCTTCCAGCTCCACCGTCAGCTCGCCCTGCCCGACGATCGGGTGCGCGAACTGGCTGATCTGGTAGCCCGTGGGCAGGTCCGCGTAGAAGTAGTTCTTGCGGTCGAAGCGCGACCAGGGATTGACCTGCGCCTTCAGCCCCAGCCCGGTGCGCACCGCCTGCGCCACGCACTCGCCATTGATCACCGGCAGCATGCCGGGCATCCCGGCATCCACGAAGCTCACCTGGCTGTTGGGCGGCGCTCCGAATGCGGTGGCCGCGCCGGAAAACAGCTTGGCCCGCGAGGTGACCTGCGCGTGCACCTCCAGCCCGACCACGATCTCCCAGGGGCCGGTCTCACCGGCGATGGTGTAGCTCATGCGCCCGCACCGTCAGGATGCAACATCATGGCGGTTCCATAGCCGATAACCCCCGCTCCCGGCAAAGCCCGCGGGCGACCGGGACCAGCCCTGCGGATACCGGCCCGCGATCCCGTCCCCTCATCCGGCCGGCCGGCGGAAGCCCGGGCCACCGCAGCGCGCCGTTCAGCGCAGCCGCCGCACCAGCAGCACCACCGCGGCCACGAGGCACGTCGCCCCGAACAGGCCCGCGAAGACCTGCGCCACCAGCCGGTTCCGCAGCCGGTCCAGCGCGGCGTCGGTGGTCAGCAGCTCCGGTTGCTGCGGGTCCAGCAGCACCCGCACCGGCCTTTCGTCGAAGCTCCCGAAGTAGTCGTAGGCCACGCGCCGCTGCCAACTGGCGCCGGGCCTGGCGGAGGCTTCCAGCGTGGCTTCGCAGCGCGTCAGGAACAGGCGGAAGGTGCGGCAGCTTCCTTCCAGCACCCGGGCATTGGGCGCGGGCTGCGCCCGGTCCTGCACCGCCATATCCGTGCGCAGCAGCGGCCATTGTTCCCGCACCGTGTCATAGGTGCCGTAGGCGATCAGCAGGCAGAGCAGCACGAAGAACACCGTCCGCCCCCAGCCCATGCGGTGGCGGTCGGACCCGGCGGGGCGGGAGGAGGCGGCCTGCGACATGCGGGAACGGTACTACGACGCAACGATCCCGCAAGCCGCCCCGCCTGCCCCGCCTCAGCGCGCGGCGCGCGCCGTCACCCGCCAGATCGTCCCGGCGGTATCGTCCACCACGTAGAGCGCCCCGTCCGGCGCCTGGGCCACGTCCACCGGACGGCCCCAGACCTCGGCGGTTTCCTCGCCATCCACCCAGAAGCCGGTCATGAAGTTGTCGTACCAGCCCACGGGACGCCCACCCTCGAATTTCACCCGCACCACCTTGTAGCCGGTGGGGGCCGCGCGGTTCCACGATCCGCGCAGCGCCACGATGGCGTCGCCCGAGAAGCCCGCCGGCACCCGCGGCCCGTGCCAGAAGATGAAGTCCATCGCCGCCGAATGCGGCTCGAACAGCAGCTCCGGCGTGCGGGACGCTGCCACCCGCTCCGGCGCCATCTGGGCGAAGCCGGGCTGCGGGTTCTGCCCGACATAGGCGTAGGGCCAGCCGAAGAAGGCCCCCTGTTCCATCCGCGCCAGGAAGTCCGGCACCAGCCGGTCGCCCACCCCGTCGCGCTCCTGCACCGCGGCCCAGAGGTCACCCGTTTGGGGGTGGAAGGCCAGCCCCACCGGGTTGCGGACGCCCGAGGCGAAGGTGCGCTGTTCCCGCCCGTCCGGCGAGAAGACCTGGATCGTCGCCTTGGGCTCCGGCTCCACCCCGATATTCCCCGAGGAGCCGACGCCGACATACAACCGTCCGTCCGGCCCGATCTCGATGTCGCGGTTGATGTGTCCCACCGGCATGCCGAAGGCACCGCGGGCCGAGATCAGCGTCTGCTCGTCCATCACCCGCGGCCGGCGCTGCTCGGGCGGGGTATCGGCGGCCCGGCGCACGCCCGGCGAGGAAGGCGGCCGCACCGCCTGGCCGGGCTGGTAGGCCATGCGCCAGATGCCCTGCTGGTCGGTGATCAGCAGCTCGCCATCGCGCAGGGCAATGCTGTTGGGGCGATCGAAGCCGCCGGCCCAGCGCTGGATCCATTCCGCCTTGCCGTCGCCGTCGGCGTCGCGCAGCAGCATCAGCGCGCCCGCCGCCTGCGCCACCACCAGCAGGTCGCCATTGGGCAGCACCAGCAGCTGCCGCGGGCCCTGCAGGTTCTCCGCCACCAGCGTCACCTCGAAGCCGTCCGGCACCTGCGGCACCCGGCCGTCGCGCGGCACGATCAGCGGCGGGTTGCGCAGCGAGGTGTCCTGGTACGGCGCGGGCAGCGCGTCGGCGCGCACGGTGAAGCGCTGGCCGATCGTCTGGTCGGTGACGCGCGGCGTGGCAGCCGGCTGCGCCGCCGCGGGCTGGGCGGCCGTGGATGGGGCGGCCGTGGACTGGGCGGGCGCGGCTTGGGCCGGCGCGGTCTGGATGGGTGCGGGCTGGATGGGTGCGGGCTGGGCCACCTGCCCCGGCCGCGTCTGGGCCTGCACCACGAGGGGCACCGCCCCGCCCATCGCGCCGAACATGGTGGCGGCGAGCAGCATTCGTCGAAGCGTCATGGGCGAGCCTCCCTGGTTCTGGTCGGCGGCGATTTCGGCACCGCTCGCCTGCAAGGAAGGATGGTCCCGCTCAGCCCGACCGACAACAGCGACGGGATGCCGGTCGGATCAGCGGCTTGCCGACTTGGCCCAGGTGAAGACCTTGCGCTGCTCGTCCCGAAGGAAGCGGCGATGCTCGGCCGGTGTGGCGCCGATCGGCAGGCCCAGCCGATCGGCCAGCTTGAGAAAGCCGTCCAGGGCCGGGCCGCTCAACTCGCCGGTCGGCACTTCCTCCATCTTCACCACGATCGCGGAAAGCAACGGCAGGCCCTGCCGATGTGCTCGGATGCAGATGCCGGCAAGGTGGTCGGGCATGCCGACGAAAATCCTACCGTTCCACTCCAGCCCGCTCGCCTCCGCCACGTCGCGGTAGCTCAGGAACCGTTCCCGCTTTGCGGCGTCCAGGAGCGCCGCACGGGTCCGCTCCGGGTCCAGCGTCGCGGCACTGCCGGCACGCCGGTCCAGTTCCTCCTGCGCAGCGATGCAGAAGGGTGCCTCCATCATGCCCCGCGCCTTGCAGTTGGCGAGGATCTGCCGCAGCTCCTCCGGCTTCTTGCCGGCCCAGTCCACGGCCACCGCCGCTACGCCCCCGCCCGCACCGCCGGCAGCGCGTCGAACCCGGCACTGCGCTCGATCGCGCTGCCCACCGCGAACACGGTTTCCTCGTCGAAGGGCCGCCCGATCACCTGCAGCGCCAGTGGCAGCCCGCGCGCGTCCAGCCCGGCCGGCACCGCCAGCCCCGGCAGCCCCGCGAGGTTGGCCGGCACCGTGAACACGTCGTTCAGGTACATTGCCACCGGGTCGTCCTGCTTCTCGTCCGCGCCGAAGGCCGCCGAGGGCGTGGCCGGCGTCAGGATCGCGTCCACCTGCTGCCATGCCAGGTCGAAGTCGCGCTTGATCAGCGCCCGCACCTTTTGTGCCTTCAGGTAATAGGCATCGTAGTATCCGGCGCTCAGCACGTAGGTGCCGATCATGATGCGCCGCTTCACCTCGTCGCTGAAGCCTGCCGCGCGCGTGCGCTCGTACAGGTCCTTCAGGTCGCCGCCCGCCTCGACCCGCGCGCCGTAGCGCACGCCGTCATAGCGCGCGAGGTTGGAGGACGCCTCCGCCGGCGCCACCACGTAATAGGTCGGCAGCGCGTGCTTCGTGTGCGGCAAGGAGATGTCGACGATCTCCGCGCCCTCGGCCCGCAGCCAGTCCAGCCCCTGCTGCCACAGCGCCTCGATCTCGGCCGGCATGCCGTCCAGCCGGTATTCCCGGGGCACACCGATGCGCAGGCCGCGCACGCCGCGCGCGCAGGCGGCGGCGAAGTCCGGCACCGCGACGTCGGCGGAGGTGCTATCCTTCGGGTCGAAGCCGCTCATGCTCCGCAACAGGATGGCGCAGTCCTCGACCGTGCGCGCCACCGGCCCCGCCTGGTCCAGCGAGGACGCGAAGGCCACCACTCCCCAGCGCGAGCAGCGCCCGTAGGTCGGCTTGATCCCCGCGATGCCGCAAAAGGCCGCCGGCTGCCGGATCGAGCCGCCGGTGTCCGTGGCCGTGGCCCCCAGCGCCAGCCGCGCCGCCACCGCCGCGGCTGAACCGCCGGAGGACCCGCCCGGCACCAGCCGCGTGTCGGGGTCGTTGCGCCGTGACCACGGGTTCTCGACACCCCCGAAGGCGGAGGTGCTGTTGGACGACCCCATCGCGAACTCGTCCAGGTTCGCCTTGCCCAGGAACACCGCCCCGTCGCGCAGCAGATTCGCCGTCACCGTGCTCTCATAGGGTGGGATGAACTCGCCCAGGATGCGGCTGGCGGCGGTGGTGCGGACGCCCTGCGTGCAGAACAGGTCCTTGATCGCCAGCGGCACGCCTTCCAGCGGCCCCACAGTCCCGGCCGCGCGGCGCGCGTCGGACGCCCGAGCGGCCTCCATCGCGCGATCGGCGGTCACGGTGATGAAGGCGTTCAGGCGCGGGTTCAGCGCCTCGATCGCCTCCAGGTGGGCGCGGGTGAGCTCCTCGCTGGTCAGCAGCCCCTCGTTCAGCGCGTCCAGGGCGCCGCGCAGGGTGAAGTCGGTCGGGCGCATCACTCGACAACCTTCGGTACGGTGAAGAAATCGCCCTGGCGGTCCGGCGCGTTCGCCAGCACCGCCTCCGTCTGCCCGCCATCCGTCACCACGTCCTCGCGCAGCCGCAGCGTGGCGTCGCCGGCGCCCGCCAGGGGCTCCACGCCGGAAGTGTCCACCGCCTGCAGCTGCTCCACCCAGGCGAGGATGCCGTTCAGCTCCCCTTGCAGGCGGGAAACCTCCCCCTCCTCCAGGTGGATGCGGGCGAGCGACGCGACGCGCCGCACGGTGGCGGTATCGAGCGACATTTCGGGCAAAGACCCCAGTTCTTCGGTATCGGGCCAGGAAGCCGCGGGGTGAGCCGAAGTCAAGGGGCGCGATGTGCCACTTTCGCCCGGAAATGACACATGCCGTGGCTTCGGCAGCGGGTTCGGCTTGACGCGGCAGCCCCATCGTTCTAAGAATAAATTCTTATAAACACCCGGTTTTGCCCGACTTACCCAGCCCTGCGACCGCCTGTGCCGACCGCCGAACGGCCTCCACCGAACCGACCGGGGTAAGGAAGTAAGATGGTAAGGAAGTAAGGCGAACTCCCCCGCCCGCCATCGCCGCTTGACCCCCGGCCCTGGCCGGGCGCTAAGCCCTCCTCGTGCCCATCACCCCCCTGCCCGCGCTGCGCGCCGCCCTGCCCCGCCATGCCCGGCTCATCGGCCTGGACCCCGGCCGCCGCACGGTGGGCGTGGCGCTGTCCGACGTGTCGCTGATGCTGGCCAGCCCGTACCGGGCGCTGGCCCGCGGCAAGCTGCTCGCCAACGCCGCCGAGATCGCGGCCATCGCGGCCAAGGAGGGCGCGGCCGGGCTCGTGGTCGGGTTGCCGCTGGGGCTGGACGGGTCCTTCGGCCCGGCCGCGCAGGCGGCCAAGGACTGGACCTCCGCCCTGTCTGAGGCCACCGGCCTGCCCGCCGCCCTGTGGGACGAGCGGCTGAGCAGCAGTGCCGTGAACCGCATGCTGATCACCGAGGCCGACCTGTCCCGCGCCAAGCGGGCCAAGGCAGTGGACGCCGCAGCGGCCGCCTACATGCTGCAATCGGCGCTGGACGCCACGCGCCCGCCTCCGCCGGGCTGAGGTCGGCCGAGCCGCGTTTGCGCGGCCCGGGACCGGCGCTGCGGGCCTGTCCGGCCCGGCGGCGTCCGTGGGGCAGCGCCCGTCCGGCGACATCTCCCCGGCGCGAACCGGCCCTTAGCGGACCAGGCTGATCCCGGACTCCCGCGCGATGGCCGGCCAGAGCGCGTTGTCCGCCATCGCCATACGCCGCAGTGCTTCGCCGCCGCCACCCTCGGCGGACAGGCCCAGCGGCGCCAGCCGGTCGCGCACATCCGCGGTGCGCGCGGCTTCCGCCACCACCGTCTCCAAACGCGCCAGCACCGCCGGCGGCGTGCCGGCCGGCGCGAAGAGGCCGATCCAGCCCAGCTGTTCCAGCCCGGGAAAGCCCGCCTCGGCCGTGGTGGGGACGTCGGGGGCCAGCGGGTAGCGGGTGGGGGTGGACACGGTCAGGGCCCGCACCCGCTTGCCCTCCAGCCCGGCCAGGGCCGGACCGGGCTCGGTAACGGCCAGGGTGGTTTCGCCGTTGGCGGTGGCGTTGATGGCTTCCACGCTGCTCCGGTACACCACGTCCTGCATCTGGATGCCGGCGCGCTGGCAGAGCTGGGCCACCAGCATGCGGAAGCTCAGCCCGCCGAAGCCGAAGGTCCCGGTATTGGCCGGCCTCGCCTTGGCCCAGCTCACCAGGTCGCCCAGCGTGCGGATCGGGCTGTCGGCCGCCACCATCATAAAGGTGGGAAAGGTCGCCAGCACGGCCACGGGGGCCAGGTCCTTGGCCACGTCGTAGGCCGGCTGCTCGCTGCCGGGATTGGCCAGGATTGGGCCGCTGGGGTTCACCACCAGCGTGTAGCCGTCCGGCCGGGCGCGAATCGCGGCCTCGGTCCCGACCTGCCCGGCGGCACCAGGGCGGTTCTCAATCACGAAGGGCTGGCCCAGCTTTTCCGCCAGCTTCTGCCCGAACAGCCGGCCGAGGATGTCGTTGGCGCCGCCGCCGCCAAAGGGCACGATGATCCGCACTGGCCGGTCCGGATAGGTGCCCTGCGCCCGGGCCGCGGGAAGCCCGCCCGCTCCAACCAGGGGCGCACCGCCCAATCCCGCCAGCACGCCGCGCCGCGTCAACCGCATCGAACAGCTCCCCCCAGGCCTGCCGCGCGGCTCGCCGGGACGTCGGGGCCGCGCGTGGCGTCGAGGCGCAGCATGGCGCAGTCATGCGCCTTGCTCCAGCGGCCCCGTGGCGCCAGGCGGAGAAGCTGTTCGGACGTCCCGTCCCCTGACTGCCGGGCGAGCCGGGCCGGATTCGCCGCCGGCACGCGGTTCCGGACCGGGCACCGCACCGGGCCTCGCCGGGCAAGGGGTCCCGCACGGCTTGGAGCCGCCCGGCCCGGGGGCTAGTGTCCGCCCGCAACCCGGCAGCGAGTGGTGATGGTCGCGTTCCCGCATCGGCATCTCCTGGCCATCGAAGGCCTGGAGCCGCCCTATATCGCCGACCTGCTGGACCTCGCGGAAAGCTACGCGCTGCTGAATCGCAGCGGCAAAACGCAGCGCGACGTCCTGCGCGGCCGCACCCTGATCAGCCTGTTCTTCGAGGACAGCACCCGCACCCGCACCTCCTTCGAGATCGCCGGCAAGCGGCTGGGGGCGGACGTGATCAACATGGGCGTCTCCACCTCCTCCGTGAACAAGGGGGAAACGCTGCTGGACACGGCGTCCACGCTGAACGCCATGAAGACGGACCTGCTGGTGGTGCGCCACGCCCAGTCCGGCGCGCCGGCGCTGCTGAGCCAGAAGGTAGACGCCGCGGTGATCAACGCCGGCGACGGCACGCACGAGCACCCGACCCAGGCGCTGCTGGACGCGCTGACCATCCGCCGGCGCAAGGGCCGGCTGGAGAACCTGGTGGTGGCGATCTGCGGCGACGTGCTGCATTCCCGCGTCGCGCGCTCCAACATCCACCTCCTCAGCGCCATGAACGCCCGCGTGCGGATCGTCGGCCCGCCGACGCTGATCCCGGCCGAGGCCGAGCGCCTGGGCGTGGAGGTGCACCACGACATGCGCTCCGGCCTGCGCGACGCCGACGTGGTGATGATGCTGCGGCTGCAGAAGGAACGCATGGCCGGCGGGCTCGTGCCCTCGGCGCGCGAGTTCTTCCGCTTCTTCGGCCTCGACGCCGCCAAGCTGGCCTGGGCCAAGCCGGACAGCATCGTGATGCATCCCGGCCCGATGAACCGCGGCGTCGAGATCGACAGCGCCGTGGCCGACGACCCCGTGCGCTCGGTGATCGGCGAGCAGGTGGAGATGGGGGTGGCGGTGCGCATGGCGGTGCTGGACGTGCTGTCGCGCCAGCCCGGACGGAACAGCCGCTGATGCCCGACATGCTGCTCAGCAACGCCCGCCTGCTGGACCCCGCCACAGGGCTGGACGCGCCGGGCTCCCTTCTCCTGCGCGACGGCGCGATCGCTGCCCTGTCCACCTCCGGCCCTGCCGGCGTGCCCGAAGGCGCGGCCGTGGTGGATTGCGGCGGCGCCTGCCTCGCCCCGGGGCTGGTGGACCTGCGCGCGTCCCTGGGCGAGCCGGGAGCGGAGCACCGCGAAACCATCGCTTCCGCCGCGCTGGCCGCGGCGGCGGGCGGCATCACCACCCTCTGCGCCCTGCCGGACAGCGAACCGGCGCTCGACGACCCCGCCCTGCTGCAATTCATTTTGCGCCGCGGCGAGGCCACGGGCAGCCTGACCATCCTGCCCTACGGCGCCGCCACCCGCGGCTGCGAGGGCAAGGAGATGACGGAGTTCGGCCTGCTGCGCGAAGCCGGCGCCGTGGCCTTCACCGACGGCGCCCGGACGGTCGCCGACGCCCGCACCCTGCGCCTGGCACTGAGCTATGCCCGCGGCTTCGGCGCCTTCGTGGTGCAGCACCCCGCCGAGCCCAGCCTGTCGCGCGGCGCGGTGGCCACCGAGGGCGAGCTGGCGACGCGGCTGGGCCTGCCCGGCGTGCCGGCGGCGGCGGAAGCGATGCAGGTGGCGCGCGACATCGCCCTGGCGCGGCTTTCCCGCGGGCACGTCCATTTCGCCCATCTCAGCACCGCCGCGGCGCTGGACCTCGTGCGCGCGGCCAAGGCGGAGGGGCTGCGCATCACCTGCGACACGGCGCCGCCCTATTTCGACCTGAACGAGACGGCGGTGGGCGACTACCGCACCTACGCCAAGCTGAACCCGCCGCTGCGCCCCGAATCCGACCGCCTCGCCGTAGTGGCGGCGCTGGCGGACGGCACGATCGACGCCGTGGCCTCCGACCACCAGCCGCACGACGCCGACGACAAGCGCCTGCCCTTCGCCCAGGCCCAGGCCGGCGGCACCGGGCTGGCGACGCTGCTGGGCGTGACGCTGGCCCGCGTCCATGCCGGCGACCTGCCGCTCCTGCGGGCGCTGGAACTGCTCACCAGCGCCCCCGCCGACCTGCTGGGCCTGCCGGTCGGGCGGCTCGCGGTGGGTGCCCCCGCGGACCTCGTGCTGTTCGACCTGGAGCGCGGCTGGAAGGTCGAGGCCGGCAAGCTGCCGGGCAAGGCGCAGAACTCCCCCTTCGACGGGCGGGCGCTGGAGGGCAAGGTGCTCGGCACCTGGAAGCACGGCCGGCGGGTGTTCGGGTGATGCCCTTCTGGCTGGCCGTGTTCCTGGCCTTCATCCTGGGCGGGCTGCTGGGCTCGATCCCCTTCGGCCTGCTTCTCACCCGCGCGGCGGGGCTGGGCGACATCCGCGCCATCGGTTCGGGCAACATCGGCGCCACCAACGTCCTGCGCACCGGCAACAAGGCGCTGGCGGCGGCGACGCTGCTGCTGGACGGGCTGAAGGGCGCCGCGGCGGTGTGGATCGCGGCGGCCTGGTTGGGCCCGCAGGGCGGCGCGGTGGCCGGGCTGGCGGCGATCGGCGCGGTGCTCGGCCACTGCCATCCGCCCTGGCTGGGCGGCCGCGGCGGCAAGGGCGTGGCCACCGCCCTGGGGGCGTTCCTGGCGCTGGGCTGGCCGATCTTCCTTACCGCCGCCGCCGTGTGGCTCCTCGTGGCCAAGCTGACGCGGATCTCCTCGGCCGGCGGCATGGCCGGGATGCTGGCCGCCATCCTGCCGGCCGCCTGGATCGGCGGGGCGCCGCTGGCCACGCCCGTGGCGGCCATCGCGCTCTACGTGGTGTCCCGCCATCGCGCCAATATCGAGCGCCTGCTGGCCGGCACCGAGCCGCGCATCGGCCAGGGGAAGAACCCGGGGAAAGAACGCCGCCCGTGACCGAGGCCGAGCTGCTGGCCCGGCTGCGGCTGGCCCGCACGGACGGGATCGGTCCCCTCACCTTCCGCCGGCTGCTGGACCGCTACGGTTCGGGCGCCGCGGCGGTGGCGGCGCTGCCCGGCTGGTCCGCGCAGCGCAACACCCCCTTCCGCCTGCCCGAGGCCGGCGAGATCGCCCGGGAGCACGACGCGGTGCGCCGGATGGGCGGGCGCTTCCTGCTCTGGGGCGAGCCGGACTACCCGCCGCTGCTGGCCCTGCTGGAGGACGCCCCGGTGGTGCTGGCCGTGCTGGGCGACCCGGCGGTGCTCTCGGCCCGGCAGGTCGCGGTGGTGGGCGCCCGCAACGCCTCCGCCGGCGGGCGGCGCATCGCCGAGGAACTGGCGCAGGGGCTGGCGGCGGCGGGCCTCACCGTCACCTCCGGCCTGGCGCGCGGCATCGACGCCGCGGCGCATGCCGGTGCCCTGCGCGCGGGGCAAACGGTGGCGGCGCTGCCCGGCGGCCTGGACGTGGCCTATCCGCCGGAGAACGCCCGGCTGCAGGACGCCATCGCCGAGCGCGGCGCCCTGGTGGCCGAGGCGCCGCTGGGCACCGCCCCCCTGGCCCGGCACTTTCCCCGCCGCAACCGCGTGGTGGCCGGGCTGAGCCTGGGCGTGGCCGTGGTGGAGGCGGCGCTGCGCTCCGGCACGCTGATCACCGCCCGGCTGGCGATCGAGGCCGGGCGGGAAGTCTACGCCGTGCCCGGCTCGCCGCTGGACCCGCGCTGCCAGGGGTCCAACGACCTGCTGCGCCAGGGCGCGCACCTGTGCGAGCGGGCGGCGGACGTGCTGGAAACCCTGCCGGATTCGCCGCATCCCGTGCCGCTGTTCCGGCCCCGGCCCGAACCGGCCCGTGCCGCACCCGCCGTGCCGCATCCCTCCGCGGAACGTGACTGCGGGGGGGACGAGACCAGCCAACTTCTTGAGCTGATTGGTCATTCCCCCGTCCAGGTTGACGAAGTGCTGCGCCGCTGCCACCTGTCGCCCGCCACCGCCCAAGCCATGCTGCTGGACCTGGAACTCTCGGGCAGGGTGGAAATGCTGCCCGGCAACCGCATCGTCCGGTCCGCCGTTCCGGGCCGAGAGGGCACCTGACCATTCCATGACCGATGTCGTCGTCGTCGAGTCGCCCGCCAAGGCGAAGACCATCAACAAGTACCTGGGTGACGGCTACAAGGTCATCGCCTCCTTCGGCCATGTCCGCGACCTTCCCGCCAAGGACGGCTCCGTGCGGCCGGAGCAGGACTTCGCCATGGACTGGTCCTCGGAGGACCGGGGCGAGAAGCAGGTGCGCGAGATCGCCGCGGCGCTGAAGGGCGCCAAGCGCCTGTTCCTGGCCACCGACCCCGACCGTGAGGGCGAGGCGATCTCCTGGCACGTCCGGGAGATGCTGGAACAGAAGCGCCTGCTGAAGGGCGTGGAAGTCCACCGCATCACCTTCAACGAGATCACCAAGCGCGCCGTCCAGTACGCGATCGAGCACCCGCGCGACCTCGACGTGCCGCTGATCGACGCCTACCTGGCGCGCCGCGCGCTGGACTACCTGGTGGGCTTCACCCTGTCGCCGGTGCTGTGGCGCAAGCTGCCGGGCTCGCGCTCCGCCGGCCGGGTGCAGTCCGTGGCGCTGCGCCTGATCTGCGAGCGGGAAGCCGAGATCGAGGTCTTCAAGCCGCGCGAATACTGGACGGTGGAAGGCCGCTTCGCGACCCCGATCGGCGCCCATTTCAACGCCCGCCTGACCCACCTGGACGGCAAGCGGCTGGACCAGTTCGACCTGCCGGACGAGGCCGCGGCCACCCGCGCCAAGGCGGCGGTGGAAGCCGGCAGCTTCTCCGTGCTCTCGGTGGAGAAGAAGCGCGTCCGCCGCAACCCGCAGGCGCCCTTCACCACCTCGACGCTGCAGCAGGAAGCCTCGCGCAAGCTCGGCTTCGGCGCCCAGGCCACGATGCGGCTGGCGCAGCAGTTGTATGAGGGCGTGGAGATCGGCGGCGAGACGGTCGGCCTGATCACCTATATGCGGACCGATGGCGTGCAGATGTCGCGCGAGGCGATCGACGCCATTCGCGACCACGTGAAGGGCGAGATCGGCCCGGACTACCTGCCCTCCGCGCCGCGCGAATACACCTCCAAGGCCAAGAACGCCCAGGAAGCGCACGAGGCAGTGCGCCCCACCGACGTGGCCCGCACACCCGGCGACGTGGCCCGTTACCTGAACCCCGACCAGCGCCGCCTGTATGAACTGGTGTGGAAGCGCGCCGTGGCGTCCCAGATGGCCTCGGCCGAGCTGGACCAGACCACGGCCGACATCGCCGACGAGTCCGGCCGCACCCGGCTGCGCGCCACCGGCTCGGTGATCGCCTTCGACGGCTTCCTGAAGCTGTACCGGGAGGACGTGGACGACGCGCCCGAAAACGCGCCGCTGGACGACGACCCCGACAGCCGCGTCCTGCCGCCGATGTCCGAGAAGGACCCGCTGAAGCGCGGCGAGGTCCGGGCGGACCAGCACTTCACCCAGCCGCCGCCGCGCTATTCCGAAGCCTCGCTGGTCAAGAAGATGGAGGAGCTCGGCATCGGCCGGCCCTCCACCTACGCCTCCGTGCTGCAAACCCTGCAGGACCGCGATTACGTCAAGCTGGACAAGCGCCGCTTCCAGCCGGAAGACCGCGGCCGCCTGGTCACGGCCTTCCTGGTCTCCTTCTTCGAGCGCTACGTGGACACCGGCTTCACCGCCGCGCTGGAAGAAAAGCTGGACGACATCAGCGGCGGCCGGGCCGACTGGCGAGCGGTGATGCACGAGTTCTGGGACGCCTTTTCCGTCGCCGTGGGGGCCACCAAGGACCTCAAGATCAGCGACGTGATCGACGCGCTGGACGAGGATCTCGGCCCGCACTTCTTCCCGCCCGCCGATGACGGCAGCGACCCGCGCCTCTGCCCGAATTGCGGCACCGGGCGGCTGGGGCTGCGGCTGGGGCGGACCGGCGCTTTCATCGGCTGCTCCAACTACCCGGAATGCCGCTACACCCGCCCGCTGATCGCGCCCGGTGCCGAGGGCGAGGACACCGGCGCCTTTGCCGAGCGCGAGCTGGGCGCCGGCCCGGACGGGCAGACCGTGTCCATGCGGCGCGGCCCCTACGGCATCTATGTCCAGCTCGGTGAGCCCGGCACGGATGCCAAGGGCAAGCCCACCAAGCCGCGCCGCGCCAGCCTGCCGCGCGGCATGGACCCCGAAGGGGTGACGTTGGAGCGGGCCCTGGCCCTGCTCTCCATGCCCCGCATCGTCGGGCTGCATCCCGAGACGGGCGAGGAGATCAGCGCCAATCTCGGCCGCTTCGGGCCCTATCTGAAGATGGGGGCGCTGTCGAAGTCGCTGGACAAGGACGACGACGTGCTGACCGTCGGGCTCAACCGCGCCGTGACGCTGCTGGCCGATGCCAAGCCGCGCTCGGTGATCCTGGGCGAGCACCCGAAGGACGGGGCGCCGGTGGAGATTCGCCGCGGCCGCTTCGGCCCCTATGCCCAGCACGGGCAGCTGGTGGCCAGCCTGCCGCGGGGCGTCCAGGCCGAGGACTTCACCCTGGACCAGGCCGTGGCGCTGCTGGCCGAGAAGGGCAAGGTGCTGCCGCCCCGTGGCGGTGCCCGCAAGGCGCCGGCCAAGCGCGCCGCCGCCCGCCCGGCCGCGGAAGCCGCCGAGAAGCCTGCCCGCGCCGCCGCGGCCAAGCCCGCAGCCGCCAAGGCCCGCCCGGCCGCGAGCAAGGCCAAGGCGACACCGGCCCGCGGCAAGGCAACCGCGGCCAAGAAGGCGCCCGCCCGCAAGGCCACGGCCAAGGCGCCGACCGGGTAAGGGGGAAGAACCGACATGGCGCGGCGGATTTCGCGTGGCCCCGGCTCCGGCCACGTCACGGTGAAAGGGCCGCCGCGCAGCCGCGCCGCGGCGGGTCCGCAGAACAGCGCCCGGCGCCGCCCTGCCCCACCGCCCGACGGTGAGCCGGCCGCCCTACCCAGCCGGGACGCGCTGGTGGCTTTCCTGCGCGACGCCGGCGGCAAGGTCAGCAAGAGCGAGATCGTCCGGCATTTCGGCCTGGGCGTCACCCAGCGCCCGGCCCTGCGCGACCTGCTGCGGGAGCTGAGAACGGCGGCCACCGCGGCGCCCGCCGGCAAGCGCTCCTTCCGCCACCCGGCCTCGCTGCCCGACACCGCCATCGTGGAGGTCTTCGGCACCGACCCGGACGGCGATCCCCTCGCCCGCCCGGTGAACTGGGACGGCGACGGCCGGCCGCTGGTCTACATGCATGCCGAGCCCAAGGGGCAGCCCGCCCTGGCGCCAGGCGAGCGGGTGCTGGCGCGGCTGAAGCCGATCGGCCGCGACAAGTACGAAGGGCGCACCCTCAAGCGCTTGGCGGAAAGCGGCACCTCCCGCATCCTCGGCCTGTTCGAGAGCAGCATGATCCGCCCCGTGGACCGCCGCGCCCGCGCCGACTGGTCGGTGCCGCCCGGGGAGAATGCCGGTGCCGAGGATGGCGAGCTGGTGCTGGCCGAGCCCCTGCCCGGCTACGGCCTCGGCCCGCGCCCCGCGCGCGTGGTGGAACGGCTGGGCCGCATGGACGCGCCGCGCGCCGTGTCGATGCTCTGCATCCACGCCCACGGCATCCCCGCCGAGTTCGACGACGACACGCTGCGCGAGGCCGAGCGGGCCCGCGGCGTCGGCCCGGAAGGGCGCGAGGACCTGCGCGACATCCCCCTCGTCACCATCGACGGCGAGGACGCGCGCGACTTCGACGACGCGGTGTTTGCCGAGCCCGACGGCGAGGGCTGGACGGTGATCGTGGCCATCGCCGACGTTTCTCATTACGTCCGCCCCGGCAAGCCGCTGGACCGCACCGCGGCGGATCGCGGCAACAGCGTCTACTTCCCCGACCGCGTGGTGCCGATGCTGCCGGAGGCGCTGAGCAACGGCTGGTGCTCGCTGCGGCCGGACGAGGACCGCGGCTGCCTCTTCGTGCGGATGCGGTTCGACGCCGAGGGCCGCAAGCAGGAACACCGCTTCGGCCGCGGCATCATGCGCTCCTCCGCCCGGCTGACCTACGAGGCCGTGCAGGACGCCCGCAACCGCGGCGAGCCGCGCTTCGACGCGCTTTACGGCGCCTTCGGCGCCCTGCTCGGCGCCCGCGAGAAGCGCGGCACGCTGGACCTGGACCTGCCGGAGCGGAAGGTGGTGCTGAGCGACGATGGCAAGGTGCTGGCCATCACCCCGCGCGAGCGCCTCGACAGCCACAAGCTGATCGAGGAGTTCATGGTAGCCGCCAATGTTTGCGCCGCCGAGGAGCTGGAACGGCTGCACCAGCCCTGCATGTACCGGGTGCACGACCGCCCCTCGGACGTGAAGCTAGAAGGGCTGCGGGAGTTCCTGGGCAGTTTCGACCTCAAGCTGCCGCCGGGCAACGAGCTGCGTCCGCGCGACTTCCACCGCCTGCTGGACGAGGTGCGCGACCGCCCCGAGGAGCGGCTGGTGAACGAGACGGTGCTGCGCGCCCAGTCGCAGGCTGCCTACGCGCCCGACAACATCGGCCATTTCGGCCTGGCCCTGGCCCGCTACGCGCATTTCACCAGCCCGATCCGCCGCTACGCCGACCTGCTGGTACACCGCGCCCTGGTGTCCGGCCTGCGCCTCGGCCCCGACGGGCTGACGGCGGAAGAAGCGGCGCATTTCCCGGAAACCGCCGAGCACATCACCCGCACGGAACGCCGTGCCGCCCTGGCCGAACGCGACGCGGTGGACCGCTACCTCGCTGCGTACATGGCAGACCACGTGGGAGCGCAGTTCGAAGCGCGCATTTCCGGGGTGACACGCTTCGGCCTCTTCGTCACCCTGGAAGGGAACGGAGCCAGCGGAATCGTTCCCCTGCCTTCACTTCCGGACGACCGATGGGACCACGAGGAAGGCGCACGGCGCGTGGTGGGCCGGCGGACCGGCATCACCTTCTCGCTGGGGCAGCCCGTGGACGTGCGGCTGTTCGAGGCCGTGCCGCTGACCGGCAGCCTGACCTTTCACATCCTGCAGAGCCCCAACCCGCAAGGAGCGTCGCGCCGGCGGACCGGACCGCGCGCCACTGGTTCCAAGGCGCGCTCCTCGCCGCGGCGCTGATCCTCGGGGCGCCGGCGGCGCCGGACTGGGGTCTGGCCGGGACGGCCTGGGCGCAGGCGGCGCCCTTTCCGCGGCTTGCGGCGGTGGACACCCTGACCGCCGGCTTCACCGAGATCCGCGACCGCCACCTGGAAGCCACCGATGCCCGCGATTTGTCGCTCTGGGGGTTGCGCGGCCTGGCGGCCGTCGACCCTGCCCTGTCGACCGAGTTGCGCGACGGCGTGCTGGTGCTGTCTTCCGCGGGGCGGGAGATCGGGCAGCGGCTCGCCGGGCGCGGGCCGGCGGATGCGGCCGAGGCGCTGACCTGGCTGCTGGAGACGGCCTGGAACGCCTCGCCGCCGCTGCGCCGCGGTGGGCTGGACGGCCTGCTGCAGGCGGTGTTCGACGAGATCTTCAACCACCTCGATCCCTATAGCCGCTACCTGTCGCCCGCGGCGGCTGGCACGGCGCGCGACCGCCGCTTCGGCACGGCCGGGGTGGGGCTGCGGCTGGAACCCGGCCCGCGCGGCGTGTCTGTGGCCGAGGTCCTCCCGCGCGGTCCGGCGGAAGCGCTGGGGCTGCGGGTGGGGGATCGGCTGCTCTCGGTGGACGGCACGCCGGTGGAGGACCCCGCGGCCGCGGCAGCGCTGCTGGAAGGACCGCCGGGCACGGGCGTGCGGCTGGTGCTGCTGCGCGGGCGCGGCCGCCGCACCGTGACGCTGCGCCGGGTGATGCTGGCCCCCGTCACCGTGCACGCGGAACGGCGGGACGACCTGCTGTTGCTGCGGCTCTCGGCCTTCTCCTCGGCCACCCAGGACCAGCTCGCCCAGGCGCTGCTGGCGGGTTTCGAGCGGGAGCCGGCGCCGCGCGGCATCGTGCTGGACCTGCGCGGCAATCGCGGCGGGCTGGTGCGCGAGGCGGTGCGGGTGGCCGGCGCCTTTCTGGCCACCGGGCTGATCGCCCGCACCGACGGTCGCCACCCCGATTCCCGCCGCGCCTGGGACGCCCCCGGCGAGGACCTGGCCCAGGCCCGGCCGATCGCGGTGCTGGTGGATGGGCGCACCGCCTCGGCCGCCGAGATCGTGGCGGCGGCCCTGGCCGACCGTGGGCGCGCGGTGGTGGTGGGCAGCGCCACGATGGGCAAGGGGCTGATCCAGATCCTGATCCCCCTGCCCAACGGGGCTGAGCTGTCCTTGTCCTGGAGCCGCATCCTGGCCCCCTCCGGCTGGCCGCTGCAGGCCCTGGGGGTGATCCCTGCCCTCTGCACCAGCGGCGGAGCGGAGGCCACGGCGCAGGCCCTGGCAAGGCTGGGGCGCGGCGACCCACCCCTGCTGCCGGTGCTGGAACGCCAGCGCGCCGCCCGCGTGCCGGTGCTGACCAGCGAGGTCGCGGCGCTGCGCGGCGCCTGTCCGCCAGCCGAGGGGCGCGAGGCCGACCTGCAGGCCGCCACCGCCCTGCTGGTCACGCCCGAGGCGTATCGCGCCGCCCTGCTGCGTTGATCCTGCCTGCGTGCACCGCATCGCCGGGCTGCACGATGCCCGAAGCGCTTGACGCGACGGCAGGTCTGGCTAGGTTGCGCCGTTTCAACGGCCCGGGCATTGCCCGCCGGCCCGCCGCGGAATCCCAGACATGGCCAAGTCCAACACCATCCAGATCAGGCTCGTGAGCAGTGCCGAAACCGGCTACTTCTACGTGACCAACAAGAACACCCGGAACACCACGGGCAAGCTCGAGATGAAGAAGTACGACCCGGTGGCGCGCAAGCACGTCGTCTTCCGCGAAGCCAAGATCAAGTAACACGGCTGGCGCCGGGGCTCCTGCCCCGGCTTCCCCGGTGCGGGGCAGCCTCGCGATGCGCTGGCATGTCCGGCGCAGCCGCGCCCTGACGGGCGCGCGGGGTGTTCAGGCCAGCGCGTCGTCCGCGGCCATCACCAGCCGGTTCCGTCCTGCCGCCTTGGCGCGGTACAGCGCCGCATCCGCCAGTCCCAGCAGCGCTTCCACGCTGTTGCCGGGCGTGGCGGTGGCGCAGCCGATGCTCACGGTCACGGTCAGCGCCTGCCCGGTGTTCAGCACGGGGCTGCCACAGATCGCCTGCCGCAGCCGCTCCCCCACCATCTGCGCGTCGGTCTGGCTGTTGTCCGACAGGATCACCAGGAATTCCTCGCCGCCGTAGCGGGCCACCACGTCCACGGCCCGGACATGCTGGCGCAGGCGATCGGCCACCGCCCGCAGCACCACGTCGCCGCAGGCATGGCCGTAGGTGTCATTGACCAGCTTGAAGTGGTCGACATCCAGCAGCAGCACGGTGGCGCCATTGGTGCGCAGCAGGCTTTCCAGGTGGCGGTTGGCGTAGCGCCGGTTGCGCAGCCCCGTCAGGCTGTCCGTCACCGCCATTTCCAGCGAGCGCTGCAGGTCGGCCCGCACTTGGTCCTGGTAACGTTTACGGCGGATCTGGTTGCGGGCGCGGGCGCGCAGCTCGTTGGGGCCGACCGGCCGCAGCACGTGGTCGTTGGCGCCGAGGTCGAAGCCGCGCAGCACCTGGTTGCGCTGATCCGGATTCGCGATCAGCAGCACGGGCAGGTCGCGCGTGGCACCCTGGGCCCGTAGGCGGGACGCGAAGCGCAGCCCTTCCCCCGCATCCAGCGACAGGCTCAGCACCGCCAGGTCGAAATCCGTCCCGATCAGCCATTCCCAGGCCACGCCCGTGTCGGTGGCGATCACCGACACGATGCCGTCGGCGCCGAGCACCTCCTCCAGGTGCCGCGCCTCGTCGCGGTCCTCCGTGGCAATCAGCGCCTTGGCGCCGGACACGCTGACGGGCGGCTCGTCGGGCCGCTGCAGCCCGAGATCCTCCGCGGTTTCCGAACGAATCCGGAAGGCGTCCAGCACCTGCTTGGTGCGCAGCAGGGCACGCAGCCGGGCAAACAGCGTGGCATGGTCCACGGGCTTGGACAGGAAGTCGTCGGCGCCGGCTTCCAGGCCGCGCACCCGCTCCATCTGGTCCACCAGGGCGGTGATCATCACCACTGGGATATGCGCGGTTCCCGGCCGCGCCTTGAGCCGGCGGCAGACCTCGTAGCCATCCATGCCCGGCATCATCACGTCCAGCAGGATGACGTCCGGGTTCCATTCCTCCGCCAGGCGAAGGGCCAGGAAACCGGAATTGGCCAGGGCCACCTCGTAGTATTCCGCGCGCAGGCGGGCCTCCAGCAGGTGGAGGTTGGTCGCAATGTCGTCCACCACGAGGATGCGTGCACTCACGCTTCCTTGCTCCCTACCGCAGGCCGTTTGGCAGGAGCCGCGAGGACCCGTCCCATCTTGTTTCCCTAGCACATAACGCGTCTACGACCAACCGCGGAAGCGCAGAGATCGTTGCACCTGCGCGTAAAGGTTGTCCATGGCAGGCCGGCATCCCGTGAGCCCTCCTGCCGGCCGGCGCTGCCCACCCGGTCTCGCCGGGCTGCGGCGCCCCGCTTCAGCCCGTTGCCAGCACCACAACCCTGCCGTCAGGCCGCAAGAGCGTCGCGCGCAGCACGGGGGCCGGACCGGGCCGGACGGCGATCCCGCCCACCCCGCGCGCCGCCAGGGCCTGATCGAGGCCGGCAGGATCGGGGTGCTCGGCCACGAGGTCGCGCAGCCGCAGCCCGGAATCCGGCAGCCGCGTCGCGGCGGACACGCCGCCGGGCCACTCGATCAGGCAGGGCAGCAGCCCACCCATCGGATCCGGCGGCGCAGCGAAACGCCAGTGCAACTCGCCGCGCGACATCGCCAGCGCCTCGCCGGCGGCGCCGCCCAGTTGCTCCGTCAGGGCAACCAGCCCGGCGGTGCGGGCCACGAAGGTCAGCAGCGCCGGCGTGTCGCGGATCGCCTCCCGCACTGCCGGACTGCCCAGGCCGAAGGAACGCGGCGGCGCGGGCGCCTGGGCTGGGTCCGGGGCGATCAGCTCCAGGTAAAGCTCCGGCCCCATGCCGACCAACCGGTTATGCGTCCCCCAGCCCGGATGCGCCCCGCCCCCGGCGGCCGCCACCCCAAGCACCTCGCGCGCCCAGCGCTCGCCCTGTTCCAGGGTGGCGCAGCCGACCACGAGGTGGTCCAGCGCCGCGGTCATCGCGCGGTGAACTGCGTCTTGCCGAACATCACCTCGCGCTCGGCATCGGAGATCGGCCCCTGACGCTGGCGGTCGGCCAGCACCTCCACCCCGCGCTGCACGGCGGGGCGAGCGGCGATCGCCTGGAACCAGCGCTGCACCCCGGGATAGTCGGCCAGGTCGATGCCGCGCCGTTCCGGGTTGCGCAGCCAGGGGAAGGTGGCGATGTCGGCAATGGAATACTCGTCGCCGGCCAGCCACTCGGCCTCCGACAGGCGCTTGTCCAGCACGCGGTGCAGCCGCTTGACCTCGTTGCCGTAGCGTTCCCGGGCATAGGGGATCGGCTCGGGGGCGTAGTTGGTGAAGTGGCCGTACTGGCCGAACATTGGCCCGACCCCGCCCATCTGGAACATCAGCCATTGCAGGCAGGCGAGGCGCGCCACCGGGTCGGCCGGGATCAGCTTGCCGGCCTTCTCGGCCAGGTAGATCAGGATGGCGCCGCTCTCGAAGAGCTGGACGCGCTGCCCACCTGGCCCGTCGAGGTCGACGATCGCGGGGATGCGGTGGTTGGGCGTGATCGCCAGGAATTCCGGGCGGAACTGCTCGCCGGCACCGATGTTCACGGGCACCACGCGATAGGGCAGTTCCAGCTCCTCCAGCGCGATATGCACCTTGTGGCCGTTCGGCGTCGGCCAGCTCCAGAGTTCGATCATCGTTTCCGCTTTCCCGATTCCTGGGTTCCCCAGATGGGTGGGGGGTATCCCCCGCGACAAGGCGTTGCCGAACCGGCTGCCGCACCGCACCATCGCGCGCGGTTCGGGAGATGCGGCATGACGGAATGGCAGGTGAAGGACGCGGACAGCTTCGTGGGCGCGGACGGGTCGATCGATGTCCGCCGGCTGATGGCGTCCGTAGACCCCGAGGTGCATGCCGACCGGGCCGACCGCTACTACGCCGCCGTGCCGCTGCACGACCCGCAGTTCCGCAAGCCGGTGGGCGATCCCGGCATGGCGCGCGACATGCTGCGCAAGATGACGCTGGCGATGCAGTTGCTGGACGCCCAGCCCGGCCAGCGGGTGATGGACTACGGCTGCGGCACGGGCTGGCTGTCCCGGGCGCTCGCGCAGCAGGGGCTGGAGGTGGTCGGCGTCGACGTGTCCGCCACCGCCCTGGCCAAGTCCGTCGCCTACACGGCGGTGCACATGCCGCAGATCGCCACCAGGATCCGGCACGCGCAGATCACCGGGGGCAAGGTGCCGGTGGAGGACCAGTCGGTGGACCGCGTGGTCTGCTACGACGTGTTCCACCACGTGCACGACCAGGCCACCGTGCTGGGGGAGATGTTCCGCGTCCTGTCGCCCGGCGGCCGGGCGGTGTTCATTGAACCCGGACCGCGGCATTCCCGCTCCCCCGCCTCGCAAACCGAGATGCGGCAACACGGCGTTATCGAGAACGACGTGGTGCTGGAGGAAATCTGGCCGCTGGCCCAGGTGGCCGGCTTCGAGCGGTGCGAGGTGGCGGTGGTGCCGAACCTGCCGCTGCTGCTGTCCTTGCCGGAGTTCACCGCCGAGGCCGCGCGGGTGGAAGCGAAGGGCCAGCCCTCCCCGGCCACCGTGGAACGCGTCTTTGCCCGGCTCGATCCCTGGATCGAGAACATGCGCTGCTTCGTGCTGCACCGTGGGGGCAAGCCCGCCCCGGCCGCGAAGCCCGCTGCTGCGGGCGCCGAAACCGCCGCCAAGCCTCCAGCCACCGCGGCCAAGGCACCGCCGGCCGGCGGCCCGGCCAAGCCCCCGGCACCCACCAAGCCCGCGACGCCGGCCAAGCCTGCCGCTGCAACAGCAGCGACCCTGCCGGCCGGGAAGACCGCCGCACCGCCGAAGGCGGCAGCGCCCGAGCCCGGGTCGACTGCGCCCAGCAGCCGTGAAATTCCCCGAACCGCAGCGCAGCGCCCCGAACCGCTGGCAGCCGTATCCGCGACCGCCGCGCCGCTGGGTGAGCAGATTGCCGTGTCGGTGGAGGTGCGCAACCTCGGGCCGTTCCGCTGGCTGCCCGGCGGGAGCGGGGTCGGCAGCGTCAATCTCGGGGTGATGCGGAGGGTCGCGGGAGGCGGGCTGGAGCGCGACTTCCGGCGGGTCCGGATGGCCTCGCGCCCCGTGGAACCGGGGGAAACCATCCGTCTGACCTTTGATCTGCCGGTGGCGGGAAGCACGGGCTGGATGCTGGACCTGGTGGCGGAGGAGGTCACCTGGTTCGGCCTGGATGTCCCACTCGAGGTCCAGGCCCCGCCAGCCCGCAGGCCCGGCTGAGCCCGCGCGCAGCGAAGGCGGCGGCATGACCTTGCCCCAAAGGGTGCTGGATCTCTGGTTTGCCGGGAATCCGCACGCCTCCCGGCAGGTCTGGTTTCAGCGCGACGACGCCTTCGACGCGGGTCTGCGCCGCGAACTGGGCGAGGCCGCCGCCTCGGCCGCAGCAGGTGCGCTGGATGCCTGGGGCGAAGCGCCCGAAGGCGCCCTCGCCCTGGTGCTGCTGCTGGACCAGCTGCCCCGCAACCTGCACCGCGGCAGCCCGGAGGCCTTTGCCGCCGATCCGGCGGCCCGGCAGCAGGCTCGCCGGGCGGTGCTGGAGCGGCGCTTCGACCTCCGGCTCACGCCCGTGCAGCGCGCCTTCCTGTACCTGCCTTTCGAGCATTCCGAAGCGATGGCCGAGCAGGACCTGTCCGTCGTCCTGTTCGAAGGGCTGCGCGACGCGCCCGGCATGGCCGCACCGGGCGGCATGGTGGATTTCGCGTGGCGGCACTGGCAGGTGATCCGCCGCTTCGGCCGCTTTCCCCATCGCAACGCCGTGCTGGGGCGGCACAGCGCGCCGGCGGAAGCGGCCTATCTCGCCGCGGAGGGTGCCGGGTTCTGACGGGGCGCCTGTGGCAGGGATGCAACAGGCAGGGAGAAGCGGCGAAGGACCTGCCTGCCTCGCAACCTGGTGAGTTCGTCCACATTCTTACCCATGCAATTTTGCCCCCGATAGAACTCGCTAGGGTTAACTCCAAATGAAGCTTCGCCAGGCACTTCTCGCCGCTACCGTGCTGTCCGCTCCGACCGCTGCGATGGCGCAGTCCAGCTGGCTGCCCACCGCCGCCGCGCAGCCCGTGACGGGCCTGTACATCGGTGCCGGCGCCGGGTGGAACCATCTCGACCATCGCAACATGACGGCCCAGGGCGGCAACGCCACCTACTTCGACACCACCCGCGCCAGCCGCCAGGGCAACATCGACTTCAACGAAGGCTTCGCCGGCGTCGTGTCGCTGGGCTGGGGCTTCGGCAACGGCGTGCGGGCGGAAATCGAGGGCAGCTACCGCTACAACGACCTCGACAAGCTCGGCGGCTTCCCCGGTCGCAACGGCGGCGGCGCGTCCTCCGCGTTCCGCAACTTCAACGGCGAGCAGCAGCAGTACGGCGTGATGGCGAACGCCTTCTACGACTTCCAGCTGCCGCGTTGGTTCCCGCAGATGCCGATCCCCGTCGTGCCCTATATCGGTGGTGGCGCCGGCTACATCTGGAACGACCTGGACGTCCGCGGCACCCGCCTGGTGGCGGGCGGCAACACGGTGGACATCGACGATCGCGTCGGCCACTTCGCCTATCAGGGCATCGCCGGTCTGGCCTTCCCGATCACCGCCGTGCCCGGCCTCTCGCTGACGGCCGAGTACCGCTACATGGGCCAGCTGCAGGGCCGCTTCGACGGCCAGGTGCGCAACCCGCAGGGTGGCGTGGTGAGCCGCGGCAAGTTCGAGGTGGACCAGCCGAACAACCACTCGGCGATGCTGGGCCTGCGCTACGCGCTCTACACCCCGGCCGCCGTGGCGACGCCGGTGGCGCCGCCGCCGGTCAGCCAGCAGCCGGCCCCGGCCCGCACCTACCTGGTGTTCTTTGACTGGGATCGTGCGGACCTGACCGACCGCGCCCGTCAGATCATCTCCGAGGCCGCGCAGAACGCGCGCCGGGTGTCCTCGACGCGCATCGAGGTGGCCGGCCACGCCGACCGTTCGGGCACGCCGCAGTACAACCAGCGCCTGTCCCAGCGCCGGGCCGAGGCCGTAGCCGCCGAGCTGGCGCGCCAGGGCATCAGCCGCTCGGAGATGTCGATCCAGGCCTTCGGCGAGAGCCGCCCCCTGGTCGCCACCGCTGACGGCGTGCGCGAGCCGCAGAACCGCCGCGTGGAAATCATCCTGCGCTGATCCGCGCAGACCACACGCGACCTTCGAGGGAGGGGCCGGTCCGCGAGGACCGGCCCTTTTCCTTTGATCACGAGGCTGAGCCGGCGAGGTCGCGACAGGCTGCCTTACCCGCGTCTGGCCGCCTTCGCCGCGGCGCAGGCCGAGCCCTCCCCACCGCGCGGGTCGCCGAGCACCACCATTCGGCAATCCGGACATGAAAAAGGGCGCCCGAAGGCGCCCTGATCCAGTGTCTGTCCCCTCCGGGAAGAAGGGGAGGAGCCGTGACTCAGCGGGTCGTGGCGGAAGCCTGGCGCACCCGAGCGGCCGGAGTGGCCTGCCGCGTGCGGTTCGCCGGCGCCGAGGCGCGACGGGTGGAGGTCGCGGCAGCCGGCGTCGCCGGGCAGTCCGGGCGGCCGTGCGGGTTGGACAGGTTGTTGGCCTTGGCCACTTCCGCCAGACCGGTCTCGGTCGGGGCCGCGATCGCCGCCTGCAGCATCGGGCGGGCATTGGCGCAGAAGTTCGTGCCCTGGCGGATGCCGTCCTGGGACTGCGCGTTGGCCAGGTTGGTGATGTAACCGTCCACCGCCTTCTGCCCCCCGGCACGGCGATAGCTGGTCGAGATGGTGCGGAAGGCGCCGCCCAGCTCACGCGAGTGGCGCGTCACGAAGGCGTTGTACAGGTCCTGCTCACCGCAGGCGAGCGCCACCACCATCACCTGGCTCTGCAGGGCGCGGACGTCGAAGGCCGCCCTTTCGGCAGGCTGCAGGCAGGCGGTCTGGGCAAAGGCGGGCACGGCAGACCCAACAAGGGCAGCAGCCAGGCCGGCAAAGAGGAAGCGAGACGGCATCATCGCGGCCGATAACTCCGAACGGTTGGATCGGGAGCAAACCCCCTTGCCCCCTGGTCGAGCCTATACGCTGCCTTCGAGAGCTTTGCCCAGCAAGAACGAAGCCGGGCTACATACGATTACACAACGGGTTGCGGCCCGTTGCGGAAATGCCATGCGAACTCGCATCAGGCCGCCCGCCGCCTTTGTAGCCTTCCTAACCGCGCCATCTGCCGGTCGAGGAAGTCCAGCGTCGCGCTCGCCCCGTCGGAGTCGTCGGCCATCCAGTACGCGAGAACCGAGCCGTAGAGCGCGGCCAAGGTCGCGCGGCGCGTGTACCAGGAGAAGTCGGCGGAAGTGTCGCCGGCCGCGTACCAGATTGCGCTGGCCGTGCGCGCCGCGGTGCGCGCGGCAGCCCGGGCGTTCCAGGGCAGCGCCAGCACGGCCAGCCCCCGGCGCACCGCTTCCTTGTGCGGCGCTGCCTGTTGCAGCCGCAGGGCGATCAGGTTGCGCACCGCGGCCGACACCTTGCCCGGCACCGGCGGGGCAGCGGCCGCCATGTCGCGGTCGGCCAGGTCGCACCAGGCTTCCAGCGCGCTCACCGGCCCGGCCGGAAAGAGCCATTCCGCCGCCTCGGCCGGCTCGCCGAGGTCGCGCAGCCCGGCTGCCAGGGCTGCGCGCGTCCAGCCAAGCGCCGCCACGTGCGGCAGGGCCGCCCGCAGCGCCGCGTCGCGCTCCGGGCTGCGTTCAATGTCCAGGCTCAATGCTCATTCTCCGCCGCCGGCCGGGCCGCCGCCGCAGCGCGGGCCAGCTCTTCGTTGAAGCCCAGCAGCGACAGGTCGGTCATCCGCATCGGGTACATCACGCCTTCGAGGTGGTCGTATTCATGTTGCAGGACGCGCGCGCCCAGTGCCTCCGCCTCGCCGGCCAGGGCTTCCCCATCCAACCCCACGGCGCGCCAGCTGACCCGGCGCGCCCGCATCACGCTGCCCCGCAGGCCGGGAATGGACAGGCAGCCCTCCCAGCCAGGCTCTACCGCCTCGCCCAGGGGTTCCACCACCGGGTTGATCAGCGCCCGCCCGCCCTCGCCTTCCCGCACCACGAAGAGGCGCAGCGGCACATGGACCTGCGGCGCCGCGAGGCCGAGGCCGCTGGCGTCCAGCATGGTCTCGATCATGTCCTCGGCCAGTCGCCGGATCTCCGGCGCGGTCGGGTCCGGCACGGGGTCCGCGTGCCGAAGCAGCACCGGGTGCCCCATTCGCGCGATCTTGAGGATGGCCATACGGGGGCTCCGAGGGATGTGCTCCCATTTAGCCCCCGCGCCTCCGTTCGGAAGGGCTTTCCTCGCGTCGGCAGAACGTGGTATCGGCGCCGCTCCTGAAGACCGGGCGAATCGCCCGTGCTTCGGCACATCTTCGATTTTTCCCCATTCGAACCCAGGAGGACCGAGCCGCGTGCAGGTCGTCGTTCGTGACAACAATGTCGATCAGGCCCTCAAGGCGCTGAAGAAGAAGCTCCAGCGCGAGGGCGTGTTCCGCGAGATGAAGCTCCGCCGGCATTACGAGAAGCCCTCCGAGCGCCGCGCCCGCGAGGCCGCCGAGGCTGTTCGCCGGGCCCGCAAGGTGGAGCGCAAGCGCCTGGAGCGCGAGGGCTTCTGAGGCCCCTCTCCTTCCCCTTTCGGGAAGGAGCGAGACCCGAGATCAGGAACGCCGCGGCACGGGACCACCCGTGAACCGCGGTTTTTCTGTTGCCGTGTCCCCTGCCATGCATGTGGGGAAAGGCACGCGGCTTGCTGGCTGGGACGCAAAATTCCCACCGGATCCGCCATGCCCCGACACATCTGCCCTATTCCGCGCCGCAGCCTATTGCTGGGCGCGCTCGCCCTGCCGGCCCTCGCCCGTGCCGCGGCCTCTCCCACGGTCGCGGCCCTGTTCGCGGGCCGGATCGATGATGGCGGCTTCATGCAGGCGGGCTTCCAGGGCCTGACCTCCGCCCGAGAGCGGCTGGGCGTGCGGATCAGCCTGACGCAGGGCATCCGCCCCGAGGCGCCGCTGCTGGCTGCCGCGCTGCGGGAACTGGCCACTGCCGGACCGGACCTCGTGGTGGCGCATGGTGGGCAGAACAACGCCGCCGCGGCCGAGGTCGCCGCGGCGTTCCCAGGGCTGCGCTTCGTGGTGACGCAGGGCCAGGTCACCGGCACCAACCTGTCCAGCTACGAGGTGCTGCAGGAGCATTCCGCCTTTCTGGCAGGCGTGCTCGCCGCGCTGACGACGCGGACGGGGGTGGTCGGGCACATGTCCGGCATCCGCGTCACCCCCGGGCTGAAAGGGCGCGCGGCTTATGCGCATGGCGTGCGACACGGCAACCCCGCCGTGCGGCTGCTGACCAATTTCTCCGGCAACCAGGACGACAACGCCCTGTCGAACCGCAACGCCCTGGCCATGATGGCGGCCGGTGCGGACGTGGTGTTCACCATGCTGAATGCGGGGCGCGACGGCGTGACGGAAGCCTGCCGCAGCCAGGGCCGGTGGCAGATCGGTAATGTCCGGGACTGGGTGGCGGTGGACCCCGCGGTGTTCCTGGGTTCGGCGGTGGCGGATTCCGGCTTGGCGCTGTTCAACGCCGTGCGCGACGTGGCGGAGGACCGCTTCGTGCCCGGCACCATCCGGCAGATCGGGCTGGAACAGCCCGATGCGGTGCGGCTGACCCTGGCGCCACAGGTGCCGCCCGCGATCCGGGCCCGGCTCGATGCCGTGGCGGCGGAGATCGTGGCGAAGCGGCTGGAAGTTCCGACGGAATGGTCGGGCAAGGAATTCCCCAACGCCTGAGCGGGCGGGAGAACCCGAGGGCGAGCCGCGCCGCCCCCGGGATGCAGGTGCTACTTCTGCAGCGCCTGCACGATCTGCTGGGTGACCTTCTTGGCGTCGCCGAACAGCATCATGGTGTTGTCGCGAAAGAACAGCTCGTTCTCCACGCCGGCATAGCCGGACGCCATGCCCCGCTTGACGAAGAACACGGTCTTGGCGCGCTCCACGTCCAGGATCGGCATGCCGTAGATGGCCGAGGACTTGTCGGTCTTGGCCGCCGGGTTGGTGACGTCATTGGCCCCGATCACGTAGGCCACGTCGGCCTGGGCGAATTCGGGGTTGATCTCCTCCAGCTCGTGCACCTCGTCATAGGGCACGTTGGCCTCGGCCAGCAGCACGTTCATGTGGCCGGGCATGCGGCCGGCCACGGGGTGGATGGCGTACTCGACCTCCGCCCCTTCCTTTTTCAGCAGGTCCGCCATCTCGCGCACCACCTGCTGCGCCTGCGCCACCGCCATGCCGTAGCCCGGCACGATGATGATCTTGGACGCATTCTTCATGATGTAGGCGGCATCCTCCGGCGAGCCGGACTTCACCGGCCGCGCCGGCTGCGCCGCCCCCCCGGCGCCGGCCGCCGCGGCGGGCGCACCGCCGAAGCCGCCGAGCAGCACGTTGATGATCGAGCGGTTCATGCCCTTGCACATGATGTAGCTCAGGATGGCGCCCGAAGCGCCCACCAGCGCGCCGGTGACGATCAGCAGCAGGTTGCCGATGGTGAAGCCGATGCCCGCCGCCGCCCAGCCGGAATAGCTGTTCAGCATGGACACCACGACGGGCATGTCGGCGCCGCCGATCGGGATGATCAGCAGGAAGCCCAGCGCGAAGGCCAGGATGGCGATCAGCCAGAACAGCAGCGCGTTGCCGGTCACCACGAAGGAGATGATCAGCACCAGCAGCAGGATGCCCAGGCCGAGGTTCAACTGGTGCTGCTGCGGAAAGGTGATGGGCGCGCCGGACATGGTGCCCTGCAGCTTGGCAAAGGCGATCACCGAGCCGGAAAAGGTCACTGCGCCGATGGCCAGACCCAGCGACATTTCCACCAGCGACTGTGTGTGGATGTCGCCCGGCACGCCGATGCCGAAAGACTGCGGTGCGTAGAAGGCGGCGGCCGCGACGCAAACGGCGGCCAGGCCCACCAGCGAGTGGAAGGCCGCCACCAGCTGCGGCAGCGCCGTCATCTGGATGCGGTTCGCGAGATAGGCGCCGACGCCACCGCCGATCACGAGGCCTGCCAGCACGATCACGATGCCGCCGGTCTGCATCCCCGGCTGCGCCAGGGTCGCCACCACGGCGATCGCCATGCCGATCATGCCGTAGAGGTTGCCGCGGCGGCTGGTCTCGGGGTGGCTCAGCCCGCGCAGCGCCAGGATGAACAGCACCGACGCGACGAGGTAGGCGAAGGTCGAGAGGGAGTGGATCATGGCGCGTGCTCAGCCCTTGCGCCGGAACATCGACAGCATGCGTCGCGTCACCAGGAAGCCGCCGAAGATGTTCACCGAGGCGAGCGTGACCGCCAGGAAGCCGAAGACCTTGGCGGCGATGCTGTCGCCCAGCCCGGTGGCCAGGATGGCGCCCACCACGATCACGGAGGAGATGGCGTTGGTGACGCCCATCAGCGGCGAGTGCAGCGCCGGCGTCACGTTCCACACCACGTAGTAGCCGACGAAGCAGGCGAGCAGGAAGATCATCAGCAGGAGCAGGAAGGGCTCCGCCGCCGCGGCGCCGTGCTGCACCGTCTCCAGCATCGCCGGCACGTGCTGGTCGGCTAGGGCGCGGGCTTCGCGGGCGAGCGCGATGGCGCGGTTGGCCGTGGCCTCCGCCTGGTTGGCGAGATCGGTCGGGTTCATGGTCGCTGTTCTCTTCAGGCGGCCGCGGGGGTGGGGGCGAGTTGCGGATGCACGACGCGGCCGCCGCGCGTCAGGGTGACGCCGCGGACGATCTCGTCGTCTTCCGGGAATTTCGGCGCCGCGGCGTCCTTGTCCCAGTAGGTCGTCAGGAAGGTCAGCAGGTTGCGGGCGTAGAGGGCGCTGGCCGAGGCCGGGATGCGGCCGGGCCAGTTGCGGTAGCCCAGGACCTTCACGCCGTTGGCGGTGGTGGTCATCTCGCCCGGCACGGTGGCGGCGCAGTTGCCGCCCGCATCGGCGGCGATGTCCACCACCACGGAACCGGGCTTCATGGCGGCCACCATGGCTTCGGTCAGCAGGATCGGCGCGCGGCGGCCCTGCACCAGCGCGGTGCAGATCACCACGTCGGCCTTGGCCGCGGCGGCCCCCACCACCTCCGCCTGCTTGCGCAGGTAGGCCTCGCTCATCGCCTTGGCGTAGCCGCCGGCGGTCTGGGCGGCGGCGGTTTCCTCGTCCTCCACGCCTACGAAGGCGGCGCCGAGCGACTTGATCTCCTCCTTGGCCGCTGGCCGCACGTCCGAAGCCGACACCCGCCCGCCCAGCCGGCGCGCGGTGGCGATGGCCTGCAGCCCCGCCACGCCCGCGCCCAGCACCAGCACCACCGCGGCGGGAATAGTGCCGGCGGCGGTCATCAGCATGGGGAAGCCGCGGTCATAGGCGGCGGCACCCTCGATCACCGCGCGATAGCCGGCCAGGTTCGCCTGGGAGGAGAGCACGTCCATGCTCTGCGCCCGGGTAATGCGCGGCAGCAGCTCCATGGAACAGGCGGTGAGGTTGCGGGCGGCGTAACCCTGGGCGCGCTCGGGAACGGACAGGCCGTCCAGGATGCCGATCACCGTGGCCCCCTCGGGGATCAGCGCCAGCTCGTCCAGCTCGCCCTCGCCGGTGGCCAGGGGCGCACGCACCTTCATCACCATCCCCGCCCCGGCCAGGGCCGCGCGGGCATCGGGGGCGATCTCCACGCCCGCCTCGGCGAAGGCGCCGTCGGGGATGCCGGCGGCCAGTCCCGCCCCGGTTTCCACCACGACGGTGTTGCCGAGCGCGATCAGCTTCTTCGCCGTGTCCGGCGTCGCCGCCACGCGGGTTTCCCCGCTCCTGCGTTCCTTGAGTACCGCGAGGCGCATCCTGTCCCTTCCCCCGACACTTCGATGCCGTGTCGCAATGCACCATGACGGCGGCCGGAAGCGCCAGCAAGGCGGCGCTCGCGCGGGGTGGCCCGGCCGTGACAGAATGGGCGCATGTTGTTCCATGAGATCGCCGGCCCCGCCCCCGGCAGCGACGGCCCCGTGGCGCTGGCCATCAGCCAGCCCTCGCATGCCTGGATTTCCGGCCAGTTGCTGCGCGCCTGGGCCGATCCGGTGTCGCCCGCGGTGCTGCTGGCGGCGGAACAGCACGATGTCGGCTGGCTGGACTGGGAAACAGAACCGAGCTTCGACCCCGAGACGGGCCGCCCGCACCTGTTCCGCGCGATCGGCGCCCGGGTGCACGCCCCCATGTGGGCGCGCGGCGTGGAGCGGGCGCTGGGCGCCTGGGGCAGCCGCGTGGCGCTGCTGGTGTCGCGCCATGGCGGGCTGATCTACACGCGCTACACCGACCGCCACCGCGTGGCGCCGGAGGATGCGGCGGCCGCCGACTGGTTCCTGGAAACGCAGCGCCCGATGCAGGCGGCCTGGGCCTGCGCGCTGGGGCTGGACGCGGCGGAGGTGGACCGCGACGCGGCGCTGGTGGCGGCCTCCGACACGCTGTCCCTGGCCCTGTGCGGCGAGTTGCGCACCCCGGTCGAGGTGCCGGCACCGGACGCGAGCGGTACGATGCGGACGCTGCATCTGGCCGCGGCGGATGACACTGCCACCCGCTTCACCCTGTCGCCCTGGCCCTTTGTGGGCGGATCGCTGGAAGTCTGCTGCGAAGCCCGCCCGATCCCTGCCCCCGGCCGGTTCGCGGATGAGGACGCTATGCGGCACTGGCTTCGCTCACCCGAGCGGGCGGTCTTTCGGGTGAAGCTGACGCCGGGCTGACACCCGATACGCACCGTCCCCGCCCGGCTGGCCCCCTCACCGAGGCCCGCCGCGCCTAGACGGCGACCGCTCCGGCAGCCGGCACGCCGGCGCGGGCCAGCGCTTCGGCCTGGCGGGCGGCGAGTTCCGCCTCATCGAAGCCTTCCACCATCTCCTTGAACAGCCGGTGCCAGTTCACCCGTGCCCGCAGGCGCAGGAAGACGCTGCCCAGCCCCACCGTGGCGCGGTCCATCAACACGAACTCTCGCGGCGGGCGGACGCCGCCGGTGCGCTTGAGGCCGGCATGCACCTCCTCGGCAACCTTGCGGCCGTAGAGCGGGTCGTTGGTTTCCTGGATGGGCCGCTCGCGGTCCTCCATCAGCGGCTCATGGACGAAGCGGGCCCACTTCATCAGCACGTCCATGGTGTCGCGCTTGAGGTCGCGGAAACCCCATTTCTCGAAGGCATGGGCGGCCTTGTCGTCGTCGCCGCTCTCGATCGCCTCGAACAGCATCACCGTGCCGCCCACGAAGCGCGGCTCGAAGACGCGGATCGTGCCGAAGTCCAGCAGGTTGATGCCACGGTCGTCGGGGCGAACCTGGTAATTGCCCAGGTGCGGGTCGCCGTGGATCACGCCGTAGCGGTAGAAGGGCACGTACCAGGCGCGGAACAGCGTGCGCGCATAGGCGTTGCGTTCGTCCTGGGAGGGGTCTTCCTCGATACGCTGCTGGATGGCGCGGCCATCCAGCCAGTTCATGGTCAGCAGTCGCTTGGTGGTCAGTTCCGGCACCGGCGAAGGCACCCGGACACCCTCCACATTCTCCAGCATGAGGCCGTAGAGGCGCATCTGCGCGGCCTCGCGCTCGTAGTCGAGCTCCTCGCGCAGACGGTCGCGCAACTCGTCGTAGATGTCGCCGCCCTGAATGGAACTGTCCATGCGCGCGTAGAGACCCATCGCCAGCTTCAGCTGCCGCAGGTCGGCTTCCACCACCGTGGGCATGTCGGGGTATTGCAGCTTGCAGGCGACCTGCCGCCCGTCCGGCAGGGTGGCGCGATGCACCTGCCCCAGCGAGGCCGCCGCCGCCGCTTCCTGCCCGAAGGTCTTGAAGCGGGACTGCCAGGCCGGGCCGAGCTCGCTCGCCATGCGGCGGCGCACGAAGGGCCAGCCCATGGGCGGCGCGTTGGACTGCAGGGTGGCAAGCTCGCGCGCATATTCCTCCGGCAGCGCGTCGGGGATGGTGGAGAGCATCTGCGCCACCTTCATCATCGGGCCCTTCAGCCCGCCAAGGATGGCCTTAAGGTCCTCCGCATGCGCGGCCTTGTCGGTCTTGATGCCCAGGAAGCGCTGCCCCGCCACCCGCGCGGCGATGCCGCCCACTGCGCCGGAGGTGCGCGCCATGCGGCGGAACTCGCCGAAGAGGTTGGCCTTCTCGTCGCTCATGCGCGCGGCTCCGACGCCGGCACCGGCGCTTCCAACTCGTCGATGAAGCCCGCGATCACGTCGAGGCCCTTGGTCCAGAAGGCCGGGTCCGAGGCATCCAGCCCGAAGGGGGCCAGCAGCTCCTTGTGCCGCAGCGTGCCGCCGGCGCGAAGCAGGTCGAGGTACTTCGCCTGGAAGTCCGGCACCGCGCCGGACTGGTAGACGCCGTAGAGCGCGTTCACCAGGCAATCCCCGAAAGCGTAGGCGTAGACGTAGAAGGGCGAGTGCACGAAGTGCGGGATATAGGCCCAGTACACGGAATAATCGGGCGTGAACTCGAAGGCCGGGCCGAGGCTTTCCGTCTGCACCTGCATCCACAGCTCGCCGATGCGCTCGGCGGAAAGCTCGCCGTTGCGGCGTTCGTCGTGCAGCAGCGTTTCGAAGCGGAAGAAAGCGATCTGGCGGACCACCGTGTTCAGCATGTCCTCCACCTTGCCGGCCAGCAGCATGCGGCGACGGGCGGGATCGGTCTCGGCGTCGAGCACGGCGCGGAAGGTCAGCATCTCGCCGAAGACGCTGGCGGTTTCGGCCAGGGTCAGCGGCGTGCCGGAACGCAGGTAGCCCTGCTTGCTCGCCAGCACCTGGTGCACGCCGTGGCCCAACTCATGCGCCAGCGTCATCACGTCGCGCGACTTGCCGTGGTAGTTCAGCAGCAGGTACGGGTGGACGGACGGCACCGTGGGGTGCGCGAAGGCGCCGGAGGCCTTGCCCGGACGTGGCGGCACGTCGATCCAGGGATGGTCGAAGAAGCGCTGCCCGACCGCGGCCAGTTCCGGCGAGAAGGAACCGTAGGCCTCCAGCACGCGGGTGCGGGCTTCCGGCCAGGGGATGGTGCGGTCCTCCTCCTGCGGCAGCGGCGCGTTGCGGTCCCAGTGCTGCATCTTCTCCAGCCCCAGCCACTTCGCCTTCATCGCGTAGTAGCGGTGGCTGAGCCGGGGATAGGCGTCGCGCACGGCCTGCACCAGCGCGTCCACCACCTCGTCCTCGACCATGTTGGCGCGGTTGCGCGACGATCCCGGGCGCGGGTAGTGGCGCCAATTGTCGATGATCTCCTTGTCCTTGGCCAAGGTGTTGGTGATCAGCGAGAAGAGCCGCACCCGGTCGCCGAAGGCGGCCGAGACGCCCTTGGCGGCAGCCTCGCGCACCGCGCGGTCCTTGTCGGAAAACTTGTTCAGCGCGTCCGACACCGTCAGGTCCTGGTCACCGACGCGCACGGTCATCGCCGCCACCGTCTCGTCGAACAGGCGGTTCCAGGCGGAGCGGCCGGTGACCTCCTTTTCGTGCAGCAGCTTCTCCATCTCGTCGGACAGCTGGTGCGGGCGGAACACGCGCAGGTCGCGCAGCCAGGACGCCCAGCGTCCCAGCGCCGGCGAGGCGGCGAGCTTGCCGTCCAGCTCCGCATCCTCCAGCCGGTTCAGTTCGAGCGTGAGGAACAACATGTGGCTGCCGATCCGCGTCGCCCGTTCCTGCATGGTCTGGTAGAAGCGGCCGTTCTCCGGATTGGTGGCATCGCCGGAGAAGAGCAGCTGGGCGAAGCTGAGCACGCGGCCCAGCACCTCCTCCACCCGCTCGAAGCGCTCGATCGCGGCAGCCAGGGCATCGCCGCTCAGGGAAGCGACGCGGCCGGCGGTGGCGGCCTCGAAGGCCACCGCCTCGGCCTCGGCGGCATCCAGGTCGGCGGCGAGGCGCGGGTCGGTCGTGCCGGCGTAAAGGTCGGACAGGTCCCAGACCGGCAAGGCGCCGGCCTCGCCCGCCGCACCCGCCCGCCCCGCCGTGTCGTGCACCTGGTCGCCGGGGGAAAACGCGGCCGGGGAGTTGCCGGCGGGGGCGAAGCCGGGGCAGGTCGGGTGGTTCATGAGGGTGCTGGTACCTTCGGGACGAAGATTCGGTGTTGTGCTGGATATATGGGCGCAGCGATCCGGACCAAGGTGGAAAGCTGGGGGACACGACGGGATGAACGGTGTGTGGAACAGCCTGCCCGGCATGCTGCTGGAACTGGCGGTGCAGCGCGGCGACCGGCCGATGCTGCGCCACTGGGCGGCAGGCGGCTGGCAGCGCACGAGCTGGGCGCAGTTCGCCGCCGCCGTGACCGCCGTGGCGACGGGGCTGCGGGCCCGCGGCATTTCCCCCGGCGACCGCGTCGTGCTGGTCAGCGAGAGCCGGCCGGAATTCCCCATCGCCGACGCCGCGCTGATGGCGATCGGCGCGGTCAGCGTGCCGACCTACACCACCAACACGGTGGCCGACCACGCCCATATCCTGCGCGACAGCGGGGCACGGGCGGCCATCGTGTCGGGCGGCAAGCTGGCCGCCCGCGTGACGGAGGCGGCCGGGCCCGAGGGGCTGGAGCTGGTGGTCACCATGGACGGCAGCGACCTTCCCGGCGCGGTGTCCTGGGCCGAGCTGACCGCGGAAGCGGGCGACCTCGACCTGCTGCGGGCGGAGGTGGAGCAGATCCCGCCGGGGCGGCTGGCCTGCCTGATCTACACCTCCGGCACGGGCGGCAAGCCCAAGGGCGTGATGCTGCCGCACCGCGCCATGCTGGCCAACCAGCGCGGCCTGGCGGAGGTGCTGACGCGGCTGCACCTGGACGGCGAGGCCTACCTGAGCTTCCTGCCGCTAAGCCACGCCTACGAGCACACGGTGGGCAATTTCCTGCTGCCCTCCCTGGGCATGGAGGTGGTGTACAGCCGCGGCGCCGACCGTCTGGCCGCTGAGCTGAAGGACGTGGAGCCCGCCCTGGTCACCGCCGTGCCGCGGCTGTTCGAGGTGCTGCGCGCCCGCATCCTGGCCGGGCTGGACAAGGAGAAGCCCTGGAAGCGCAAGCTGTTCGACCGCGCCGTGGCGCTGGGCCTGCGCCGCCTGGACGGGCCGCGGCTGAACCCGGTCGAGTGGCTGGAGGACCGGCTGCTGGACCGCCTCGTGCGACGCACGGTGCGGGAACGCTTCGGGTCCCGGCTGGTGGCGCTGGTGTCCGGCGGCGCGCGGCTGGACCCGGAACTGAGCGGCTTCTTCCTGGCGCTGGGCGTGCCGGTGCTGCAGGGCTACGGCCAGACCGAGGCCGGGCCGGTGGTGTCGGTGAACCTGCCCTGGGACAATCACCGCCGCACCGTCGGCCACCCCCTGCCCGGCGTGCAGGCCCGCATCGCCGCCGACGGCGAACTGCTGGTGGCGGGCGAGCTGGTAATGGACGGCTACTGGAACGACCCGGCCAACACCGCCACGGCGCTGCAGGCCGATGCCGCGGGCGTGCCGTGGCTGCACACCGGCGACGTGGCGACGATCGAGGACGGCCGCATCGTCATCCGCGACCGCAAGAAGGACTTCATCAAGACGATCGGCGGCGACATGGTCAGCCCCGCCAAGCTGGAAGGCCTGCTGATGGCGGAGCCGGAGATCACCCACGCCGTGGTGGCGGGGGAAGGCCGGCCCTCGGTCGTGGCGCTGGTGGTGCCGGCGGAGGGCGCCGACCCCGGCCGCGCGGTGGATCGGGTCAATGCCCGGCTGTCCGGCATTGAGCGGCTGCGGAAATGGCGGGCGGTGGACGCCTTCACCGTGGAGAACGGGTTGCTGACGCCGACCATGAAGGTGAAGCGGCGGGCGGTGCTGGAACACCACGCCCGGACGGTGGACGGGCTGTACTGAGCACCCCGCCGCGCGGGGCGGGACTGAGCACCGCGCGGAGCGGGTTCGCCTTACTTCCTTACGACCTTACTTCCTTACCCGGTCCCCTCGCGGACCGGCGGCTGCCCCAATCAAGTCGTTGGTTCGACACAAAAATCCGGACGCGGCTCCGGCGCAATCTGACATTATTCCTACAATCTGCCATGCCCCGAGGTCAAGCGAAGCGGGGGCGTCAGTCCTCGCCCTCCGGCCGGCTGCGGCCGGCCTTGACCCCGGCGCGGCGGGTCTTGCCGTCCAGCCGCCGCAGCTGCGACCCGCGGGTGGGGCGCGTCGGGCGGCGGGTGGGCGGCGGCGGGGTGGCGGCCTCGCGGATCAGCGCCACCAGCCGCTCCAGCGCGTCGGCGCGGTTGCGCTCGCGCGTGCGGTGTCGCTGGGCGGTGATGACGATCTCGCCCTCGGCGGTCAGGCGGCGCCCGGCCAGGGTTTCCAGCCGCTGCCGCACGGCGTCGCCCAGGCTGGGGGAATGCCGGACGTCGAAGCGCAGCTGCACCGCGCTCTCCACCTTCCGCACGTTCTGGCCGCCGGGGCCGGAGGCGCGCAGGAAGCTCTCGGACACTTCGCGCTCGTCGATCGCGATCCGGGGGGTGATCGGGATCAGCGCCACGGCGCGCCTCCTCCGCGCGCCGCGCGGTTCCTCACATGCCCAGGGCCCGGCGGTACAGGTCCAGCAGCGTTTCCATCTCCTCCACATCCGCCGGCTCCTGCTTGCGGATGCGGATGATCTGGCGGATTACCTTGACGTCGAAGCCGGCGCTCTTGGCCTCGCCCATGATGTCCTTGATGTCGTCGCCCAGCGCCTTGCGCTCTTCCTCCAGCCGCTCGACCCGCTCGATGATCGAGCGCAGCCGGTCCGCCGCGATCCCACCGACGTCGCTGTCGGGTTCGTCCTTCGTTTGTTCCGCCGCTTCCGACATGGTGTGCCCTGGTCCCCCTCAGTGCTCGCGTGGGGGCGGGTGATAGCGGCCGGGGGGCGCCGCCTCAATGGGGCGGGTGCCAGCGGACGGGAAGCGCCGCCGCCACCGCCCGGCTGCCGCCCGGGAACCCGGGGGTTGTGGCTCAGGGGTTGGGCGGTCCGGCGCCGGGCATGGCGGCGGCCGGGCCTTCCGCGGCGCGGGCGCTCAGATCCGCCTCGCGCAGCATCTTGTTCAGCATCTCGTCGCCGATGTGGTCGTGTTCGCGCAGTTGCAGCAGGGCGCGGCGCACGGCGTCCTGGCCGCGCTTCGGGTCCGCCTCCCCTTCCGCTGCCCGGGATGTTACGCGGCCGGCGAGTTCCTCCTCGCGCTGCTCCTCCGCCTCGTCGCCCAGCGCGGCGGCTTCCACCGCGGTGCGCAGCGTCAGCCCCTGCACCACCACGGAGGCGAGGATCAGCAAGGCGGCCACCACCAGGGTCAGCCCACGATCTTCCATGGCCGGCGGCGCCGACAGCGCCACGATGACGCCGAGGATGGAGGGCGTGCAGGCCCAGGCCATGACGCCGGCCGCCGTCAGCCGGGTGATCTCGCGGCCCGCTTCCCCTTCCCGCTCGCGCAGCGCCCTGGCCGGCGCGGGCAGGCAGGCCGCGAGGTAGGAAAAGGCGAATTGCAGCGCCAGCACCAGCAGCACCAGGGCCAGCGCCGTGCCCGCGGTGCGCCACAGCGGCCAGCCTTCCGAGATGCCGAGCGCCTCGGGCAGCGCGCGCCCGGCCAACAGGAACAGCACGGCCGAGATCAGCAGGCTCACCTCCTCCCAGAAGGGCGTGGCGGAAAGCCGCGCTTCGGCGGAGGTGCCGGCCGAGCCGGTTTCGGCATCCACCTCGCCGGAGGCGACGGTCAGGGCCGCGGCGATGATGGTGGCGGACAGCGAGAGGTCTAGCCCTTGCGCGACCAGGGCGCAGAGGTAGGGCAGCGCCACCGACACCGCGATCTCCACCGGTGCCGGCCTGGCGTGCCCGCGCAGCCAGCGGCTGGCGCGGCCCATCGCCCATCCCGCCGCCGACCCCGCCACCAGCGCCCAGGCGAAGGACCCGGCAAAGGCGAGCGGCGTCGTGCCCCCCGCCGACACGGACTGGACCAGCACCGCCAGGAAGCCCAGCGAGATCACCCGCGCCACGATCTCGCGCACCTTCAGCGCGTCGGCGATGGCCCGGGGCACGCGGGGCCGGCCCTAGGCCTCGTGGAACAGGCGGGTGTCCACCAGCGCGCCGACGATGCCCAGCAGCAGGGCCGGCGCCCAGTCCAGCCCGGGCAGCAGCCAGCGGGCGGTGACGGCGACGGCGGGAATGGTGACGGCGGCCAGCGCGATGCCGATGCCCACCCCCGTGCCGAGGGTGAAGCGGAACAGGTGCACCGAGACCCGGATCGCAGCGGCATAGATGATCGGCGGCAGGAACAGCGCGATCAGCAGCTGCGGGTCCACCGGCGTTTCCGGCAGCCCGGGCAGGAAGGCCGTAGCGACGCCCGCCGCGACCAGGGCGAGCGGTGCCGGGACGCGCAGCAGCTTCGCCAGGACCAGCAGGGGTCCCACCGCGGCGATGACGAGGGCAGCGAATTGAAGCCCGCTCATGGCACAGGGTTCCCGAGAACAGCGCGTCCAGCTTCGGAGAGCAGCATCTCGCTTCCGGCCCGTAAAAAACCGCCGGGCTGCCCGCGGGCCGCGGCCGGTTCTCCGGCCGACGCGCCCCACCGCCGCCGTTCGGGGCAGCCGGTTTGCCGGGCGGATTTCCGTCCCCGGCCGACGGGCGCCGGGCCTTTCCGGCTTCTCGCCCGGGACGCGGAATGGTTGTATCCGGGACGTGATGCGCCATCCTGGCACCCTCCCGCGGCCCGCTGGAACACCCCTGCCGCGACGCCCGGCGGCATGCCCCGATGCGGGTTGCCGTTCCGCGGGCCGCATCCGGCGGGCGGGGCGGGGCGTATGAACCTCAGCACCCCCGAACCGGGCCGGCCCTCCGCGGAGGGTGCGGCCCGCGGCGGCGAGGCGTCGGCGGGCAGCAGCCTGGCGGCGCTGCTCGACGCCGTGGCCCGGGGGCGCCGGGAGGCCTTGCAGCAGGTGTACCAACGGCAATCCTCGCGGCTGTTCGGGGTGGCCCACGCCATCCTGCGCGACCGCGACGCCGCGGCGGACGCCCTGCATGACGGCTTCCTGCGCATCGCCTCCCGCGCCGGGCAGTTCGACCCGGCACGCGGCACGGCGGAAGTCTGGCTGGGGGCGGTGGTGCGGCACGCGGCGCTGGACCTCGCCCGGCGGCGCGGCCGCGAGATGCCGGTGGACGACCCCTCGCTGGGCGACCAGCCGGTGGCGCCGGAAGCGCTGGACCGGCTGCTGGCCGAAGGCGAGGGCCGCCGCCTGCGCGACTGCCTGGCCGGGCTGGAGGAGCGCAACCGGCAACCGATCCTGCTGGCCTTCCTGCACGGGCTGTCGCACCCCGAGATCGCGGCGCGGCTGGAACTGCCGGTGGGCAGCGTGAAATCCTGGATCCGGCGCGGGCTGCTGCAGCTGCGCGGGTGCCTGACGTGACGCCCGAGGAACGCGAGGTGCTCGCGGGGGAATACGTGCTGGGGGCGCTGGACGCCCGCGCCGCCGCCGCGGTGGAACGCGCCCTGCCCGGCGACCCCGAGCTGCGGGCGGCGGTGGCGCAATGGGAGAACGACCTCGCCCCGTTGCTGGCGGCCATGCCGGCGATGGAGCCGCCGCCGGAACTCTGGGAACGGATCGACGCGTCCCTGCGGCTGGAACAGCTGGCGGCCGGCGTGGCCCGCCGGCGGGCGCCGCGGCTGGGGCTGTGGCGCGGCTGGGCGATCGGCGCCACGGCGGTGGCGGCCGGGCTGGCGGGGGTGCTGCTGCTGCGGCCGCCGCCGGAGCGGCTGATGACCGTGCTGCTGACCCAGCGCGACCAGCCCGCCTGGGTCGTGGAGGCCCAGGGCGACGCGCTGCGGCTGGCGGCGCTGAACCCCCGGCCGGTGGAAGGGGACCGGCAGCTGCAGCTCTGGGCCCTGCCCGCCGGTGCCACGCGGCCGACCTCGCTGGGGCTGATCCCGGCCGATGGGCGCTTCAGCGTGGTGCCCAGCGGCCTGCGGCCGGCGCCGGGGATGCTGATCGAGATTTCGCTGGAACCGCCCGGCGGCTCCCCCACCGGCCTGCCCACCGGGCCGGTGCTGTTTATCGGGCGGCTTTCCGCCGCCGGCAGCAGCTGAGGCCCGGCCGGGACCCTGCGGCGCGGGAAGGATAAAAAAACGCGGCCCGCTGCCTCCATCGGCCCTCGCCGCCGGTAGCGCTCCCGAGGGATCCGAACGGTCCCCGCAACTGCCGGGAGTTCTGCCATGAGCCGCTCGTTCACGCGCCTGCGTTCCGCCTTGCCCGCCGTTCTGGCCGCGGGGGCGATGCTCGCCGCCGGCGGCGCCGGGGCCGCCACGCTCGTGGGGCTGACCGCGGACAACCACCTGGTCCGCATCGACACGGAGAGCCGCCGCGCCGAGGCGCCGGTGGCGGTGCGCGGCGCCGAAGGGCGGCTGCTGGGCATCGACGTGCGGCCCAGCGACGGCAAGCTGTACGGCGTGACCGACAGCAACCAGATCGTCACCCTCGACCCGGGCACCGGCGCGGCCACGGCGGTCAGCCGCCTGTCGATGCCGTTCCAGGCCGGCGGCCGCGCCACGGTGGACTTCAACCCCGTGGCCGACCGGCTGCGGCTGATGGGCCAGGGCGGGATGAACTTCCGCATCAACGTCGCCACCGGCGAGGTCAGCCGCGACGGCGAACTGAAGAACCAGCCCGGCAGCCCGGGCGCCGGCAACGCGCCGCGGGTGGTGGCGGGGGCCTACACCAACAGCGTCGCGGGCACGCAGGCCACCGCGCTGTTCACGGTGGACACGGGGACGCGGCAGCTGAACCTGCAGGCGCCGCCCAATGACGGCGTGCAGCAGCCCAAGGGCGAGATCGCGGCCACGCTGCCGGCGGGGGTGGCCTTCGACATCCTGGCCGACGGCCAGGGCGGCAACGCGGCCTTCCTGCTCGCGGGGGCGGCGCTGCACGGCGTCAACCTGGACACCGGCCGGGCGACGCTGACCGGGCAGGTCACGGGGCTGCCGGCTTCCGAGGTGATCGACATCGCCGCGATGCGGTGACGCGCGTCGCGCGGCGGCGGGGTACCGGGCCGTGGTGGCGGGCCGGCCCCCCCCGCCGCGCAGCGACGAAGGCGCCCGGGCGACTCCGTCCGGCCGCCGCGTCGCTGGGGGCGGCGAACCGCGCTCAGGGGCGGGTCCGGCGCGGCGGGGTGGTCACGCCGCGCCGGCCCGGGCCGCCACCCGGCGCGGTGGCGGCGGTGCGCCCGCCACGGTTCCGTCGCGGCCGCGGTGCAGCAGGTGGGTCATGGCGGCGGTGCCGAGCACGGGCACCAGCAGGTTGAGCAGCGGCACCGCGGCCAGCCCGGCCAGGGCGGCGCCCACGGCCAGCACCTCCGGCCGCCGGCGGCGCCACAGGGCGCGCGAGGCGGCCACGGTCATGCGGCGCTGGGCCACGCCCTCGAAGAAGCCCTGGCCCAGCGACCAGGCGGCCACCGCCCAGAGCAGCACCAGCCCCACCCCCGGCAGCAGGAAGGCCAGGGGCAGCACCAGCAGGGTCAGCAGCAGCACGCGCGCCGCCAAGCCCAGGGCCGCCCAGACCTGCGCCGTCAGCGAGGCGCCGGCGGCCGGCGGCAGGCCGGGGAAGTGCTGCCGTTCCACCGCTTCCGCCACCTCGTCCACGAAGAGGCCGGAGATCGCCAGGGCAACCGGCACGAAGAGCCAGACGGCCGACACCAGCACCAGCGCGCCGCCCAGCGTCGCCGCCAGGGTGGCGAGCCAGCCGGTGCCGCCGGCCAGGGCGCCGACGCCCCAGCCGGCCAGCAGCACCAGCGCGCCGAAGGCGACGATGGCGCCGAGCAGCCCCTTGATCAGCGGCCAGCGGAAGCCGGGCTCGGTGAGCTGTCCCCAGGGCAGGAGCAGGCTGGCGGCGACGGCGCGCATGGGTCGAAACGGTGCTCCGGGTCTGGGGCGGTCAGTGGCCGGGGTTGCCGGCGGCGAAGGCGGCCTTTTGGTCCGCCGTGGCCTCGCGCTGGTGCTGCGCCTGCCACTGCTTGTAGGGCATGCCGTAGACGATCTCGCGCGCGTCCGGGTCGGCCAGGGTGATGCCCTGGTCGGCCGCGGCTTCGCGGTACCAGCGGGACATGCAGTTCCGGCAGAAGCCGGCCAGGTTCATCAGGTCGATGTTCTGCACGTCCGTGCGCTCGCGCAGGTGGGCCACCAGCTTGCGGAAGGCGGCGGCTTCCAGAGCTTCGCGCTGCTGGGGGGACAGGTCGGCGGCGGCGCCGATGTCGAGCCGGGCTTCGGGCTGCGGTGCGGGCATGCGGGTGGGCTCCTTCGCGGGGCGTGTGTCGGGCACCCAGGTGGCCCTCCTGCGGCCCGGCTGCCAGGGTGGCGGATATGGTGGTGGCCGCGGTGGCGGATGCGCCGGCAGGGCTGCGCTGCGGCGGAGGCCGCGTGTTGCATCGCGTTCCCGTTGGGGGAAGCTTGTCCGCCATGAACGACTCCACGGCCCGGTCCATCCTGCGGAAACTGTTCGACGCCGGGCTGCGCGCGGCCGATCCGCGCGCGGTGCTGGCGGCGCAGCTGCCGGAACCGCCGCGGGGCGGCCGGGTGCTGGTGCTGGGGGCGGGCAAGGCCAGCGCGCTGATGGCGGCCGCGCTGGAGGATGCCTGGCCGGAGGTGCCGCTGTCCGGGCTGGTGGTCACGCGCTACGGCCACGCCGTGCCGACCCGGCGGATCGAGGTGGTGGAGGCCAGCCATCCCGTGCCCGACGCAGCCGGCGAGGCGGCGGCGCGGCGGATGCTGGCGCTGACCGCGGACCTGCGGGCGGAGGACCTGGTGGTGTTCCTGGTGTCCGGCGGCGGCTCGGCGCTGCTGGCGCTGCCGGCGCCGGGGCTGTGCCTCGCGGACAAGCAGGCGGTGAACCGGGCGCTGCTCGCGTCGGGCGCCACGATCGGGCAGATGAACACGGTGCGGAAGCACCTGTCGGGGATCAAGGGCGGCCGGCTGGCCGCGGCCTGCGCCCCGGCCCGGGTGGTGACGCTGGCGATCTCCGACGTGCCGGGGGATGACCCAGCGGTGATCGCCTCCGGCCCCACCGTGGCCGACCCCACCACCTTTGCCGAGGCGCGCGCCATCCTGCGCGGGCGGGAAGCGGCGGTGCCACCGGCGGTGCTGGCGCATCTGGAGGCCGCCGCGGACGAGACCCCCGCCCCGGGAGACCCGCGCCTGGCGCGGTGCGAGTTCCGCATGATCGCGACCCCGATGCTGGCCTTGCGGGCGGTGGCGCGGGCGGCGGAAGCGGAAGGGCTCTGCCCGGTTATCCTGGGCGACGCGATCGAGGGCGAGGCGCGCGAGGTCGGCACCGCCCTGGCTGGCATCGCCCGGTCCAGCGCGGCGCACGGGCTGCCGGCCGTGCCGCCCTGCGTGATCCTGTCGGGCGGGGAAACCACGGTGACGCTGCGGCACCCCTCGCCCGGGCGCGGCGGCCGCAACACGGAAGCGTTGCTGGGCTTCACCCTGGCCACCGCGGGACGCGGCGGCACCTGGGCGCTGATGGCGGACACGGACGGCATCGACGGGGCGGAGGAAGCGGCCGGCGCGATCAGCACCCCCGACACGCTGGCGCGGGCCGCCGCGCTGGGGCTGGACCCGCGGGCGGCGCTGGATTGCCACGACGCGGCCGGGCTGTTCGGGGCGCTGGACGATCTGGTGGTGACCGGCCCGACCCTGACCAACGTCAACGACCTGCGCCTCATCCTGGTGACGTGAGCGGCGGCGGCCCTGGTGCCGCGGCCGATCCGGCGCATCTGCGGGGGCATGGACCCGACCCGCCGCACCGTTCTCCTGGGCGCCGCCGCGCCCACCCTGTCCAGCATGGGGGCACTGTCGCAGCCCGCCGGCGGGCCGCCCGTGCCGGCCCGGCCGGCGCCCACGCGCCCGGCCCTCGGCCCCGGCGGCTTTCCGGCGGGCTTCAGCTGGGGCGTTTCGGCCAGCGCGCCGCAGACGGAGAGCGCGAAGGGGCGCGGGCGATCCAACTGGGACGACTTCGCCGCGCAGCCCGGGCGCATCGCCGACGGTTCCGACCCTTCGGTCAACACCCGTTTCGAGGACCGCTACGAGGAGGATATCGGCCTGCTGGCCGATGCCGGGCTGGGGGTCTTCTGCTTTTCCGTGTCCTGGCCGCGGCTGGTGCCGGGCGGCTCCGGCCCGCCGGACCCGGCCGGGCTGGACCTGTACGACCGCATGGTGGACGCCATGCTGGCGCGCGGCGTGCAGCCCTGGCCGCTGATGCAGCACTGGGACGTGCCCTCCCCGTTGCCGGGGGCCTGGCTGAACCGCGACATCGCCCCCCGTTTCGCCGAGCACGCGGCGGCGGTGGCCCAGCGCCTGGGCGACCGGGTGCGGAACTTCGTGGTGTTCAACGAGCCCGCGACCGTGGCCTTTATCGGCCACTCGATCGGCATCCACCCGCCGGGGCTGCGCACGGCGGAGGCCTATGTCACCGCCATGCACCACCAGAACCTGGCGCAGGGGCTGGGTTTCCAGGCGATGCGGGCGGTGCTGCCGTCCTCCGCGCGGCTAGGCACCACGCTGAATATCCAGCCCGTGCGGCCCGCCACCGACAGCGACGCGGACCGCGAATCCGCGGCCGTGCTGCACGATGCCTGGAACCTGGCCTTCCTGGACCCGCTCTTCGGCCGCCCCTACCCGGCGCGCTTCGAGCGGCATCTCGCGCCGCTGCTGCGCGCCGGCGACCTGGAGGTGATCGCGGCGCGGCCGGATTTCCTAGGGCAGAACTTCTACCAAGTGCTGCACGCCGCGCCGGCGCCGGACACCGGGCTGGGCCATGCCTTCGGTCGGCCGCGGCCGGGGCTGGAACTGACCGACATGGGCTGGTCCATCACCCCCGACGGGTTGGGGGAATCGCTGCGGCTGTTCCGCGACACCTACGGCAACCCCGACGTGGTGATCACCGAGATGGGCGCATCCTTCCGCGACCCGCCGGGGGCGGACACCGCGGCGGTGGTGGAGGACCCGCGGCGCATCGCCTGGCTGCGGGCGCATCTGGAGGCCACCAAGCAAGCTATTGCCGAGGGCTGCAACGTGTCCGGCGCCCTGGCCTGGACGCTGACCGACAACTGGGAATGGGCGGAAGGCTTCGGCCCCACCTTCGGGCTGGTGCGGGTGGACCGCGCCACGCTGCGGCGGACGCCGCGCCGCAGCCTGGAATGGCTCGGCCGCTGCGCCCGGGCCAACGCGGTGGTGTAGCGCGCCGGCTGCCGACCCGCTGGGAATAGGAAGCCGGGGGGAGGCATCTCCCCGGACCCTCTTCTATTTCCGGGAATTTCCAGGAGCGCCCCTGGCCCGTGGCGCTCCTCTACTCACGAAAGAAGGAGGGGGTCCGGGGGAGTTCACTCCCCCGGCCTTGCTCCGGGTCCGGCAGCACCGCGCAGTGTCACGCGCCCGCGCCTTGGCACCCCGGCCGCCCTGTGGGATGGAGGCGGCCACCGCGCCGCAGCATCGGCGCCGAGGGAGTGTTCGCGAGTGCCGCAGAGGATCCCGTTGCGCCGCCGCCGCCGCACCAAGGTCATCGCGACGCTCGGGCCGAGCAGCTCCTCGCCGGAGGTGATCGAGCGGCTGTTCCGCGCCGGCGCCGACGTGTTCCGGCTGAACTTCTCGCACGGCAACCACGAGACGCACGCGGCCAACATCGCCACCATCCGGGCGCTGGAGAAGAAGACCGGCCGGCCGATCGGCATCCTGGCGGACGTGCAGGGGCCCAAGCTGCGCGTCGGCCAGTTCGGCGGCGGCCGGGTGCAGCTGCAGACCGGGCAGAGCTTCCGCCTCGACCTCAGCCCGGTGCCAGGCGATGCGCGCCGCGTGCGGCTGCCGCACCCCGAGATCATCCAGGCAGCGCAGATCGGCACCACCCTGCTGCTGGACGACGGCAAGCTGCGGCTGCGCGTGACCCGCGCCCGCGAGGACCACCTGGAAACCGAGGTGGTGGTGGGCGGCGCGCTGAGCGACCGCAAGGGCGTCAACGTCCCCGATGTGGTGCTGCCGATCCCGGCGCTGACGGCCAAGGACCGCGCCGACCTGGATTTCGTGCTGGAGCAGGGCGTCGAATACATCGGCCTGAGCTTCGTGCAGCGGCCCGAGGACGTGGCCGAGGCCAAGGAGATTGCCCGCGGCCGCGCCTGGATCATGGCCAAGCTGGAAAAACCGCAGGCGGTGGAGAACCTCGACGCCATTCTGGCGCTGACGGATTGCGTGATGGTGGCGCGCGGCGACCTGGGCGTGGAATGCCCGGCCGAGGACGTGCCGCTGATCCAGAAGCGCATCGTCCGCGCCGCCCGCGCGCACGGGCTGCCGGTGGTGGTGGCGACGCAGATGCTGGAAAGCATGATCTCCGCCCCCTCCCCCACCCGGGCCGAAGCCTCGGACGTGGCGACGGCGGTGTTCGACGGGGCGGACGCGGTGATGCTGAGCGCCGAAACGGCGGCCGGCAGCTTTCCCTTCGAGGCGGTCAACATGATGGACCGCATCCTTTTCCGAGTGGAGCAGGACCCGGGCTGGCGGGCGCTGACCGATGCCGCGCGTCCCGATCCGGAGGCCACGGCCTCGGGCGCCATCGCCGCCGCCGCGCGGCAGGTGGCGCACACCATCGGGGCGGAGGCGATCGCGACCTTCACCTCCACCGGCTCCACCACCCTGCGCGTGGCGCGGGAACGGCCCTCGGCGCCGATCCTCGGCCTGACCTCGGAGATCGACACCTGCCGCCGCATGGCGGTGGTGTGGGGCGTGCACCCGCTGATCACCGCCGTGCCGCATTCCATGACCGACATGGTCAGCCGCGCCACCCGCGCCGCGCAGTCCGAAGGCTTCGCCAAGCTGGGCGACGAGGTCGTGGTCACCGCCGGTGTCCCATTCGGCTCGCCCGGCACCACCAATGCGCTGCGCGTCGCCATCGTCGGCGGCCCCGCCGGCACCAAGGAAGCCTGAGATGTCCCGATCCACCCTGCGCGCCGGCCTGCTGGGCGTGGCGCTCTTCGCCGGCGGCCTCCTCGCCACCGCGGCGCCCGCCGCGGCGCAGCGGGCGGGCGTCTACGACGTCACCGGCACCACCCCGGACGGCCAGTCCTATGCCGGCATCCTCGGGCTGCGGCAGGTCGGGCTGGCCTCCTGGCAGGTGCGCTGGCAGATCGGCGACGCGCCCTATGAGGGCTTCGGCATGTCCTCGGGCACCACGCTGGCGATCGGCTTCTCCATGGGGCAGTCGCCGGCGGTGGCGATCTACACGGTGCAGCCCGATGGCAGCATGACCGGGCAATGGACGCTGATCGGCAGCAGCGAGATCGGCACCGAGACGCTGATCCCGCGCACCGACGGCCCGGCCGCCCCGGCCCGTCCCGCGGCACCCGGCCAGGTGGCGCCCGCGCCGGGAACGGCGGCCCCGGCGGCGCCCGCCCCGGCGGCACCCGCTCCGGCGGCACCCGCTCCGGCGGCACCCGCTCCGGCGGCACCCGCGGCCCGTGCACCCGCGCCGGCCGCCCCGGCAACCCCGCCGGCCCAGCCCGCGCGTCCGGCACGCTGAACCCGGCCGGGGCCGGGTCAGTGGCGGCCCCGGCGCCCACGGGCCGGGCCGCGGCGGATTCCTGCCCACCGCCGGGGCTGGCACGGCACGCGGCCGGGACGGTTTACGCGGCAGCCAGCCCGCGCAGCCGGCCGGCATAGGCCGTCGCGGCCGCGGCGATGGCTTCCGACGTGGCGGCCCTGGCGCCGAAGAACAGGAACGGCTCCTGCCAGGCCAGGCCGCAGCGATGCGCCGTGGCCTGGAGGGGGCGCAGCAGCTCGGGCAGCGGGAACAGGTTCGCGCCGGTGGCGGTATAGGCCTCCGGCCGGTTGCCGGCGGTGGCGGCTACGAGGACGGGGCGGCCGGCGATGCGGGCGCCTTCGGTCTGCGGGTTGATGTAGAACATCCGGGTCAGCACCGCGTCCTGCCAGGCCTTGAGCAGCGGCGGCGTGGCGTACCACTGCACCGGGAATTGCAGCACGAGCCGGCGGGCGGCGAGCAACCGGGCCACCTCGGCCTCCGTGTCGATCCGGCCGGCCGGATACAGGGCGTCCAGATGTGCCACCGCGACCCCGGGCAGGGCAGCGGCGGCTTCTGCCAGAGCCTTGTTGGCGCGGGATGCGGCGAAGTCCGGGTGGCACAGCAGGATCAGGGTGTCGGTCATGGGTCGCTCCTCGGCGTTGTTCGCCGAAGCTGAGGATGCGGGCCCTATGGGTCCAACGGATCATCCGTATGGCCTAACATCGGCCGCATGAATGACATGCGCGGGATCGACCTCAACCTGCTGGTGGTGCTGGGCGCGCTGTTGGAGGAGGTGCATGTCACCAGGGCAGCGCGCCGGCTGGGCTTGTCGCAGCCCGCCACCTCCAACGCGCTGGACCGTCTGCGGCATCTGTTCGACGACCCGTTGCTGCGGCGCGCCGGGGGCCGGCTGCAGCTGACGCCCAAGGCCGAGGCGCTGCGGCAGCCGTTGGCGGCGGCACTGGGAGCGGTGCGTGGGGTGCTGGAACTGCCCGCGCCCTCCGTGGCAACGGCGCGGCAGGTGGTGCGGCTGCTGCTGGCGGATGCGCCGGCGGCGGTGCTGCTGGCAGAGTTGCAGGCCCGGTTGGCGGCCACCGCGCCGGGGGTGACGCCCGCGCTGCTGCCCTGGGCCGGCGCCGCGGACGCCCTGGCGCGGCTGCTGCGGGGCGAGGTGGACCTCGTGGCCTCGGTGCTGCCGGCGCTGGAACCGCCGCTGCGCGGGCGCCCGCTGCTGGAGGAGCGCTACCTCGTGGCCATGCGGGACGGCCATCCGGCGGCGGACGGCTTCGACCTGGAGCGCTGGCTGCGCTTCCCGCACGTCGTGGTGTCCGGCCACGGGGCGACGGAAACGCCGTTGGACGCCGTGTTGGCGGCGCGCGGCCTGTCGCGCCGGGTGGCCGTGGTGGTGCCGAGCTTCCTGCTGGTGCCGCCGCTGCTGACGCGGTCGGACCTGCTCGCGACCCTGCCCTCGCGCTGCATCCCGGCCGGCGCGGGGCTGGCGCTGCGGCCGCCACCCCTGCCGGTGGAGGGCTTCCGGCTGGACCTGGCCTGGCACGAGCGGGGCGCGGGGGATGCGGTGGTGATGCACGTGGCCGGACTGATTGGCGATGCACTGGCAGAGGGGTGAAGGGCGGCGGTTCGCGCGCGGGATGAGAGGAGGTTTCGCGCCGGCGTGGTGGCCGCGATAGGCTGCGGCATCCGCGGGGGTGGCGACGCCGGGACGCGGGTGGGTGGAAGGGAGCCGGCATGGTGCAGGCAGCGGGAAGCGCGTTCCGCGACGGCGAAGGCCTGCCCGAACTCGTGCCCATTCCCGCCGGGCGGTTCCGCATGGGCTCGCCGGACGAGGAACCCGGGCACGAGGACAACGAGTACCCGCTGCGCGAGGTGTGCATCGCCCGGCCTTTCGCGCTGGGCCGCTTTCCCGTGACCTTCGCGGAATGGGACCGCTTCGCCGCCGCCACCGGCGCGCCGCGGCCGCCCGACCAGGGCTGGGGGCGCGGCGACCGGCCGGTGGTCAACCTGTCCTGGGACGACGCGCAGGGTTTCGCGGCCTGGCTGCGGGCGGAAACCGGACGCGCCTACCGGCTGCCCAGCGAGGCGGAATGGGAATACGCGGCCCGCGCCGGAACGGAAACGCCCTGGCACTGGGGCGAAACCGTGGGGCCGGGCGACGCCAATTGCCTGGTGGACGGTTCCGCCTGGGGCGGGCGCGGCACCACGCCGGTGGGGCAGTTCCCGCCCAACGGCTTCGGATTGCACGACATGCTCGGCAATGTCTGGGAATGGGTCGAGGACTGCTGGAACGAGTTCTTCCTCGGCGCCCCCTGCGACGGCACGGCCTGGACCCGCGGCGATTGCGGGCGGCGGGTGCTGCGCGGCGGGTCCTGGCAGGACGTACCGCGGCAGATCCGCGCCGCCGCGCGCAACCGCAACGGCGCGGGGTTCCGCTGCAACGATTACGGCTTGCGGATCGCCCGCGACTTGTGAGGCGCCGCGGCCTCGGCCTCTAGCAGGGCGCGCTTGCGCTCCACCCCCCAGCGATAGCCGGTGAGCGAGCCGTCCTTGCCCACCACGCGGTGGCAGGGCACCGCCAGCGACACCGGGTTGCGGGCGCAGGCGCGGGCCACGGCGCGGGTGGCGCGGGGATCGCCGAGTTCCGCGGCCAGGCCGCCATAGGTGCGGGTTTCGCCCAGCGGGATGGCGCGCAGGGCTTCCCAGACCCGGCGCTGGAAGGCGGTGCCGCGCAGGTCCAGCGGCAGGTTCAGGGCCGCGTGCGGCTCGGCCACGAAGCGAACGGCGTCGCGCAGCGCCCCGGCCAGGGCCTCGCCGGCCGGTTCGATGCGGGCCTGGGGAAAGCGGGCGCGCAGGTCGCCTTCCAGCGCGTCGGGGGTTTCGCCGAAGCCCAGGAAGCAGATGCCCAGCTCGGTGGCACCCACCAGCAGGGGGCCCATGGCGCTCTCGGCCAGGGCGATGCGGATCACCTCCCCCGCCCCGCCGCGCCGGGCGGCGCCGGGGGTCATGCCCAGCGCGCGGCCGGGCTGTTCGTAGACGCGGCTCTCGCTGCCGAAGCCGGCTTCGGCCACGGCATCGGCCACGCGGGCACCGCTGCCCAGGGCGGCCTGCAGGCGGCGGGCGCGCACCCCTTCGGCAAAGGAGCGCGGGGTGAGGCCGGTGGTGTCGCGGAACAGCCGCAGGAAGTGGTGGCGGGCATAGCCGGCGCGGGCCGCCAGGGCGGCGAGCGAGGGGATGGTGTCGGATGCCTCGATCAGCGCGCAGGCGGCGCGCACGGCCTCGGCATGCAGGGCGGCGCGCTCGCCGCGCGGGTCGCAGCGGCGGCACGGGCGGAAGCCGGCGGCCTCGGCCTCGGCGATGCCGGGAAAGAAGCGGGCGTTGCGGCGCAGCGGCGGGCGGGAGGGGCAGCCGAAGCGGCAATACACGCCCTGGGTGGCCACGGCGTAGAGCGCGTCGTCCCGGACTTCGCGTCGCAGCAGGGCGGCCCAGAGGGCGTCCTCCCCGGCTTCCGGCGGCGGGTTCGCGGGCCGCAGGTCGGGCGGCTGGCTCACGGGCGGCGCGTCGGGCGGGGGCGCGGCGGGCGGCGGGGCCGGATCGCGGCGGGACAGGCTGGGGGCGAGGGCGTCGGGCATGCCGCTGCCTCCCACGCCGGGCTGCAACGGCGCCATCCGGCCGTTGCGCCGGTGCGCACGGCCGGCTCCGCTCAGGTGTTGTCGCCCAGGGCACGGCGGCGGAGGTCACGCAGCCGCGCCTCGCCGCCGGCCAGCTTGGGATGCAGGCGCAGCGCCGCTTCCAGGCTGCGCAGCGCGCCCGAAAGGTCGCCGCTGCCATCCTGGATCGAGCTCAGGGCCAACAGCGCGCCGAAGTGCCGCGGCTCCAGCCGCAGTGCTTCCTGCAGGTCGCGGACCCCGGCACGGGGGTCGCCGGCGGCGGCCTGGGCCTGGGCGCGCAGCACCCAGGAATCCGCGTGGTTGGGCTGCAGGGTGATGGCGGCGTCCAGGTCCTCCACCGCATCGGCGGCCTGGCGGGCTTCCATGTTGCGTCCGGCGCGGCGGAGCAGCAGCACCACGGCCGGGCTGGCGCCCTGGGCCCAGAGCGCACGGATGCGGGTTTCGAGCGGCGCGGCGGCGGCCGTGTCGGGCGCGCGGGCGAGCTGGTCCAGCAGCCGGTCCAGCTCGGCGCGGCGGGGGTCGGGGGCGGGGTTGCCGGGCGGGCGGGTGCCGGGCGGCGCGGGCTGGGCCGGGGTTGCGCCCGGGGCGGTCGGCGGGCGGGACGGCTGTGCCGCGGCCGGGATGGCGGGAAGCAGGGCGGCCAGCAGCGCCAGCAGGGGGACGCCTGCCGGGCGGCGCTGCCGCAGCGACACGGTGGGGGACGCGCTCCCCGGCCCCGGGTTCGGCGCCGCTGGGGTCACGCCGCGGCCTGCTTGCGGCGCACGGTGCCGATGGCCGCGGGCTCCGGCCCGCCGGCCATCCAGTCCAGCAGCTCCACCGTGTGCACGGTGGGCATGGCGTCGCCCGCCAGTTGGGTGAGGCAGCCGATATTGCCGGACGCGATCAGGTCCGCCCGGGTGCGGCCCAGGTTGCCCAGCTTGCGTTCCCGCAGCTTGCTCGCGATCTCCGGCTGCAACAGGTTGTAGGTGCCCGCGGAGCCGCAGCAGAGATGCGCCTCGGCCGGTTCGCGCACGGTGAAGCCGGCGCGCTTGAGCAGGTCCTTGGGCACGGCGGTGATGCGTTGCCCGTGCTGCAGGGAACAGGCGGCGTGGTAGGCGACGGTGAGATCCGGCACCGGGCGGGAGGGCGCGTATCCGAAGCGCGTGAGCACCTCCGACACGTCGGCCGCCAGCGCGGCAACGGCGGCGGCACCGGTTCGCCAGGGCTCCGGCTCCTCGCGGAACATGTGGCCGTAGTCCTTGACGGTGGTGCCGCAGCCGGAGGTGTTCACCACGATCGCGTCCAGCCCTTCCCCGCCGATCTCGGCCGACCAGGCGGCGATGTTGGCGCGGGCTTGCGCCATGGCGGTATCGTGGTGGCCCATGTGGTGGTTCAGGGCGCCGCAGCAGCCCTGTTCGCGCGTCACCACCACCTCGATCCCCATGCGGCAGAGCAGGCGGATGGTGGCCTCGTTGATGGAGGGCGAGAGCACCTGCTGCGCGCAGCCCGTCAGCAGCGCCACCCGGCCGCGGCGTTCGCCCTGCGCGGGATGCACCTGCGGCGCCTGCATGGCCGAGCGCGCGGGAAGTTTTGCGGGGGCAAGGTCCAGCATGGCGCGCAGGCGGCGGGCGTTGAGGGAGGCCCCGGGGATCAACCCGCGCAGCGGGCGGGTGAGGCGCGCGCCCAGCAGGCCCAGGCGCAGGCGGGTTGGGCTGGGCAGCATCCAGCCCAGCGCCCGGCGCAGCAGGCGCTCGGGCAACGGGCGGGTGTAGGTGTTCTCGATGTAGTGGCGGGCGTGGTCCACCAGGTGCATGTAGTTCACGCCCGAGGGGCAGGTGGTCATGCAGCTCAGGCAGCTCAGGCAGCGGTCGACGTGCTTCACCACCTCGGCGGTGGCGGGGCGGCCGCTCTCCAGCATGTCCTTGATCAGGTAGATGCGGCCGCGCGGGCTGTCCAACTCGTCGCCCAGCAGCACGAAGGTCGGGCAAGTGGCCGTGCAGAAGCCGCAATGCACGCAGGATCGCAGGATGGTGTTGGACTCTCGGGTGTCGGGGTCCTGCAGCTGCTGCGGGGAAAAAGTGGTCTGCATCGGCGCAGTCTAGAGCAGATCGCCAGGACCGGTATCCTGCCTGCGAGCGGGAATCTGCTGCGACCCGACCGCGGCGCCACGGTTCTTCCCGCCCGCCCCTGCCTCGGAGGCGGGCCGGCCAGCGGCCGCGTCACGCCGCGCCTTGCCGGGGGCGGCAGCCGGGCCGGCGGGATGCGGCGGGTTCCGGCCGGGATCAGGGCGTTCAGCGCCCTGCCCAGATTCGCCCGGGATTGAGGATGCCTGCCGGGTCCAGGGCTGCCTTGACCCGCCGGCTGATCGCCAGCAGCGGGGGCGGCTCGGCCGGCACCACCTCCACCGCGGCGCGCAGCGTTTCGGGCGCGCGGAACAGGGTGTGGGTGCCCTGGGCGGCCTGGGCGGCGGCGACCACCTGCCCGTGCGCTTCCGCCGTGGGGGGGCCGGCGGCCCAGACCAGCCCACCGCCCCAATCCAGCAGCAGCCGCGCCCCGAAGGCCTCGCGCAGGGCCCTGGCGATCTTGGGTCCGGCGGAAGGACGTACCGACACGCGCCACACCGCGTCCTCCGGCGCGGCGCGCAGCAGTTCCGCATCGCGCAGGGCGCGCCACAGCTCGCGCGACGCGTTGCCGCCTATCTGCGACACCGGGCCGAAGCTGCCCAGCGCCTCGTGCAGCCGGGCGGCGCGGTAGGAGACGGATTCGGCGAAATCCTCCAGGCGCAGCAGGGCCGCTGGGCCCTCCAGCCCGTGCGCGCCGGCTCCCTCCGGCAGCACCGCCGCGCCGGACACGCCGAAAGGGCTGCCCAGGCCGGCGGACAGTGCCGCCACGCCGCGGGCAAGGTCGGGCACCCGCACGGCCAGGGTCGCGGTGGCTTCGGGCACCGGCAGCACCTTGACGGTGATCTCCGTCAGCACGCCCAGGGTGCCGTGGGCGCCCGACAGCAGCTTGCACAGGTCCAGCCCGGTGACGTTCTTCAGCACCCGCCCGCCGGAGCGCAGCACCTCCCCTTCCCCATTCACGAAGCGGATGCCCAGCACGTGGTCGCGGGTGGCGCCGCCGGTGATGCGGCGCGGGCCGGACAGGTTGGCCGCCACCGTGCCGCCCAGCGTGGCACCGGCCTCTCCGCCGAAGAGCGGGCGGGGATCGGGCGGTTCGGCGATCAGCATCTGGCCACGTTCGGCGAGCGTGGCCTCGATCTCGGCGATCGGGGTGCCGGCGCGGGCGGACAGCACCAGCTCCTGCGGCTTGTACAGGGTGATGCCGGTGAGCTCCCGCAGGCTGAGGGTGCGGGCGGCCTGCACCGGGCGCAGCAGGGCGTGCTTGCTGCCGGCACCCTGCACCAGCAGCGGCTCGCGCGCTGCGAAGGCGGCAGCCACGGCAGCGGCGACGCCGGCCTCATCGGAGGGCGCGGCGTCGGTCGCGACGGCGATGCTCATTCCGCCGCGACGCGCAGCTCGGGCAGCGGGAAAACCTTGGACGGGTTCAGCAGCCAGTCCGGGTCGAAGGCCGACTTGATCAGGCGCTGCTGGTCCAGCTCCCGGGGGGTGAACTGCACCGTCATCAGGTCGCGCTTTTCCACGCCGACGCCGTGCTCGCCGGTCAGGCAGCCGCCGACCTCGACGCAGAGCTTGAGGATGTCGGCACCGAACTTCTCCGCCGCGTGGAAGGAGGCGGGGTCGTTGGCGTCGAACATGATGAGGGGGTGCAGGTTGCCGTCGCCGGCGTGGAACACGTTGGCCACCTTCAAGCCGCAGGCCTCCGACATCTCACCGATGCGACGCAGGACATGGGGCAGCTCGCCGGTGGGGATGGTGCCGTCCATGCACAGGTAGTCCGGGCTGATGCGGCCCACCGCGCCGAAGGCGCCCTTGCGGCCCTTCCAGATCGCCACGGATTCTTCCAGCGTCGAAGCGACGCGCAGCGAGATCGGGTCGAAGCGTTCGCAGGTTTCGCGGATGCGGCCGAGCAGCCGGTCCTGTTCCTCGGCGCTGCCCTCGACCTCGATGATCAGCATGGCCTCGGCGTCCAGCGGGTAGCCGGCATGGGCGAAAGCCTCGCAGGCATGGATGCAGGGCCGGTCCATGAATTCCAGCGCCACGGGGATCACGCCGGAGCCGATGATGGCGTCCACCGCCTGGCCCGCTACCTCGGCCGAGCGGAAGGCGGCCAGCATGGCGCGCGCGCCTTCCGGGCCGCGCAGGATGCGGACGGTGACTTCCGTGACGATGCCGAGCTGGCCTTCGGAGCCGGTGATCAGCCCCAGCCAGTCGTAGCCCGCGGCGTCCAGGTGCTCGCCGCCGATGCGGATCACCTCGCCCTCAACGGTCACGAAGGTAACGCCGAGCAGGTTATTGGCGGTGACGCCGTATTTCAGGCAATGCGCGCCGCCGGAGTTCATCATGACGTTGCCGCCGATCATGCAGGCGAGCTGCGAGGACGGGTCGGGGGCGTAGAAGAACCCTTCCCCCTGCACGGCACCGGTGATGCCGAGGTTGGTGACGCCGGCCTCCACCACCGCCAGCCGGTCGTCGAAGTCGATTTCCAGCACGCGGTTCATCCGCATCAGCCCGATCACCACCGAATCCGCCAGCGGCAGGGCGCCGCCGCTGAGGCTGGTTCCCGCCCCGCGCGGCACCACGCGGATGCCGTGGGCGTGGCAGTAGCGCAGCACGGCGGCGACCTGTTCCGTGGTTTCGGGCAGCACCACGGCGAGCGGCGGCTGGCGATAGGCAGTCAGCCCGTCCGTCTCGTAGGGCTTGAGGCGCAGCGGTTCGCCGATCACGCCGCCGCTGAGGCCGTTGCCCGGCACCAGCGCGGCCAGGGCGGCGAGAATCTCCTCGCGCCGGGCCAGCACCTCGGGCTTGGGTTCGGGCTGACGGATCATGGGCGCGGCTTCCCGGTGGCTGGGCTGCAGAAGATGGGCGGCGGGGCGGCAGCGGGCAAGCGCAGGGTCGATGGCGGGGCGACTGCGGAACTTCTTCGTTGCGTTTTCGGCACGTTTTCGGGCCATCGTGCCGGCGCCTGTGCGAGGGTCCGCACCGCTGGCCGACCGGTATCCGCGGTTGCCCGGCGCCGTCCCGCTCCGCGCCACGCCGCGGGGAGCAAGCGGCAGCGCCGCCACCACCTCGGGGACGCCGGGCCAGCGCCGTTGCGGAGGACCGTGCCCGATGTTCACCCGTTCGCTGCTGCTGGCCGTCACCCTGGTCTGCGGCCCGCCCTGCCTGCCCGCCGAAGCAGCCGCGCCGAGGCCGGAGGTGGTGACCTTGCGGCTACCCGGTGCCGACGGCACCGTGACACCGGTGTCCGGGCTGCTGAGCCCGCCGGCCGAGAGCACCGCGGCGTCCGCCCCCTGGCCGGTGGTGGTGATGCTGCATGACGGGCTGGGAATGGACGCCCGGCTGTCGCTGCTGGCGGAGCGCTTCCAGGTGGAAGGCTGGGCGACGCTGGAACTGGACCTCGTCCCGGCATCGGAGGACGGGGTCGCCCCGCCCGGTCCCGATCCGCTGGGCCCCTACGCCGATGGCCGGGCACTGGCGGGCAGCCTGGCGGAGGTGCTGTCGCTGCTGGTGACGGACCACCGCATCGACCCGGAACAGGTGGCGGCCCTGGGTTTCGGGCTGGGCGGCCGCGCCGCGTTGCTGGCGGGGTCGGAGGAGGTCGCGTCGCTCTCGCTGGGGGCCTACGGTGTCCGCTTCGCCGCCCATGCCGCGCTGTATCCGGGCTGCGACGCTCTGCTGGCCGAGGATTTCGCGGAACCCGTGCCCTGGAGCGCGGCGCCGGTGGCAATCCTGAACGCGGCGGAGGACGGGCGCGACCCGGCCGGCGCCTGCGCGACGTTGCGCCAGGCGCTGGTCCATGCCGGGCGCGCGCCGGCGCTGTGGCAGGACTATGCCGGCACGACCTATGGCTGGGACCTGGGGGCGACCTCGGGCGAGGCGAGCCTGCGCCTGCCGCGCGCGGACGGCCCGCCGCTGGCCGTGCGGAGTGATCCCTGGATCGCCTCGGACGCCACGGCGCGAGTCGTACATTTCCTGGGCACCGCGCTGCGCCGGGCGCCGGGGTTGCCGGCGGGATCGCAGGAAGCGCTGCGCTGACACGGAAAAACGGGCAGCCGAACCGGCGCGCTGCCCCTGCGGGCCGCGTTCCGGGAATCGGTGCCCGCGCGGGGGCCGGGCCGCAGCCCGGCTGCCCGAATCAGCCCTGGCGGGCCTTCATCCGGGGGTTCTTCTTGTTCAGCACGTAGAGGCGGCCGCGGCGGCGCACCACCACACAGTTCTTGTCGCGGAGCTTGGCGGTCTTCAGGCTGTTGCGGATTTTCATGGCCAACTGCTTGTTCGGGAAAGGTCGCGGGGCTTTACCGGCGGGGGGTGGGGGCGTCAACCGTTCCGGGTCGGCCGTCAGGACCTGCCCGCCCCGGGCAGGTGGTTCGGGTCGAGAATCTCGGTTGGCCAGAAGGGGCAGTCCGCCGGGAGGGAAGCGGCTGCCGGACCGAGCGCCGCGCGTGCCCGCGGCAGGGCTAGGGCGTAGGCCTCGGCCACCACCTCATGCAGCACGGCGTCCAGGACGGGATGGTCGCGCAGGCAGCGCGCGGCTTCCCGCCGGTCACTCCGCAGCGCCAGCCGCCACGCGTCGCACCGACCGGCGGGCTGCAGCTGCCACCGTAACAGGGTGACGATCACGGACTGCAACAGGCCGCTCAGGTCATGCCACTCGTCGCTGCCGGCCCCCGGGATGCGGCGGGCCGTGCCCGGTTCCGTGGCAACGGCCGGCATCATGGCCCGCAAGGCCTCCTTCAGCCAGGCATTGAACGCGGCCTCGCTGCCGCCCTCGGTGCCCAAGGCCGACCCTCCCCGGGGCTCGCTGCTCCGCCCTCAGGCGCTCTGGCGCATCTGCTGCTCCGGCCCTGGCAGCTCCACCGTGATGGCCAGGGCGGACAGGTCGGAGCCGCGCTCCAGGTCCACCTTCACCTTCTCGGGATTGATGGCGACGTGCTTGGCGACCAGCTCCACGATCTCGCGCTGCAGCTTGGGGAGGAAGTCCTCCCCGGTGCGGGAAATCCGCTCGTGCGAGATGATGACCTGCAGCCGCTCCTTGGCGGCCGAGGCAGTCTTAGGCTCCGCCTTTCGGTTGGCCCGGAAGATGTCGATCCAGCCCATCACGCAGCCCTCCCGCCGAAGAGGCGCGACAGGATGCCCTTCTTCTCGGCGCCGAGGAAGCGCATCGGCCGCTCTTCGCCCAGGAAGCGGGCCACGGCGTCCTTGTAGGCCTGGCCGGCGGTGCTCTCGGCGTCCAGGATCACGGGGTTGCCGGTGTTGGAGGCCTTGAGGACGCTCTCGCTCTCGGGGATCACGCCCATCAGGGGGATGCGCAGGATCTCCTGGATGTCCTCCAGCTTCAGCATCTCGCCGCGCTCCACCCGGGCCGCGTCGTAGCGGGTGACCAGGAGGTGCTCCTTGATCGGCTCCTTCCTCTCCTCGGCGCGCTTGGACTTGGATTGCAGCACGCCCAGGATGCGGTCGCTGTCGCGCACAGAGGAGACTTCGGGGTTGGTCACCACGATGGCCTGGTCGGCGAAGTAGAGCGCCAGCAGCGCCCCCTTCTCGATGCCGGCGGGGCTGTCGCACAGGATGTAGTCGAACTCCTTGCTCAGCTCCTCGATCACCTTGCCCACGCCTTCCTGGGTCAGCGCGTCCTTGTCCCGAGTCTGCGAGGCCGGGAGGATGGAGAGCGTTTCCACCCGCTTGTCGCGGATCAGCGCCTGGTTCAGCCGCGCCTCGCCGGTGATGACGTTGACGATATCGAACACCACCCGCCGCTCGACCCCCATGATGAGGTCGAGGTTGCGCAGGCCGACGTCGAAGTCGATCACCGCCACCTTGCGCCCGGTCTGCGCCAGCCCGGTGGCAAAGGCGGCGGAGGACGTGGTCTTGCCCACCCCGCCCTTGCCGGAAGTCACCACGATCACCTGCGCCATAGCGCCCCGCCCCTTTTCCGAAATTGCCCGCTCAGCCCAACCGGTCGAAGCGCATCGTCTCACCCACCAGGCGCGCCTGCACGGCCTTGCCGATCGGCGCCTCACCCAATCCGTCGCGCACGGCGTAGAAGCCGGCGATGGACACCAGCTCCGGGTCGAAGCTCATGGCGAAGACCCGCGCTTCCGTGTCCTCCGCCCCGCCGGCGATGGCGCGGCCCTTGAGCGCGCCCCAGACATGCACGTTGCCGTCCGCGATCACCTCGCCACCAGCGTTCACCGTGCCGGTGACCACGAGGTCGCAGCCTTCGGCCCAGATGCGCTGCCCGCCGCGCACGGAGCCTTCCACGACCATGGTGCGCCGGGCCAGCGGGGCGACGGGCGCTTCCGCCGCGACGGGGGGCGCGGGCGGGGCCGCGCTGGGGGCGGGCATGGCCGGGCCCTCGGCCGCGTCGCCGCCCACGCTGCGCAGTGGCGGCAGCCCGGCCGACAGCGCCGCGGCGCGCAGCCCGGGCGAGCCGCCGGTGGTGCCGATGGGCGAGATGGCGACGGCGCGCAGTTCCCGCACCAGCGTGGCGAAGTCCAGCTGGGCGTCGGGTTCCAGGTCGTCCAGGCCGATGGCGATGGGCGCGTTGCGCAGGAAGCCGGGCGCACGGCGGAACTGGTCGGCGATGGCGGGAACGATGGCCTCCACGCGGCCGTCCAGCAGGCGCAGCACCAGCAGGCTGAAATTGGCGGCCCGCAGCCGGAACGGCTCGGCACGCGGCGCGACATGGGCGGACATCCCGACCGAAACCCCCTGGGAGCAATTCCCCTCGGGACGCAGACTACACGCGGCGGGGGTGGCGACAAAAGCCACCTCACGCGGCCGGGAGCCTATCATGAGCGTGAGAACACCCGTTCCCCTCCGTTCGGAGTACCGCTATTTCCTGCGGATTCCGACGCGGTGGGGCGACAACGACGCCTACGGGCACGTCAACAACGTGCAGTATTATTCCTGGTTCGACACGGTCGTGTCGCGCTTCCTGCTGGACACGGGCGAGATCGACCTGCGTTCCTCGCCCCTGATCGGGGTGGTGGTGGAAACCCTGTGCCGGCACCACGCGCCGGTGTCGTTTCCCGACGAGGTGGATGCCGGGCTGCGGGTGGGGCGGATCGGCAGCAGTTCGGTTCGTTTCGAGATCGGCATCTTTCGGCAGGGCGAGGAGGCGGCCGCTGCGTCCGGCCACTTCATCCACGTCTACGTGGACCGCGCCACGCAGCGGGTGCCGCAGCCGATCCCGGACTCCTTCCGGGCGAAGCTCGCGCCGCTGCTGGTGGCCGAGGGCGGCTGAGCGCGCCCCTGCTTCCACCGCTTTCGGGGTAGGCGCTGCGCGGGTGGGCTGGCACATGGCCGGGATGGCCGCCGGGCGATGTCGCCGGGGCGGCCCGGCCGGGAGAACGCGATGCGGGGCGCTGCCGCCGCCTTCCTGAACGCGATGTGGCGGCGCACGCCGCGCAATCCCGGGGCGGACCTGTCGCGCCTGCCGGTGGGGCTGGACTTCAACGGCATCCGCGTGGCCGAGGGCGTCCGGGCGGCGCTGGCCTGCGCCGTGGTGATCCTGTTCAACGAGTGGCTGCAATGGCCCTCGCTGAACCAGATGGCGCTGGCGGCCTATTTCACCTGCCTGTGCGACATCGGCGGGCCGATCCGCACGCGGCTGCCGGCGCTGCTCTCCTTTACCCTGCTGGGGGCGCTGGTCTGGGCGGGCTTCGGGTTGCTGCGCGGGATGGCCGGGCTGCCCGCCGTGGTGCCGCTGGCCTGCCTGGGCATCGTGCTGTGCTCCTTTGCCCGGGTCTGGGGCGCGGCTGCCACGGCGGTGGGCAACATCCTGGCCATCGTGCTGATCCTGGCGCTGGACGTCCCGCTCCGCCCGGCGGAAGCGCTGGAGATCGGCGGCACCTTCGTGGCGGGCGGCTTGTGGGCGACGCTGCTGGCGCTGGTGATCTGGCGCCTGCACCCGTATCGGCCCGCCCGCGCCGCGGTGGCCGAGATCTGGCGCCGCATGGCCGGGCTGGTGACCGACCTGCGCGACCTGCTGGCGCGAAGCGACGTCGGCCCTGCGGAATGGGAAGCCCATGCACGCGCGCATCGCCGCGCCGTGCGCGAGGAGATCGAGTTCGCCCGCACCCTGGTGATGGACCTGGTCAGCCTGCGCGGGCGGCTGTCGCTGCGCGGGTCGCAGGCGCTGCTGCGGCTGGAAGCGGCGGACCAGCTCTTCGGCACGCTAATCGCGCTGTCCGAGCTGCTGGAGAACGCCGAGCCCCCTGCCCGGCGACAGGCGGCCGCGGCGCTGCTGCGGCGGCTGCGCCCTACCCTGACCGTGCTGTCGCACGCCACCCTGACCGACCAGGTGCTGGCGCCGGAGCGGATGGAGCGCAGCGTGCGGGAACTGGTGGAATCCTGCCGCGACGACCCGGCGCTGTTTCGCCTGGCCGAGGCCATCGCCGACCGGCTGCGCATCGTGGCCAAGCTGAGCACCCCCGGCGGCTATGCCCCCGGCGGCCCCCTGCCCGGTGATGCCGGGCAGCCCTGGCAGCAGCGCCTCCTGGGGCCGCTGCGCGCTAACCTGTCCTGGAACTCGGCGATGCTGCGGCACGCGCTGCGCACCGGCGCGGTGGCAGCCCCGGCCCTGGCGGCGACGCTGATCTGGGAAAACCCGTTCGGGCACTGGCTGACCATCACCGCCGTGCTGACGCTGCAGCCCTTCTACGCCGCCACCTGGCAGCGGGCGCTGGAGCGGGTGGGCGGCACGGTGCTGGGCGGGCTGGCGGGGGCACTGCTGGCGCTGGCGGCGCCGACGCCGGTGCTGCTGGCGGGGCTGCTGTTTCCGCTCTGCGCCCTGGCCTTCGCGGCGCGGCAGGTCAGCTTCTCCGTCTGGATCGCCGGGGTGACGCCCGTGGTGGTGGTGCTGACGGAGCTGTCGCATCCCGGCCTGTCCTCCTGGGAGATCGCGGAACAGCGCACCGTGTTCACCCTGGCCGGCGGCGCGGTGGCGGTGCTGGGCTGGCTGCTGCTCTGGCCGAGCTGGGAGCCGGACCGGCTGCGCGGGGAGCTGCGCGCCGCACTCCTGGCGCATGGGCGCTACGCCCGGGCGGTGCTGGCCGGCCTCGCCGGCGAGGCCGCGGCCGCGGAGGCCACCGAAGCGGCGCGGCGCGAGGCCGGCATGGCCACCAACAACCTGGAAGCCTCGCTGTCCCGCGCCCTGCAGGAGCCCGGCCAGGGCCGGCGGGCGGAGGTGGAGGCGGCGATGGTGGTGGATGCCGGGCTGCGCCGCATCGCCGGGCGGCTGTCCGCCCTGGGCCACGACGCGCCGGCCCGCACGGCGCTGGACCCGGCGGGCTGGCGGCGCTGGGCGGATTGGGCGGCGGGGGCCCTCGCGGGGCTGGCCGGCGGGGCTGGCGGGCCGGTGGCCCGGCCGGAGGACGCGCCGGCGGAGCCGCTGGCGCGGATCGCCCGGCAGATCGAGATGCTGGAAGCGCCGCTGCGCCGGGTGGGCTGAGGTGCTCCCCCGGGTGCGGTCCGGGGCGGCGCTCAGCCGGCCAGGAGACGGCGGGCGCCCTCAAACAGCACGCGCATCCCGGCCGCGAGGTCCTCGGGCCGGGTGTCCTCCGTCCAGTGGTGGCTGATGCCGCCGATCGAGGGCACGAACAGCATCCCCGACGGCATCCGCCGCGCCAGGTACTGCGCGTCGTGCCCGGCGCCGGAGGGCATGCGCTGCCAGCCGCCGGGCACCAGCGCCTCGGCGGCCGCGGCCAGCGCGTCCTGCACGGCGGGATCGCAGGGGGCGGGGCGGGACTGGCTCATCACCTCCAGCCGGGCGGTGCAGCGCTCGCGCCGGTTGCTCTCGGCCACGGCGCGGCGGAGCACGCCGTCCAGCCGGTCCAGGGTCGCGGGGTCGATATCGCGGAACTGGAACAGGATCTCCGCCCGCCCGGGAATGATCGAGGGCGCGCCGGGTTCCAGGGCGATGCGGCCGGTGGTCCAGACCGTGCGCTCGCCGCAATGGCGGGGGAACTCGGCGTCGATCTCGGCCAGCAGGCGCACGGCGGCGAGGCCGGCGTCGCGCCGCTCGGCCATGGTGGTGCCGCCGGCATGGTCCTGCTGGCCCTCGACCGTGATGCGGTACTGCCAGATGGCGACGATGCCGGTGACCACCCCGGCCTGCATCCCCTGGCTTTCCAGGCTGGTGCCCTGCTCGATGTGCATTTCCAGGAAGGCCCGGTAGCGGCCTTCTTCCAGGGCCAGGCGGGGCAGCCCGGCCAGGCTCGCTGCCGCCAGCGCGTCGCGCAGCGGGGTGCCGTCGTAGCGGTTGCGGGCGGCGTCGATCTCCGGCTCCTCCAGCAGGCCGGTGAAGGAGCGGGAGCCGAGAAAGCTGCCGTAATGGCCTTCCTCGTCGGCGAAGGCGACCACGTCCACCGGCAGCCCGCCGCGGGCCAGTTCCAGCGCCGCCACCACGCCCAGCGCGCCGTCCAGCCAGCCGGCCTGGTTCTGGGTTTCCAGGTGGCTGCCGGCCAGCAGCTTCGGCCCAGGGCCGGGATGGCGGCCCAGCACGTTGCCGATGCCGTCGATCGTGGCGTCCAGCCCCGCCTCCGCCAGCCGGGCCAGCAGCCAGCGGCGGGCCTCCATGTCGGCGGGCGAATAGGTCGGGCGATGGTTCCCGGTGCGGAAGGCGCCGATGCGGCGCAGGTCCCCGAGGTCGGCCAGGAAGCGGTCGGTGTCAGGGCGCGGCGGGGCATTGTGCATGACATCGCAAAGTGCGGGCGACGCCGGGGCGGTGCAAGGCAGCAGGTTTCCGGCCGGGTGCTGCCCTCGGCGCGGACGGTCCGGGCAAGGGTGGGTGCCCGGCACCCGCCACTGGCTCCCGCCCGAGGCACAGCGCTGACCCGGCCCCGGACATGATCGTGCCGTTATCCTTTGGAACACAGGGCCATGCGGCTTTCTCCTGCGATCCTCCCGCAGGATGTGGCAGAGAGTTTCGTGCTGCGCCGCACCCACTGCCGCCGGGACCGTGACCGAACGATGCTGACCAGCCTGCCCAACACCCTTCTCGCCATCGCCGCCCTGCTGCTGGTGGTCAGCGCCGTGCAGCCGCTGGCGCGGCGGCTGATGCTGTCGGACACGGTGCTGCTGGCGATCGGCGGCATCCTGATCGGCGGCGGCGCCACGCTGGTGCTGCAGAGCCCCTTCACCACGGCGCTGGACGAGGCGGCGAGCACGCTGATCAACTTCCCGATCAACGCCGACGTGTTCCTGTTCATCTTCCTGCCCGTGCTCGTGTTCCACGGCTCGCTGGGGATCGACGTGCGGCGGCTGGCGCGGGACGCGGCGCCGGTGCTGGTGCTGGCGGTGGTGGCGGTGCTGGTGACCACGGCGGCGATCGGCTTTGCCTTGCAGCCCATCGCCGGGGTGCCGCTGCTGGCCTGCCTGCTGCTGGGCTCCATCGTCGCCACCACCGATCCCAGCGCCGTGGTGGGGGTGTTCCGCGACATCGGCGCAGACAGCCGCCTCACCCGGCTGGTGGAAGGCGAGAGCCTGCTCAACGACGCCGCCGCCATCTCCATCTTCTCGCTGCTGCTGGCGCAGCTGACCGGGCAGCAGGCGGCGGGCCTGGGCGCCGGGATGGTGTCGCTGGTGCTGTCCTTCGCCGGCGGGCTGGCGGTGGGCTTCGTGCTGGCGCGGGCGGTGCTGCTGGCCGTGCCGGTGCTGGGCGGCAATCGGGTGGCCGAGATGACGCTGACCCTGGCCCTGCCCTACCTGTCCTATATCCTGGCCGAGGAGTTCCTGCATGCCTCGGGGGTGGTGGCGGCCGCGGCGGCGGGGCTGACGGTCAGCGCCATCGGCCCTTCCACCTTCCGGCCGCAGAGCTGGCAGTTCATCAACGACGTTTGGGCCCAGCTGTCCTTCTGGGCCTCCTCGCTGGTGTTCGTGCTGGCCTCCATGCTGGTGCCCAAGCTGCTGCTGGGGATGAACCAGGGCGACGTGCTGCTGGTGGGGGTGGTGGTGCTCTCCGCCATGGCGGCACGGGCGGCGGTACTGTTCGGGCTGCTGCCGCTGCTGCATCGCGCCGGGCTGTCGCAGCGCGTGCCCCTGCCCTTCCAGGTCACCATCCTGTGGGGCGGGCTGCGCGGCGCCATCACCCTGGCGCTGGCGCTGTCGGTGACGGAACACCCGCTGGTGCCGCGGCAGGTGCAGCAGTTCGTGGCCATCCTGGCCACCGGCTACGTGCTGGTGACGCTGCTGGTGAACGGCACCACGCTGCGCTTCCTGGTGCGCGCCCTGAAGCTGGACCAACTCTCCCCGGCCGACCAGGCGCTGCGCAACCAGGTGGTGGCGATCGGCCTGGGCGAGGTGCGCGACCGGGTGCGGCAGACCGCGGCGGAGTTCGGCTTCTCGCACCGCGCGGCGGGACCCGTGCTGGAGATGTACGAGCGCCGCATCAAGGTGGAAACCGCCGCCAACACCTTCGACACCGCCATCAGCGACCGTGAGCGGGTGACGCTGGGGTTGATCACCTACGCCTCGCAAGAACGCTCGGTGCTGCTGGAAATCTTCAAGGACCAGGGCCTGAGCCGCCGCATCATGGAGAACCTGCTCTGGACCGCCGAAGCCATGGTGGATGGGGCGCGGGCGGAAGGGCGCCTGGGCTACATCAAGGCCGCGCGGCAGCGGTTGCGGCCGACGCTGCGCTTCGTGCTGGCGCAGTGGATCCACCGCGCCTTCCGCATCGACGCGCCGCTGATGAACTGCATGGCCGAGCGCTTCGAAACGCTGCTGCTGACCCACTTCATCTCCGTGTCCATGAACCGCTTCATGCATCGCCGCATGGAGCCGGTGCTGGGCAAGCGGGTGATCGAGGTGGTGGGGGAGATCGTCGCCCGGCGCGAGGACCTGCTGGCCGACGCGATGGACACGCTGCGCCTGCAATACCCCGGTTACGCCGAGGCGCTGGAAGGCCGCATGCTCCGGCAGATCGGGCTGCGGATGGAATCGGACGAGTACGGCGAGTTGCTGCGCGAATCCTTGATCGGGGAGGAGCTGCACGAGGAGCTGACCCGCTCCCTTGCCACTTGGCGGCGGCAGATCAGCCGGCCGCTGAAGTTCAACCTGCAGGCCGGGCTGGACAACCGCATCAAGGATTTCCCGATCTTTGCCGGCTTGCAGGACGCGGTGCTGCACGACCTGGCGATGAGCCTGACCATCCGCTTCGCGGTGCCGGGGGAAAAGCTGTTCCGCCCCGGGCGGCGGGCGCAGTCCGTGTACTTTATCAGCACCGGCCGGGTGGTGCTGGGACGCGGCGGGCGCGAGGTGGAGCTGGGCCCGGGCGACGCCTTCGGCGAGGAGGTGATGTCCGGGCATCGCCGCCTGGACCGCGCCCGCGCCGCCAGCTTCTGCCACCTGCTGGCGCTGAGCCGGGCCGACCTGCGGCGCCTGAGCCTGGAGGTGCCCGAGCTGGTGTCACGGCTGGAACGCTTGTCGCGCGAGCGCTGGCCGGAGGAGCCCACCCCGGAGCCGGAGGAAAGCCTCACCCTGCCGGGGGTGCAGCCCCCACCGCGGTTGTCCCTGGACAGCCCGTTGCCCAGCAATGCCGCCTGAGGGCTCCGGGGGCACCCCGACCTCGCCGCCCGGTCGGGCCTGCGACCGGGCAGGGGCAGCTCGCTTTGCGGCGATCCAAGCGCGATTGCGACCGGGCCGGCAAGCGCCGCGACGGCTGTCCCGTGCGGTGGTGGCCCCTGCCGCCGCGCCCCGGAAGCCCGGGAGCGCGAGGGCCGGCGTTCCGCCGCCGGGCCGGCCCGGAACCCGGCCGATGCGCCGCGCGGGCCCTCGCGCGGTGGACACCCCCGCCCGGCTCGGCTAACGCCGCCCGCCGTGCCCGAGAACCCGCCCAGCCCGCCCGCCCTGCGGACGGATGACTTCGACTTCGCGCTGCCGGAACGGCTGATCGCGCAGCACCCGGCCCGGCCGCGCGACGCGGCGCGGCTGCTGGTGGTCGGCCCGGAGGGGCCGGAGGACCGCGTGGTGTCCGAGCTGCCGGCGCTGCTGCAGCCCGGCGACCTGCTGGTGTTCAACGACACGCGGGTGATCCCGGCCCGGCTGCACGCCCGGCGCGGCGAGGCGGCGATCGAGCTGATGCTGAACCGCGCCGAGGGCGGCGGCCTGTGGCAGGCCCTGGCGCGCAACGCCCGCCGCCTGCGCCCGGGCGACATCCTGCGCATCGAGGGCGCGCCGGACCTCGCGCCGCGGGTGGTGGAGCGGCAGGAAGGCGGCTCGGTGATCCTGGATTTCGGCCCCGACCAGGCAGCCCTGGCCGCCGCGCTGGAAACCGCCGGCGAGGTGCCGCTGCCGCCCTATATCACCCGGCCCGAAGGACCCTCGGAAGCGGACCGGGCGGATTACCAGACCGTGTTCGCCCGGGTTCCCGGCGCCGTGGCCGCCCCCACCGCCAGCCTGCACGTCACCCCGGCGATGCTGGCGGCGATGGACGCGCGCGGCGTGAAGCGGGTAGGCGTGACGCTGCACGTCGGCGCCGGCACCTTCCTGCCGGTGCGCGACGACGACCCGCGGCGGCACCGCATCCATGCGGAATGGGGCGAGGTGTCCGAGAACACGGCGGCCGCGGTGAATGCCGCCCGCGACGAGGGGCGGCGGGTGGTGGCGCTGGGCACCACCTCGCTGCGGCTGCTGGAAACGGCGGCCGGGGACGACGGACGGCTGCGGCCCTTCCGGGGCCTGACCGAGATCTACCTGCTGCCCGGGCATCGGTTCCGCGGGGCGGATGCGCTGCTGACCAACTTCCACCTGCCGCGCTCCACCCTGTTCATGCTGGCCTGCGCCTTTGCTGGCACGGAGCGGATCAAGGCGGCCTATGCGCACGCCATCGCGGCAGAATACCGCTTCTTCTCCTACGGTGATGCCAGCCTGCTGCTGCGCGCCGAGGACAGGTGATGGCGGCGTCGCACCTGATCCGGAGCTTGCTTTGGTCCCTGGGCGCGACCATCTTGATCTTCGTGACCGGTAAGTTCGGATTGCTGCGATGAGGCGGTCTGCCATGCAGGAAAACGGCGGCGGGTTCCGTCGCGCGGCACGATCCGGCGACGCCGAGCCCCGGCCCGCGCCGCCGCCCCGTCCCGCCCTGGCGGTGCGCGCGCCCGTGCACCTGCCGCCGGGCCTGCCGCACAAGCCGGGCGGCGCCATCACCTTCACCGTGTCGAAGGGCGTGGACGTGTTCGGCCTCCGCCGCAAGTAGAACCCCGCGCCGCAGCCGGCGCGCTTCCCGCCCACCCCGTTCCGCCGGTTCCATCCCTGTCCCGGGTCTGCGCGGCGGGTCCGCCCTGCCCTCTTCCCAGGTTTCCCGTGTCCCTGTCCTTCGATCTTCTCGGCACCGACGGCGCTGCCCGCGCCGGCACCCTGCGCACCGCCCATGGCGAGGTGCCCACCCCCGTCTTCATGCCCGTGGGCACGGCCGGCACGGTGAAGGCCATGACGGCGGATGCGGTGCGCGCCACCGGCGCCCGGATGGTGCTGGGCAACACCTACCACCTGATGCTGCGCCCCGGGGCGGAACGGGTCGGCCACCTGGGCGGGCTGCACGCCATGATGGATTGGCACGGCCCGATCCTGACGGATTCCGGCGGCTTCCAGATCATGTCGCTGAGCAAGCTGCGCGACATGGATGCCGATGGCGTCACCTTCCGCTCGCACGTGGACGGGTCCAAGCACCGGCTGACGCCGGAACGCTCGGTGGCGATCCAGCACCTGCTGGATGCCGACGTGACCATGTGCCTGGACGAGTGCACGCCCTTTCCCGCCACGGAAGCCCAGGCCGCATCCTCCATGCGGATGTCCATGCGCTGGGCCGCCCGCTGCCGCGAGGCCTTCGTACCGCGGCCGGGCTACGGGCTGTTCGGCATCGTGCAGGGCTCCACCTTTCCGGAGTTGCGGGCGGAAAGCGTGGCGGCCCTGACGGCGATCGGCTTCGAAGGCTACGCCATCGGCGGCCTGGCCGTGGGCGAGGGCCAGGAAGCGATGTTCTCCACGCTGGACTGCACCGCCCCGCTGCTGCCGGCGGACAAGCCGCGCTACCTGATGGGGGTGGGCACGCCCGCCGACATCATCGGCGCCGTGGCGCGCGGCGTGGACATGTTCGACTGCGTGATCCCGACGCGCTCGGGCCGCACGGCGCGCGCCTATACCTCGCGCGGGGTGCTGAACATGCGGAACGCCCGCCACGCCGAGGACCTGTCCGCCCTGGACCCGGACTGCGACTGCCCGGCCTGCACCCGGCACAGCCGCGCCTATTTCCACCACCTGTTCCGGGCCGAGGAGATGCTGGGCCCGATGCTGCTGACCTGGCACAACATCCGCTACTACCAACGCCTGACGGCCCGGCTGCGCGAGGCCATCCTGGCCGGCCGCTTCGCCGCCGAGGCCGCCGCCATCGCCGCGCGCTGGACGGCCGGCCAGGCCGCGGAGCCCGCCCCTGCCCTGCCAGCGGCCGCCACACCGGAACCTGCCCGATGACCGCCACCGATGTTTCAGGCCTGACGCAGCTCGGCCGTCCCACCGCCCAGCCCGGCAGCCCGGAGGAGGCGGTGCTGGAGCGCGTGCCCAACCCGCATCCCGGCACGACCTTTTGCGTGCGCTTCGTGGCGCCGGAGTTCACCTCGCTCTGCCCGATGACGGGACAGCCTGACTTCGCGCACCTGGTGATCGATTACCTGCCGCGCGACTGGCTGGTGGAGAGCAAGTCGCTCAAGCTCTACCTGACCGCCTTCCGCAATCACGGCGCCTTTCACGAGGCCTGCACGCTGGACATCGCCAAGCGGCTGGTGCGGGAGCTGGAGCCGATCTGGCTGCGCATCGGCGGCTACTGGTACCCGCGCGGCGGCATCCCGATCGACGTGTTCTGGCAGACCGGCACACCGCCGGAGGGTGCCTGGATTCCCGCCCAGGACGTGCCGCCCTATCGCGGCCGCGGCTGATCCGGGAAAGCTCGGCATCCCTCCGGACGGGGGTGGCTGATCGCCGGGACCGGTTCCCCAGGAGGGAGGCCGGCCACGGTGGGCGGCCCTGCCCCAGCCAGGGGCTGCATTTCCGGCCCAGCCGGAACCGGAGTGCCGCGCCGGCCGGTCCCGCGGGGCCGATCCGATCAGTTGATCTGGGCGAGGTCCTCGCCCAGCACCACGATCTGGATGGCGTAGGAGACTTCGCCGTCCTCGGAGTCGCGGTGCACGGTGCCGATGAACTCGTCGCCGATGCGCAACTCGATGCTGCCGCCACGCTGCTTGGGGGCGGCCACCACGATTCGGGGGTTGCCGAATTGCTTGCGCAGGTGGGCCTGGACCTGCGCGATCTCACCTTGTGTCATGGGCTACTTCTTTTCCTGAGTGGCGGGCAGATAGGCCATGGCTCGCCGTCGTGAAACGGCAACACCGGCGCGCCGGTTGCCTTTCGGGCTATGGCGGCGCGCTGCGGCACTGCTGCAACGCTTGACGGGCGTGATGCCCGGGCCGGGTCCATCCGACGCGCTTGCCGATGCAACCGCCGGGCCGGGGCGGCGCCTCAGCTGCCCAGCAGCTGGCCGCCATCCACCACGATCGTCTGCCCGGTGATCCAGGACGCGCGCGGCGAGGCCAGGAAAGCCACGGTTTCCGCCACTTCCTCCGGCCGGCCGAGGCGGCCGAAGGGTATCTGCGCCAGGGTGTCGGCATAGAGCGGATCGCCCGCCAGGCGGCGGCGCTCCCAGCTGCCGCCGGGGAACTCGATGGAGCCGGGGGCCACGCAGTTCACCCGGATGCGCTGCGGCGCCAGCATCTTGGCCTGACTGCCGGTGTAGTGGATGGCGGCCGCCTTCACTGCGCCGTAGGGAGCAGAGCGCGTGGTGGCCCGCATCGCCGAGATGGAGGAGATGTTGATCACCGAGGCGCCCTGCCCTGCCGCCAGGAAGGGCAGGGCCGCGTGGGTGGCGCGCATGATGGCCAGCAGATCCACGGCCACCGAAGCCGCCCAGCCCGCCTCGTCGTCCGTGCTGCCGAAGCCGGACGCGTTGTTCACCAGCACGTCGATGCCGCCCAGGGCCGCCACCGCTTCCGGCACGTAGCGGGAAATGGCGGCGGCGTCCGCCAGGTCGGCCACCCCGGCATGGGCGAGGACGCCGGCGGCCTCGATCTCTCGCCGCGTGGCTTCCAGGGTTTCGGCGCCGCGGGCGCAGATCGACACCGCGGCGCCGGCGCGGGCGAAGCACAGCGCCGTGGCGCGGCCGATGCCGCGGCTGCCCCCCATCACCACCACGCGCCTGTTCGCGAATTCCATCCCGCCCATCCCTGCCGATTCCCCGGCAGCACAGCCGAGCCGAGGGTTGCCGGCAAGCGCGCGGCGCTTGCGGCCCGCGCCACGGGGGAACAGATAGGGGCTCCCCCTACCCTCGCCCGTGGCCCTGCCCCGCTCCCATGCCCTTCGATGCCCCGCTCTCGACGCCCGCCGCCCGCGACGCCATTCGCGGCGAAGCGTTGCGCCTGGGCTTCGACGCGGTGGGCTTCGCCCGCGCCCATCTCGGGCCGGAGGTGCGGGAGCGTCTCGCCGCCTTCCTGGCCGCCGGGATGCACGGGGAGATGGGCTGGCTGGCAGACCGGGCGGAACAGCGCAGCCACCCGCAGGCGCTGTGGCCCGAGGCGGTGTCGGTGATCTGCCTGGGCATGAACTACGGCCCCGAGCGCGATCCGCTGGAAAGCCTGGGGTGGCGCGACCGCGGCACGATCAGCGTCTATGCCCGCCACCGCGACTACCACGACGTGGTGAAGAAGCGGCTGAAGGCCCTGGCGCGCTGGATGGTGGAACGCTTCGCGGGGTCGGCGCTGAAGGTGTTCGTGGACACCGCCCCGGTGGCGGAGAAGCCGCTGGCACATCAGGCCGGGCTGGGCTGGCAGGGCAAGCACAGCAACCTCGTGTCGCGCGAGCACGGGTCCTGGCTGTTCCTCGGGGAGGTCTTCACCACCCTGGACCTCGCCCCGACCGCGACGCCGGAACCGGACCATTGCGGCAACTGCTCGCGCTGCCTCGCCGCCTGCCCGACCGACGCCTTCGTGGGCCCGTATCGGCTGGATGCCCGGCGCTGCATCTCCTACCTGACCATCGAGCATCGCGGCCCGATCCCGCCCGAGCTGCGGCCGCGCCTGGGCAACCGGATCTACGGTTGCGACGATTGCCTGGCCGTCTGCCCCTGGAACAAGTTCGCCCATCCCACGGCGGAGCCGGCGCTGCAGCCGCGCGACGACCTGATGGCGCCGCCGCTGGCGGAACTGGCGGCGCTGGACGATGCCGGGTTCCGCGCCCGCTTTTCCGGCAGCCCGATCAAGCGCATCGGCCGCGACCGTTTCGTGCGCAACGTGCTGAACGCGATCGGCAATTCCGCCGACCCGTCGCTGCGGCCCGTGGCGGAGGGGCTGCGCGCCGATCCCGACCCGGTGGTGGCGGAAGCCGCGGAATGGGCCGCGGCGCGGCTGGACGGGCCGGCGTGAGCGGCGGCGAGGCATCCGAGACGCGCGGTGACGGCGCCCTGGTGCTGTTCAGCGGCGGCCAGGACAGCGCCACCTGCCTGGCCTGGGCGCTGGAGCGCTTCGGCCGGGTGGAAACCCTGGGCTTCGATTACGGCCAGCGGCACCGGGTCGAGCTGGACTGCCGCGCCGCCTTTCGCGACCGGCTGGCGGCGGCCTTCCCCGCTTGGGCCGCGCGGCTGGGCCCGGACCACACCCTGCCGCTGCAAGCGCTGGGCGCCGTGTCCGACACGGCGCTGACCGGCGAGGCCGCCATCGCGCTGCGCGAGGACGGGCTGCCCAACACCTTCGTGCCCGGGCGCAACCTGCTCTTCGTCACCTTTGCCGCCGCGCTGGCCTATCGGCGGGGGCTGCGGCACCTCGTCGCCGGCATGTGCGAGACCGATTATTCCGGCTACCCGGATTGCCGCGACGACACGCTCAAGGCGCTGCAGGTGGCGATCAACCTGGGCATGGCGAGCCGCTTCGTGCTGCACACGCCGTTGATGTGGCGCGACAAGGCGGCGACCTGGCGGCTGACGCGCGACCTGGGCGGCGCGGCGCTGGTCGATCTGGTGCTGGAACACACCCACACCTGCTACCTCGGCGACCGCACCCACCGGCACGAATGGGGTTATGGCTGCGGCGCATGCCCCGCCTGCGAGCTGCGCCGTCGCGGCTGGGAGCGCTTCGTGGCAGAGCCGGCGGCATGACCACCGCCTCCCCCCACGCCGCCGCGGCCCGCGCCGAGGGGCTGCTCTTCCTGCTCGCCTTCGCGCTGTGCATCCCGGCGGCCAACTGGCTGATCGGCCATGCCGGCACGGTCTGCCCCGCCGATGGCCCCTGCCTGATCCCCGTGGGCTTCGGACTGATGGCGCCCTCGGGCGTGCTGATGGTGGGACTCGGGCTGGTGCTGCGCGACCTCGTGCAGCGGCGGCTCGGCCTGGGCTGGGCCGTGGGGGCGGTGGCGGCCGGGGCGGCGCTGTCGGCCCTGCTGGCGCCGCCGGCGCTGGTGCTGGCCTCGGCGCTGGCCTTCCTGCTCAGCGAGTTGGCGGACCTCGCGGTCTATACGCCGTTGCAGAAGCGCGGGCTGGTGCTGGCGGTCGCGGCCTCGGGGGTGGCGGGGCTGGTGGTGGACAGCGTGGCCTTCCTGTTCGTGGCGTTCGGCAGCCTGGATTTCCTGCCCGGGCAGGTGCTGGGCAAGCTGTGGATGGTGCTCCTGGCGCTGCCGCTGGTGGCCTGGCTGCGGCGGGCCGATGCGCGGCGGGGGCTGTCTCCGGCCTGAGGCGCGGCGGACAGCGGTTGAGGGCGCGGTGGTGCGCATAGCGCGACAGCGGAGCCCCCACCAAAGCCATGGTTCCGCCACCCGGACCACCTCCGCCGAGGCCGGGTCCGTCGGGTCGTCCCGGCTGCCGCGCCGATTGCCTTCGGCACGCGGGGACCTCAACCTCACGGCATGGATGATATCGGCTCCCTTCCCTGGCACCTGACCGCCCCTTCCTTCGCGGAGATCGAGGCGGCGGCCGACCGCATCCGCGGCGTGCTGGTGGAAACGCCCCTGCTGGAAAGCGAGCGGCTGAACGCGCAGCTGGGCGGGCGCCTCCTGCTCAAGGCGGAAGGGCTGCAGCGCACGGGCAGCTTCAAGGCGCGCGGCGCCTGGAACCGGCTGTCCCTACTGACGCCGGAAGAACGGGCGCGCGGCGTGGTCGCCTTTTCCTCCGGCAACCACGGCCAGGGGGTGGCCTGGGCCGGGCGCCGGCTGGGCGTCGCATCGGTGGTGATCCTCATGCCGGCCGACGCACCCGCCGCCAAGATCGAGCGCACCCGCGGCTGGGGCGCGGAGGTCGTCCTCTACGACCGCGTCCACGAGGACCGCGAGGCCCTGGGACGCCGCCTTTCGGCCGAGCGCGGCCTGGTGCTGGTGCCGCCCTACGAGGACCGGCGCGTGATCGCCGGGGCGGGCACCCTCGGGCTGGAGGTGGCGCGGCAGGCCCTGGCGATGGGCGCGGCGCCGGATGCCCTGCTGGTGTGCTGCTCGGGCGGCGGCCTCAGCGCGGGCTGTGCCCTGGCCTGGGAAGCCCTGCTGCCGGCCGCCCGGGTCTTCGCGGTGGAGCCGGAAGGCTTCGACGACACCGCCCGCAGCCTCGCGGCCGGGGAGCGGGTGAGCAATGCGCCCGGCGGCGCCTCCCTCTGCGACGCGGTGCTGGCGATGACGCCAGGGGTTCTCACCTTCTCCATCAACGCGCCGCGGCTCGGGGGCGGGCTGGTGGTCAGCGATGCCGAGGCCCTCGCCGCCATGCGGGTGGCCTTCGAGGAGTTCGGGCTGGTGGCGGAGCCGGGCGGTGCCGTGGCACTCGCGGCCGCCTTGTCCGGGCGCCTGCCGATGGCGGGCCGCACCGTGGCCGTGGCGCTGACCGGCGCCAACGTCGACCCCACCATGTTTGCGCGGGCGCTGGCCTGACCGCCGGGCCGGCCGGTCAGTTCGGCGGCGCCTCCCGGCTGTCCGCGGCAAGATCCAGCCGCAGCACCAGAGCATCGGCGCCGTCGGCGTAGTAGCGCCGCCGGCGGCCGACCTCCACGCAGCCTGCCGCCGCATACAGGGCGCGGGCAGCGGCGTTGCGCTCCGACACTTCCAGGAACAGTTCCGCCGCCCCGCGCGCGGCGGCCCCGACGGCGGCAGTGGCCAGCAGGGCGCCGCCCAGCCCGGCGCGGCGGTGGTCGGGGTGGACGGCCAGGGTCAGGATTTCCGCCTCTCCCGCCGCGACGCGGGCCAGCACGAAGCCGGCGCCCTCCGCCAGCAGGCCGAAGCCGCCGGGCAGGTCCAGCATGGCGCCGATGGCCACCTCGCCCCATTGCTCGGCGGGGGGAAAGGCGGCGGCGTGCAGCGCGGCCAGGGCCGGCACATCCGCCGCCCCGGCCGCGCGAAGCGTCACGGGCGCACCGCCGGGGGTTCGAGGTAGAGCGGCTCGGCCGGGCGCTGCGGGGTGCCGTCGCGCAGCACCCGCGCTGCCACCGCCGCCACGTCGCGCGCCCGCGGCAGGCGGGCATCGGTCAGCAGCGCATTGGTTCCACGGGCCAGCAGCCGGGCGGCCACGGGCAGCGCGGCGTCGCCGGCCACCGCGACCGGGCCGGGGGCGGCGGGCAGCGCATCCTCGGTGAACACGGCGGGGGCCTCGCCCGGGCGTTCCAGCGCGACCCGGCCGCGCTTGGTGTCCACCGCGGTCCAGAGGGCGCGGCGGGCACGGAGTTCCGCCGGCAGCGCCTCGGCCAGGGCTTCGCCCACGGTAATGCCCAGGCAGGGCACGCCCCAGCCGGCGGCCAGGCCGCGCGCCAGGGATACCGCGGCACGCAGCCCGGTGAAGCCGCCCGGTCCCACCGTGACCGCCACGGCGTCGCAGGGGCCCGGCGATGCGGCCAGCAGGTCGCGCACCAGGGCGGGTAGGATCGCGGCGTGGCCGCGCGGGCCGTCTACGACGGCTTCACCGAGGACCGCGCCGTCCTGCCACAGCGCAACGGAACAGCGTGCCAGGGCGCCGTCTAGGGCCAGGATCCTCATGCCCGCAGCCCCGCAAAGAAGTTCCGCAGCAGCGCGGCGGCCTCGGATTCGCGCAAACCGCCGATCACCTCCGGCGCGTGATGGCAGGAGGAGGCGGCGAAAACCCGCGCGCCGTGCTCCACCCCGCCGCCCTTGGAGTCATAGGCGCCGAAGCACAGCCGCCGGATGCGGAAGAAGGAGATGGCCTGGGCGCACATCGGGCAGGGCTCCAGCGTGACATACAGGGTACAGTCGGGCAGGACCTTGTCGCCCCGCGAAGCCGCGGCGGCGCGCAGGGCCAGGATCTCCGCATGGGCAGAAGGGTCGCGCCGGGCCTCGACCTCGTTGCCGGCGCGCGACAGCACGGTGCCGCGGGCATCGGTGACCACGGCGCCCACGGGAACTTCCCCGCGGGCGGCGGCGCTGGCGGCTTCTTGCAGGGCGATCTCGATCGGCGACACGTTGGCTTCTTGCCCCCCGGCCGCGCGGGGGTCTAGCAACCCTCCCATGAACGCGCGCCCCGTGATCGGATTGACCCTGGACGCGGAGGAAGCCGGCGGCTGGTCCAAGCTGCCCTGGTACGCCATCCGCCAGAACTACCTGTCCGCCGTGGCCGAGGCCGGCGGCCTGCCCGTGGCCCTGCCGCACCTGCCGGAACTGGCGGAATCCTACCTGGACGGGCTGGACGGGCTGGTGGTGACCGGGGGTGCCTTCGACGTGGACCCCGCGCTCTACGGCAGCGCCGACCGCCACCCCACCGTGACGCTGAAGGGCATGCGCACCGAATTCGAGCTGGCGATCCTGCGCGGCGCCCTGGCCCGCGACCTGCCGGTGCTGGGCATCTGCGGCGGCGAGCAGCTGCTGGCGGTGGCGCTGGGCGGCACGCTCATCCAGCACATCCCCGACACGGTTCCCGATGCCCTGCCGCACGAGCAGCCGGAACCGCGCACCATTCCCGGCCACAGCGTGTCGGTGGTGCCGGGCACGCTGCTGAGCCGCGTGGTCGGTGGGGCGGCGACGCTGGCGGTGAACTCCTCGCACCACCAGGCGGTGGAAACGGCGGGCACCGGCGCGGTGGTCAGCGGCACGGCGCCGGACGGGGTGATCGAGGCCATCGAGCACCCGGGCTACCGCTTCTGCCTGGGCGTGCAGTGGCACCCCGAATACGCCGTGGACCCGCACGACCCGGATATCTTCACGGCCTTCGTGGCGGCGGCCCGGCGCCGCGTCTCCGAGCGCGAGATGGCTCCGCGCGACGCGGTGGAAGCATGAGCGATCCCCACCGTCCCGCCGGCGGTGACGCCGAGCCGGACGACGATCTGATCGAGATCCCCGAAGGCGAGGCTGCCGCGGAGGCGGAGGGCGACTCGCCCGACGACGCGCCGCCTAGCGAACGTGGCGAGCGCATCGCCCGCTTCCTGGCCCGCGCCGGCGTGGCCAGCCGTCGCGCGGCCGAGGCGATGATCGCGGAGGGTCGGGTCAAGCTGGCCGGCCGCACGGTGGAAACCCCCGCCACCTTCGTGTTCCCCGGCGACAGCATCAGCGTGGACGGCAAGCTGGTGGCGGCGCCGGAGCGCACGCGGCTGTTCCGCCACCACAAGCCGGAAGGGTTGGTCACCACCCACAAGGACCCTCAGGGCCGCCCCACCGTGTTCGAGAAGCTGCCGCCCGGCTTGCCGCGGCTGATCTCGGTGGGCCGGCTGGACCTGACCAGCGAGGGGTTGCTGCTGCTGACCAATGACGGCGCCCTGGCCCGCAAGCTGGAACTGCCGGCCAATGGCTGGCTGCGCCGCTACCGCGCCCGCGTGCACGGCCGGGTGGACGAGGCGGCGCTGGCCCGGCTGCGGCACGGCGTCACGGTGGACGGCATCACCTATGGCCCGATCGAGGCCGGGCTGGACAGTCGCCAGGGCACCAATGCCTGGCTGACCGTGGCCATCCACGAGGGCAAGAACCGCGAGGTCCGCAAGGTCCTGTCCTTCCTGGGGCTGCAGGTGACGCGGCTGATCCGTACCGCCTACGGCCCCTTCCAGCTCGGCGCCCTGCCCTCCGGCGCGGTGGAGGAGGTCAACGCCAAGGTGCTGCGCGACCAGCTCGGGCTGGACGTGGCGCCGCGCATCCAGCGCGGCCGCGACCGCGTGGCCGAACCCGCCGCGGAAGCGGAAGCGCCCGTCCCCGCCCGCAAGCGGCCGCCGCGGGCGCGCAATGCCGGCGACCCGTATCGCACCCCCTGGGGCGCCAAGCCGCGCGGCAAGGCGTGACGCACTCGCTGGGGCGCCCGGCCGCGCGGCAAGACATGGCACGCCGCCCGGTTTGCCAGGCATGAGGATCGTGGCGGGACGCTGGCGCGGCCGTCGGCTGGAAGCGCCGCCCGGGGAGGCCACGCGTCCCACGGCGGACCGGGTACGGCAGGCGCTGTTCGACATGCTATGGCACGCGCCCTGGGCCGGGCGGGAGCGGGTGGAAGGCGCCACGGTGCTGGACGCCTTTGCCGGCACCGGCGCCATGGGGCTGGAAGCCCTGTCGCGCGGCGCGGCGCGGGCAACCTTCCTGGAGAATGACCGGGCGGCGCTGGCGGCACTGCGGAGCAATCTGGAAACCTGCCTGGGCGCTGGGGCGGCGCGCGGCGGCGGGCCGGCGCGCATCCTGTCCGGCGATGCCACCAAGCCGCCGCGCGCCGACGCGCCCTGCGGGCTGATCTTCCTCGATCCGCCCTATGGCCAGGAGCTCGGCGCCACGGCGCTGGCGGCCTTGCGCGGCGCGGGCTGGGTGGCGCCGGGCGCCGTGGCCTGCCTGGAACTCGGCCGCACCGAGGCTGCGCCGGAACTGCCGGGCTGGGAGTCCGTGGCGGAACGCGCGCACGGCGCCGCCCGGCTGCTCGTGCTGCGCGACGCGGGCTGAAGCGGCGCCCGGCCTCCCGCTCCGTCAGGCCGGCAACAGCACTTCGATGCCGTAGCGCGAGGCGGCTGCCAGCAGGCGCGGCACGTCCGGCGGCGACATGGCCGGGAAAGCCGAGGCCTTCGCCGCCGGCACGGGGTCGCCGGCTTCCAGGAAGAAGCGCTCGTGCAGCCCTCCGGGCACGTTGATGATCAGCATGCGGGCTGGCTCGGTTCCGGGATTGCGGAACTGGTGCGGCAGGCCGCGCGGCACGAACAGGAAGGCGCCGGGCCCCTGCTCGGCCGTGGTGTCGCCCAGGGTGAACTCGTAGCGCCCCTCCAGCACGTAGAAGGCCTCGACATCATCGCGTTGCAGATGCGGCGGCGATCCCTGACCGGGGGCGGTCACGGTGTCGATCAGCGACAGCTCGCCCTCCGTGGTGGCGGCCGTGGCACGAAAGGTCAGCAGGTTGCCGAGCAGGTGTACGGTGCTCCCCGCCTGGGGCTGCGCGGTGATGAAGGGCATTGCCTCGCTCCGATCCTGGGTGCATGAAGATCGCATGATGAAATCAAAGTTTCTTCATGAGATTTATGTCTCATGAACCAGCCCTCTCCATGAGTCAATCCGTTTCCGGAAGAGATCGGCAACGGCAACGCACGCGGCGGGACCTGCTGGCTGCGGCGCGCGAACTGGTGGCGGAAGGGCGGCAGCCCACGGTGCAGGAAGTGGCCGACCATGCCGGCATCTCCCGCGCGACCGCCTACCGCTACTTCTCGACGCCCGAACTGCTGGTGCAGGAAGCCTTGCTGGACGCGGTGGCGGGGGAGCTGGACCGCTTCGGCGCCGCCGGCCCGCCGCGCGGGCCCGAGGAGGTGCCCGCCGCCCTGGATGCTCTGGTGGAACGGGTGATGGGCTTCGTGCTGCGGCAGGAAGGGCTGTTCCGCGCCTATCTCGCGCAGGCCGTGACTCCCATGGGAGGGGCGGTGCAGCCTCGCGGTGGCCGGCGGGTGGATTGGATCCGGGAGGTGCTGGCACCCCTGCGCGGCATCGTGCCGGAGCCGGCGCTCGAGGAGCTGGTGAGCGCGCTGTGCCTGCTGACGGGGATCGAGACGGTGGTGGTGCTGCGCGATGTGCGCGGCCTCGGCGACGCGGCGATAGTGGAAACGGTGCGACGGATCGCGCGCGCCCTGCTCGCCGCCACCCGGGCGGGCTGAGGGGCCGGAAAAGGCTCGGGCTCCCCGGCAATGGCCGAGGAGCCCGGGAGGTCCTCAGATGTGCAGGGGCCGCCCGTCCACGGCCAGGGCCGCTTCCTTTACCGCCTCGTTCAGCGAGGGATGCGCGTGCGAGGTGCGCGCGATGTCCTCGGCCGAGGCGCCGAACTCGATCGCCAGCACCAGCTCCGCGATCATGGTGCCCGCATCGGGGCCGATGATGTGGGCGCCCAGCACGCGGTCGGTGTCCTTGTCCGACAGGATCTTCACGAAGCCATCGGTGGAGCCCATGGCGCGGGCGCGGCCATTGGCGGTGAAGGGGAACTTGCCGACCTTGTAGGCGCGGCCGCTGGCCTTCAGCTGCTCCTCGGTCTCGCCCACCGCGGCGACCTCGGGCCAGGTGTAGACCACGCCGGGGATGGCGCCGTAGTTCACGTGCCCGGCCTGCCCGGCCAGGATTTCCGCCACCGCGACGCCCTCTTCCTCGGCCTTGTGGGCCAGCATGGGGCCGGTGATCACGTCGCCGATGGCGTAGACGCCGGGGACGTTGGTAGCGAAGTGGTTGTCCACCACCACGCGGCCCCGCTCGTCCAGCGCCACGCCGGCGGCGTCCAGGTTCAGCCCGCCGGTGAAGGCACGGCGGCCGATGGCCAGCAGCACCACGTCGCAGCGCAGTTCCTCCGCGGCGCCGCCGGCGGCGGGCTCCACGGTCAGGGTGACGCCGTTATCGGCCACGGTCGCGCCGGTGACCTTGGTCTTGAGGCGGAACTTGATGCCCTGCTTGCCCAGCACGCGCTCGAAGGTCTTGCCGACCTCGGCGTCCATGCCCGGCACGAGGCGGTCGAGGAACTCCACCACTGTGACCTCGGCGCTCAGGCGGCGCCACACGGAGCCCAGCTCCAGCCCGATATAGCCGCCGCCGATCACCACGAGGTGCCCGGGAACCTTGTCCAGCTCCAGCCCGCCGGTGGAGGTGACGACGCGCTTCTCGTCCACCTCGACGCCGCGCAGCGGGATGCTTTCCGAGCCGGAAGCGATCACGATGTTCTTGGCCTCGTATTCCTGGCCCGCGACGGCGATGCGGTTGCCCGCCAGGAACTTCGCCTCACCCTTGAGCCAGGTGACCTTGTTCTTCTTGAACAGGAACTCCACGCCCTTGACGTTGGCGCTCACCACCTCGGCCTTGCGCGCCTGCATGCGCGCGAGGTCGAGGCTGACCTGGCCCACGCCGATGCCGTGGTCGGCGAAGTGATGCACCGCCTCGTCGTAGTTCTCGCTGGACTGCAGCAGCGCCTTGGACGGGATGCAGCCGATGTTGAGGCAGGTGCCGCCCAGGGTTTCGCGCTTTTCCACGCAGGCCACCTTCATGCCGAGCTGGGCGGCGCGGATGGCGCAAACGTAGCCGCCGGGGCCGGCGCCGATGACGATGAGGTCGAAGCTCTCGGACATGATGGAGGATATGGTCCCGTGGCCGTGCGATGTCGCCCGCGGAGGTAGCAGGGCAGCCGCGCGACCGAAAGTGCGGGCGCGCAACGGGCGGCGCTTCGGCTAGGCTCGCCGCCCCCAGGGCGAGGAGGGTACGACATGCGGGTTCCTCAGGCTTCCGAGGTTGCGGTGCTGGACCTGCCGCCGCTGCGGCTGGCGGCGCTGCCGCATCGCGGTCCCTACCCCGGCATCGCCGGCGCCTTCGACCGGCTGCTGGGCTGGGCCAGGGAGAGCGGTTTGAAGCGGCCGGACACCCGCTGGTTCGGCCGCTACCTGGACGACCCCGCGGTGGTGCCGGCGGCGGAACTGCGGTCGGAAGCCTGCATGACCCTGCCGCCCGGAGCAGGGATCGGCGCCGGGGCGGCGCTGCCGCTGCAACTGGTGGAACTGCCGGCGATGCGGGCAGCGGTGCTGCGCTTCCAGGGTCCGTATTCGGAACTGCACCGGGCCTACGAGGTCCTGCTGCAGGACTGGCTGCCCGGCAGCGGCGAGCGGCCGGAAGGGCTGCCGGTCATGGACGAGGCGCTGAACGACCCGCGCGAAAACCCGCCGGAGGAATGGCTGACCTCGGTGATCCTGCCGCTTCGGCGTCCCTCTGGCGGCTGAGGACCAGGGGAAGCTTGCCCCGGGCAGGCAGGGACGATTATGTAATACTATATCATATCATGAGGTCACCCCGTGCTCCGCCGCTCTGCGCTGCTCCTGCCCTTCGCCAGCCTTCTCCCGACCGGCGGCCGCGCCCAGACGCCCGCCGATGCGAACGCGGCGCCCCTGGCCGTGGTGGCGTCCTTCTCCATCCTGGGTGACCTCGTGAGGGAGGTCGGCGGCGACCGGGTGACGGTGCGTACCCTGGTGGGCACCAACGGCGACGCGCACGTCTTCCAGCCCCGCCCTTCCGACGCCGCCGCTCTGCGCGAGGCTGCCGTGGTGGTGCGCAACGGCTTGAACCTGGAACCCTGGCTGGACCGACTGGTGCGTTCCGCCGGGACGCGGGCCCGGATGGTCACCGCGACGGAGGGCGTGACGCCGCGCCGCATGGAGGATGACGGCCACGGGCACGGCTCCATTGACCCGCATGCCTGGCAGGACCTGCGCCACGGCCAGGTTTTCGTGCGCAACATCGCCGCCGGGCTGGCCGCGGCGGACCCGGCCGGGGCGGAAACCTATGCCCGCAACGCCGAGGCGCTACGCGGCCGGCTGGCGGCCCTGGACGGCTGGGTGCGCGAACAGGTCGCCAGCGTGCCGGATGCGCGCCGCAAGGTAATCACCAGCCACGACGCCTTCGGTTACTTCGGCGCGGCCTACGGCATCTCTTTCATCGCACCGCAGGGCATGAACACGGAGAGCGAGCCCTCCGCCGCCCAGGTCGCGCGGCTGATCCGGCAGGTCCGCGCGCAGAACATCACGGCGGTGTTCATCGAGAACATGACCAACCCCGCCCTGTTGGACCGCCTGGCGCGGGAGGCCGGCGTGCGGGTGCGGGGGGAACTGTTCTCCGACGCGCTGTCGCCGCCCGAAGGGCCTGCGCCGACCTATGAGGCGATGTTCCGGCACAATCTCGGCCTGCTGGTGCCGGCCATGCGTGGGGAGGGCTGACCGCCCCGGCGCGGCGGCGAGGGCCACCGCGCGACCGGACGGGTTTCCGGCCGCGCTGCGTCGCACCGGCCCGGCCTCAACGGCCGGGTGGCGGTCCCGCCTGGCCCGATGCCAGGGATCCGGCGAAGTGGCAGGCGGCCGGCCAGGCGCCGTGGCGCAGTTCCAGTTCCGGCACGTCGTGCGAGCAGACCGGGAACTCCGCCCGCGGGCAGCGCGGGTGGAAGGCGCAGCCGCCGGGCGGGGCGAGCGGGCTGGGAACTTCGCCGGGGATCGGCGGCGGGCGCGGCGGGGCGTCGGGGTCCAGCCGCGGCACGGCCGAGAGCAGCGCGCGGGTGTAGGGATGCCGCGGCGCGGCGAACACCGACGCGGTGGGGCCCTGTTCCACCACCTTGCCCAGGTACATCACCGCCACGCGCTCGGTCAGGTGGCGCACCAGGCGCAGGTCGTGGGTGATGAACACCAGCGTCAGCCCCAGCCGCTCGCGCAACTCGGCGAAGAGATTCACCACCCCTGCCTGTACCGACACGTCCAGGGCTGAGACCGGCTCGTCCGCCACGATCAGCTCCGGCTCCACGGCCAGGGCGCGGGCGATGCCGATGCGCTGCCGCTGCCCGCCGGAGAACTCGTGCGGCCGGCGGTCGGCGGCGTCGCGCGGCAGGCTCACCTGGTCCAGCAGCGCGGCCACGCGGGCGGGGATCTCGGCCGGCGGCACGATCGCGTGGACGCGCAGCGCCTCGGCCAGGGCCTCGCCCGCCGTGAGGCGCGGATTGAGCGAGCCGTAGGGGTCCTGGAACACCATCTGCGCCCGGCGGTGGAAACGCCGGCGATCGGCGCCGCGCAGGGCGGAAAGCTCCGTGCCGTCGAAGCGCAGCCCGCCCTTGTCCGGTGAGTCCAGTCCCACCAGCAGCCGCGCCAGGGTGGACTTGCCGCAGCCGGATTCGCCGACGATGCCCAGCACCTCGCCGCGTTCCACCCGCAGCGACACGCCGCGCAGGGCCTGCACGCGGCCGCCGCGCGGGGCCCGGAAGGTGCGGACGAGGTCGCGCGCTTCTACGATCGGCGGCGCGGGATGTTGCAGGGCAGCGCTCATGGGTGGGACCGCGGGGTGCCGGTGGCCAGCGCGGGGCCGGCCTGGGGCGGCGGCGCGCCGCCGGGTGGGGGCGTGCCGGCGGCGGGCTGAGCGGCGGCAGCGGTGGCGCCGGTCCGCGGCGGCAGCCGGTCGGCGGCCAGGCAGGCGCTGCGCTGCTCGTCCGCGGGCAGCGGCACGGGGGCCGGCATTTCCACCCGCCCGTCCACCCAGCACTCCGCCGGCACCAGCGGCGGCACCGCCGGCAGGCAGCCCGGCATCACCCAGTTGCAGCGCGGGGCGAAGGCGCAGCCCGGCGGCATGGCGCGCGGGCTGGGCGGCATGCCCGGCACGGGAAAAAGGCGACCGCCCGCCCCGCCCTCGCCCGGCATCGCGCCCAGCAGGGCGGCGGTATAGGCGTGGCGGGGGTGGCGGAAGATCCGGCGCGCCGGGCCGCTCTCCACCACCCGGCCGGCATACATCACCGCGACGCGCGAGCAGGTTTCCGCCACCACGCCGAGGTCGTGCGTCACCAGCACCATGGCCATGCGGTGGTCCGACACGAGGCGCAGCAGCAGCCGGAGGATGCCGTCCTGCACGGTGACGTCCAGCGCGGTGGTGGGCTCGTCGGCCAGCAGCAGCCGCGGCCCGGGGGCCAGCGCGATGGCGATCATGGCGCGCTGCCGCATCCCGCCGGAGAACTCGTGCGGATAGGAAGACAGGCGGGTGCGCGGACTGGGGATGCCGACCTCGGCCAGCAGCGCCTCGGCGCGCTCCCGCCGGGCGCGGCGGCCGAGCGAGGGATGGTGGACGAGCAGGCTTTCCTCGATCTGCGCGCCCACGGTCATCACCGGGTTCAGCGCGAGGCCGGGTTCCTGGAAGATCATCGCGACCTCCCGCCCGCGGGTGCGCTGCAGCTCGCGCGGCGGCAGTGTCAGCAGGTCGACGCCGTTCCACAGCACCTCGCCGGACACGGCGGCGCCGGCCGGCAGCAGGCCGGGGATGGCGCGCAGCGACACGCTCTTGCCCGAGCCGCTCTCGCCCACCAGGCCCAGCACCTCGCCGGGCATCACCGCCAGCTCGGTGCCGTGCACCACCTCGACCCCGCCGAGGGTGACGCGCAGGCCGCTGACGCGCAGGCCGTCGCGGTTCGGCGCTGCCGGCGGGTCGTCCAGCGGGGCGGGCGGAAAGGCCAGGGCGGGGGCACGTTCCATCAGCGGGTCCCCCGCGGGCCGGGGACGGATGCGGGCATCACCGCCGTACCTCCAGCCGATCGGCCAGGCCGTCGCCCAGAAGGGAGAAGCCGAGGCCGCAGAGCACCACTGCCGCGCCGGGAAACAGGGCGATCCAGGGCGCCTGGGTCAGGAAGTTCTTGCCGTCCGCCACCAGCACGCCCCATTCCGCCTCCGGTGGCTGCGCGCCCAGGCCGAGATAGCCGAGCGAGGAGCCCAGCAGGATCGCCAGCGCCATGTCCGACACGGCGTAGGCCAGGATGGGCCGCACCGCATTGGGCAGCACGTGCCGCCCGAGGATGCGCGGCAGGCCGTAGCCCAGCCCCCGCGCCGCGGCCACATGGTCGGAAGCCGACACCACCGATACCTCGCCCCGCATCAGCCGGGCATAGGGCACCCAGCCGGCGATGGCGACCGCCACGTACATGTTGCCCAGGCCCGGCCCGAGCACCGCGACGATGGCGATCACCAGCACCAGGAAGGGAAAGGTCACCACCAGGTCCATCGCCCGGCCCAGCAGCGCATCGGCCCAGCCGCCGAGATAGCCGGCCAGCAGCCCCAGCAACCCGCCCACCAGCAGCGGCCCCGCCACCGCGAAGACGGCAATCTGCAGGTCCACCCGCGCGGCCCAGATGGTGCGCGACAGGATGTCCCGCCCGAACTGGTCGGTGCCGAAGGGATGCTCCCAGGAGGGCGGCGCCAGCAGCGCGGTGAAGTCGAAGGCCAGCGGGTCGTAGGGCGCGATCAGCCCCGGCACGGCCGCGCAGGCCAGCAGCAGCGCGAGCACGGCCGCACCGGCGAGGAGCGCCCTCATGCCGGCGTTGCCCCGGTGAGCCCAGCGCGCATCACCGCCCTCATCCGCGCCGCCGTGCCGCGGCGCGCGGGTCGAGCCAGGCGACGGTAAGATCAGTGACCAGGAAGGTGAGCGAGACCAGCAGGGCCAGCACCAGCGTCAGCCCCTGCACCACCGGGTAGTCGCGGGCAAAGATGCTCTCCACCATCAGCCTTCCGACGCCGGGCACAGCGAAAACGCTTTCCGTCACCACGGCGCCGCCCAGCAGCGCGCCGATATGCAGCCCGACCAGTGACACGGTGGCCGCCGCCGCGGGACGCAGCACGTGGGATCGCATCACGACGTTTTCCGGCAGGCCCTTGGAGCGGGCAAAGGACACGTGCTCGGCCCGCAGCACCCCCAGCAGCGAGGCGCGCAGCGAGCGCGTGGCCACGGCGGTGAAGGACAACGCCAGGGTCAGCGCCGGCAGGAATAGGTGGTAGAGGTGCTGGCCGAAGGTTTCGCCGTAGCCGCCCACGGGGAACAGGCCCCATTGCGCGGCGAACAGGGTCAGCAGCAGCAGCCCCACGAAGAAGATCGGCGCCGACAGCCCGACCTGCAGGCCGCCGCGCACCGCCACGTCCTGCCAGCGTCCGGCGCGCAGGGCGGACAGGAAGGCCAGCGGCAGCGCCAGGGCGAGCGAGATCAGCACCGCCATCAGCGTCAGCAGCCCCGTCACCGGCAGGCGTTCCACCACCAGCCGCCACACCGACACGCGGCTGGCGATGGAGGTGCCGAGATTGCCCCCCAGCAGCCCGGACACGTAGGCGACCAGCTGCGTCAGCCAGGACTGGTCGAGCCCGAGCTGCGCCGAAAGCCGGTTCACGGCCTCGTCGGTCGCGCGGTCGCCCAGCAACGCGGAGATCGCGTCGCCGGGCATGGCGCGGGCGAGGAGGAACACGGCCAGCACGGCGAGCGCCAGGGTGGGCAGCATCTGCGCCACCCGGCGCGCGGCATAGCGGAGCAATTGGGGCTCAGCGCTCGACGTAGGCGCCTTCGAACAGGTTGTTGCCGAGCGGGATCTGCACGAAGCCCTTGCCGTTGCGGCGGAACACCACGGGATAGGGCGTCTCGTAGAGGAACAGGATGGGCGCGGCCTCGACGTAGCGAGCCTGGATCTCGCGGTACATCTCGCCGCGCTTGGCCACGTCGGTTTCCCGGCCGCTCGCCTCGTAGAGGCTGTCGATCCGCTCGTCCTTGAAGCCGGAATACAGGCAGTCGATGTTGGGCGAGTAGGCGAAATAGGACGTGATCTGCGACGGGTCGGAGATGTCGTTGGTCCAGGCCGCCGTGCGCATCTGGAAGTCCTTGGCCCGGTAGCGCGCGGTGCGGGTGGCGCTGTCCACCTGCTCGATCCGCAGCCGCACGCCCAGCGCCGCCCACATCTGCTGCACCGCGACCAGGTCGTTGCTGTCGTCCTGGTTGCCCGACAGCGACATGCAGCTCAGCTCGAAACCCTGCGGGTAGCCGGCCTCGGCCAGCAGGGCGCGGGCGCGGGCGGCGTCGAAGGGATAGAGCGGCGCGAAGCTCTGGAACAGCGGCGTGGTGGTGGACATGAAGGACTGCATGGGCTTGCCCAGCCCCTGCGTGGTGATGGCGATCACCGCGTCCTTGTTCACCGCGTGGTTCAGCGCCCGCCGCACCCGCGCGTCGCCCAGCGGGTTCTTGGCACCTCGGTATTCCGGCCGGCAGTTGAAGGTCAGGTAGCGCACGCGGGTGGAGGGCCACAGCTCCATGCGCAGCTGCGGGTCGTTCTGCAGCTCGCGCACCCGGGCGTAGGGGACGAATTCCGTGCCGTCCAGCTCGCCGGCGCGCAGCTTCAGCAGGCGCGTGGCATCGTCGGGGACGATCTCGAAGCGCAGCTCGTCGAGGTAGGGCAGCGGCCGGCCGTCCTCGCCCAGCTTCCAGTGGTGGGGATTGCGGCGCAGCACCATGGTCTGGCCGCGCCGCCATTCCGTGACCACGAAGGGGCCGGTGCCCACGGGCCGCTCGGCGAAGGCCTTGATCTTGTCGTCCAGCGTGGCGCCGGGCGTGGCCTCCACCAGGCGCTGCGGCAGGATGCCGGTGTTGAAGGTGGCCAGCGCCGGGACCAGCGTGGCATCCGGCGCCTTGAGCCGCACCACCACCTGCGCGCCCGACACATCCACCCCGGCGATGGAGCTGACGAGCGAGCGCCAGGCCCCGCTCTCCCGCGCACGGTTGAGCGACCAAACCACGTCCTCGGGCCGCATCTCGGAACCGTCGGAGAACTTCACCCCCTGGCGCAGCGTCAGCGTCAGGGCCGTCTTGTCGCCGTTCCATTCCCAGGCCGTGGCGAGGCCGGGCTGCACGTCCTTGCCATCCGCGGTGGGCAGCAGCAGCGTGTCGAAGACGTTGGTGAGGACCCAGATATCCGTGTTGGCGTCGTTCAGCACGGGGTCGAGGAACTGACTGTCGGCGTAGCGCCCGAATACCATCCGGCCGCCGCGCGTGGCGGCCTGGGCCGCGCCGGAGCTCAGCACGGCCGGCGCCACCGCCAGCGTGGCGAAGCCGCCGAACAGGGCGCGCCGGGTCAGCTCGAAGGGATGGGTCATGGACGATCTCCGCGGATGGCGTGAGGCTGGTATGCCGCGGGCGAGGGTGTCAACGGTCGCGGGCAGCGTTTCCCAGCCGCCACCCGGCCACCCTGGCTATGCCGCGCGCAGGCGGTGCGCGCGGCCGGCGCCGACGCCTATCCGCTGGGCAGCCCCCGCTTGCAGGACAGGGCGGTGCCCGGCGGCAGGTCAGCCGGCGCGGTTCGCCTCCGCGGCCCGGTCCTCGGCCGCCATGTGGCCCTGGCGCTGCATGTCCGGCATGAACAGCACCGACACCAGCGCCACGGCGAGCAGCGCGGTCACGTACCAGCCGAATCCGGCCTCCCAGCCTTCGGCCTTGAAGCGCAGCGCGACGTATTCCGCCGTGCCGCCGAAGATGGCGTTGGCCACGGCGTAGGAGATGCCGACACCGAGGGCGCGCACCTCGGCCGGGAAAAGCTCCGCCTTCACCACGCCGCTGATGGAGGTGTAGGCGCTGACCACCAGCATCGCGACCAGGATGAACCCCAGGGCCGTCCAGGGCGAGGACGCCTGCCCGATCACCCCCAGCAGCGGGCCGGTGGTCAGGATGCCCAGCACCCCGAAGGCGATCAGCATGTTCCTGCGGCCCACGCGGTCCGACAGTGCGCCGAGAAGCGGCTGCATCAGCATGTAGAGGAACAGCGCCCCGGCCATCAGGATGCTGACCGTTTCCACCGCGAAGCCGGCGGTGTTGACCAGGTATTTCTGCATGTAGGTCGTGAAAGTGTAGAAGACGAGGCTGCCGCCCGCGGTCAGCCCCGTCACCGTCAGCAGCGAGCGCGGATGGTCCAGCAGCGCCCGCAGCGTGCCGGCGCCGCGGCGGGAGCGGGTTTCCGCCGTGGACGTCTCGTGCAGCGAGCGGCGCAGGAACACCGCCACCACCGCGGTCAGCGCGCCGATCACGAAGGGGATGCGCCAGCCCCAGGCGCGCAGGTCCTCGGTGCTCAGCAGCTGTTCCAGCACCACGATCACCAGCACCGCCAGCAGCTGCCCGCCGATCAGCGTGACGTACTGAAAGGAGGCGTAGAAGCCGCGGTGCTTCGCCGTGGCCACCTCGCTCATGTAGGTGGCGGAGGTCCCGTACTCCCCACCCACGGAGAGCCCCTGCCCCATCCGCGCCAGCAGCAGCAGCGCCGGGGCCGCGAGTCCGATCGTCTCGTAGGTCGGCAGCACGGCGATCAGCAGCGAGCCGCCGCACATCAGCAGCACCGAGACCAGCATGGAAAAGCGCCGCCCCTTGCGGTCCGCCAAGCGCCCGAACAGCCAGCCGCCGATCGGCCGCATCAGGAAGCCGATGGCGAAGACCGCCGCGGCGTTGAGCAGCTGCACGGTGGGATCGTCGGAGGGGAAGAAGGCGTGCGCGAAATACAGCGAGGTGAAAGCGTAGGCGTAGAAATCGTACCACTCGACCAGATTGCCCGAAGCGGCGCCGACGATGGCCAGGATACGGTCGCGGACCTCATGCGGCCGGGCGATGACGGGGGTGGCGGCGGTGTCCATGGCGAGGAGCTCCCCTGCGGGAACCGCCACGGCCCGATCCGGCCGGCCGTCGCGTCCCGCGCCCACCCGGGATAGACCCGCGCCGGCGCGCTGTCCCGGCGCTGCGGGCATGGCTGGCAACACGAGGCGCGGAGGAATCCCGCGAGCCGCCGAAGGCCGGACATGAAAAAGGGCGGGAGCCGATGGCCCCCGCCCCGATCCTTCGCCCGGCCCGGGGGCCGGAGGCGCCGTGCCTCAGAGGCCCAGCATCAGGCGCCGGGGGTCCTCGATGCCTTCCTTGACGCGCACCAGGAAGGACACCGCCTCCTTGCCGTCCACCACGCGGTGGTCGTAGCTGAGCGCGAGGTACATCATCGGCCGCACCTCGATCTTGCCGCCCACCACCATCGGGCGCTCCTGGATCTTGTGCATGCCCAGGATGCCGGACTGCGGCGGGTTCAGGATCGGCGTGCTCATCAGCGAGCCGTAGATGCCGCCATTGGTGATGGTGAAGGAACCGCCCGCCAGCTCCTCCAGCTTCAGCTGGCCGTCACGGGCACGCTTGCCGAAGCCGCCGATCGCCTTCTCGATCTCCGCGAAACCCAGGTCCTGGGCGTTGCGCAGCACCGGCACCACCAGCCCGCTCGGCCCGCCGACGGCGATGCCCATGTGGACGAAGTGCTTATAGACGATGTCGTCGCCGTCGATCTCGGCGTTCACCGCCGGCCATTCCTGCAGCGCCGCGACGCAGGCCTTCACGAAGAAGCTCATGAAGCCGAGCTTGACGCCCTGCTTCTTCTCGAAGGCGTCCTTGTACTCGTTGCGCAGCGCCATCACCGCCGACATGTCCACCTCGTTGAAGGTGGTCAGCATGGCGGCGGTGTTCTGCGCCTCCTTGAGCCGGTTCGCGATGGTCTTGCGCAGACGGGTCATCTTGACCCGCTCCTCCCCGGCCTCCGGCGCCCGGGCGGCGCGGGCGGCAGGCTTGGGCGTCTCGGGCGCGGGACGGCTGAGATAGGCCTGCACGTCGCCCTTGGCGATACGGCCGTCCTTGGCGCTGCCCTGGCCGATCTGCGCGGCCGTGACGCCCGCTTCCGTCATCATCTTGGCGGCGGCTGGCAGCGGCGCGTGGGCCGGGGCCTCCGAGCCACCGGGACGGGCGACCGGGCCGGTGGTGGGCCGCGGCGTCTCCACCTTGGGCTGCGCGGGGGCGGCGGCCACCGGCTGCGGCGCCGGCGTCGGCGCGGCCGGGGCGGCCACCGGCTTGGAAGCGGCGGTGCCGGAACCGGCGCCGATGCTGCCCAGCAGGGCGCCGACCTCGACCTCGGCGCCCTCGTCGGCGGCGATGGACTCCAGCACCCCGGCCTCGGGGGCGTTGACCTCCACCGTGACCTTGTCGGTCTCCAGTTCCACCAGCGGCTCGTCCGCCTTCACCGCCTCGCCGGCCTTCTTCAGCCAGCGGGCCACGGTGGCAGTGCTGACGCTCTCGCCCAGGGTGGGCACCAGGATGTCGCTCATGGAAACTATTTGCCCCGTGTCACGAAAGGCCGAGGGCCTGCTTGACCAGGGCCTCCTGCTGTTGCGCGTGGACCTTGGCCGAACCCGTTGCCGGGCTGGCGGCCGCGATACGCCCCGCGTAATCCGGCCGCTTGGCCTTCATGTCCAGCCCCTTCAGCACCGCCTCGACCCGGCGGTCGATGAAATTCCAGGCGCCCATGTTCTCAGGCTCCTCCTGGCACCACACCACCTCGGCGTTGCGGTAGGGCGTCAGCGCGGCCGCCAGCGCCTTCTTGGGGAAGGGATAGAGCTGCTCGACCCGCAGGATGGCCACGTCGGTCAGCCCGGCGTCGCGGCGGGCCTGCAGCAGGTCGTAGTAGACCTTGCCGGTGCAGAGCACGACGCGCTTCACCTGCTCGTCCGGGCCGAGGGCATCGACCTCGGGCAGCACGGTGCGGAAGGCGCTGCCGGGGCCGAACTCGCTCAGGCTGCTCACCGCCAGCTTGTGCCGCAGCAGCGACTTGGGCGTCATCTGCACCAGCGGCTTGCGGTAATTGGCCTTCAGCTGCCGCCGCAGGGCGTGGAAGTAGTTGGCGGGGGTGGAGATGTTGACCACCCGCATGTTGTTCTCGGCGCAGAGCTGGAGGTAGCGCTCCAGCCGGGCGGAGGAATGCTCCGGCCCCTGCCCCTCGTAGCCGTGCGGCAGCAGCATCACCAACCCGCTCATGCGCAGCCACTTCGTTTCGGCCGAGGCGATGAACTGGTCGATGATCACCTGCGCGCCGTTGGCGAAGTCGCCGAACTGCGCTTCCCACAGCACCAGGGTCTGCGGGTCCGCCAGGGAATAGCCGTAGTCGAAGCCCAGCACGCCCATCTCGCTGAGCAGCGAGTTGAAGGCTTCCAGCCGCGGCTGGCCTTCGCGGATGTTGTTCAGCGGGACGTATTCGGCCTGGGTCTGCTGGTCGATCAGGTAGGCGTGGCGCTGCGAGAAGGTGCCGCGCTGCACGTCCTCACCGGACAGGCGGACGCGATGGCCCTCCAGCAGCAGGGTGCCGAAGGCCAGGGCCTCGCCGGTCGCCCAGTCGATGCCCTCGCCGCCCTCGATCGCCTGCTTCTTCGCTTCCAGCTGGCGCAGGATCTTGGGGTTGGCATTGAAGCCCTGCGGCACGCGGCTCAGCGCGGCGCCGACCTCGCGCAAGGTTTCCAGCGCCACGGCGGTGCCGTCCTCCGTGTCCGCCGCCTCGTCGCCGGCGGCCTTGAGCCCGGCCCAGTGGCCTTCCAGCCAGTCCGCCTTGTTGGGCTTGAAGGAGGCGCTGGCCTGGAAGGCTTCCTCCATCCTGGCGTTGAAGCGGTCCAGCATGCCCCGCGCCTCGGCCTCGGGCACCGAGCCCTCGGCCGCCAGGCGCTGCGCGTACTTCACCCGCGTCGTCGGCATCTCCTTGATGCGGGCATACATGGTGGGCTGCGTGAAGGCCGGCTCGTCCGTCTCGTTGTGGCCGTGGCGGCGGTAGCAGACGATGTCCAGCACGATGTCGGCGCCGAACACCATGCGGTACTCGGCGCACATGCGGGCGCAGAACACCACCGCCTCCGGGTCGTCGCCGTTGACGTGCAGGATCGGCGCCTGCACGGACTTGGCCACGTCGGTGCAGTACAGGCCGGAATAGGCGTGCGCGGGGGTGGTGGTGAAGCCGATCTGGTTGTTGGTCACGACGTGCACGGTGCCGCCGGTGCGGTAGCCGATCAGCTGGCTCATCGCCAGCGTCTCGTAGACCAGCCCCTGGCCGGCGAAGGCGGCGTCGCCGTGCAGCAGGATGCCCATCACGGAGCGGCGGCCCTTGGTGTCACCGGCCATGTCCTGCCGGGCGCGCACCTTGCCGACCACCACGGGGTCCACCGCTTCCAGGTGCGAGGGGTTGGGCTGCAGCGACAGGTGGACGAGCCTGCCGCCGATCTCCACGTCCGTGGAGGTCCCGAGGTGGTACTTCACGTCGCCCGAGCCCTGGACGTCGTCCGGGTTGGCCTGCATGCCCTTGAACTCGGCGAAGACCTGCACGAAGGGCTTGCGCACCACGTTGACCAGGGTGTTCAGCCGGCCGCGGTGCGCCATGCCGATGGCCACCTCGGTGACGCCGCCCTCGGCCGCGGTCTCGATCACCGCCTGCACGGCGGGAATGGTGGACTCGCCGCCCTCCAGGCCGAAGCGCTTGGTGCCGACATACTTGCGGGCGCAGAAGGCCTCGAAACCCTCAGCCTCCGTCAGGTCGTTGAGGATCTTGGCCTTCTGGGCCTTGTTGAAGGCGCCGGTCCAGGGCGCGCCCTCGATCCGCTGCTGGATCCAGGCCTTCTGGTCGGGGTCCTGGATGTGCATGAACTCGACCCCGATGGGGCCGCAATAGGAGGCGCGCAGGATCGCAATGATCTCGCGCAGGGTCGCGGTTTCACGACCGAGGACCTGGTTGATGAAGATCGGGCGGTCGTAATCGGCATCGGTGAAGCCGTAGGTCGCCGGATCCAGTTCGGAATAGGACTTCTTCTTCTGCAGGCCGAGCGGGTCGAGGTCGGCTTCCAGGTGGCCGCGCACGCGATAGGCGCGGATGAACATCAGGGCGCGGATGGAATCCAGCACCTGCTGGCGCGCGGCTTCCGGGCTGGCCGCCGCGGCAGCCGGGGCGGCCTCCGCCTTGCCCTTGCCCTTCGGGGCAGCGGCCGGCGCGGCCTCCTCGGGCGCGAAGCCGCCGCGGGGGCGCGGCGCCCAGGACGCGCCGGAGGCATCCTCCAGCACGGCGCGGGCGTCGTCGTTCAGGGCGGCAAAGAGATCCTGGAAGGAGACATCGACGCTATCGGGCCGTTCCACCCAGCGCGCGTAAAGGTCCGCGAGAAAGGCGGCATTGGCGCCCGTCATCGCGGTCGCGAGGATGTCCACACCCGGCATAACACGTCCTCCTGCGTGCCGACCCCTTTCGGCCGGACGCTTGTCCACTTCTCAAACCGTCGCCCGTCATAGGACGGCAGCGGCGGTTAACATAGGGAGGATGCCGAAATCATGGCACCGGGCATCACATCGCACAGTCGCGTGGCAGATACGCGCCGGCTGCTGTCCGGAAAGCCACACCCTCTGTTCGGGGAAGGGGAAAACGGCCGGACCGCACGATGGCGGACACGGCGAAGCAGGGAGACCGGGGCGCGGGGATGAACCCGCGCCCCGCTTCGGTTCAACCGTTGATGGCCTTGATCATGGTGGAGCCCAGCGCCGCCGGGCTGTCCGCCACGTGGATGCCGGCTTCCCGCATGGCGTCCATCTTGGCCGCCGCCGTGTCCTTGCCGCCGGAGATCACCGCGCCGGCATGCCCCATGCGGCGGCCCGGAGGCGCCGTGGCGCCGGCGATGAAGCCCACCACCGGCTTGTAGTTGGCCGAGCCGGGCTTGTTCTCGCGGCCCAGGAACTCGGCCGCGAGGATCTCGGACTGGCCGCCGATCTCGCCGATCATCACGATCTGCTTCGTTTCCGGGTCGGCCAGGAACAGCTCCAGCACCTCCTGGAAGTCCGTGCCCTTCACCGGGTCGCCGCCGATGCCGACGCAGGTGGACTGGCCGAGGCCCGCCGCCGTGGTCTGCGCCACCGCCTCGTAGGTCAGCGTGCCCGAGCGGGACACGATGCCCACCGAGCCGCGGCGGTGGATGTGGCCGGGCATGATGCCGATCTTGCAGGCCTCGGGGGTGATCACGCCCGGGCAGTTCGGCCCGACCAAGCGGGACTTGCTGCCGGACAGGGCGCGCTTGACCTTGACCATGTCCTGCACCGGGATGCCCTCGGTGATGCAGATGATCAGCGGCAACTCGGCCGCGATCGCCTCCAAGATGGAGTCCGCGGCGAAAGGCGGCGGCACGTAGATCACCGAGGCATCGGCCCCGGTGGCCTCCACGCACTCGGCCACGGTGTCAAACACGGGCAGGCCGATATGGGTCTGGCCGCCCTTGCCCGGCGTCACGCCGCCCACGTAGTTGGTGCCGTAGGCGATGCCCTGTTCGGCGTGGAAGGTGCCCTGGGAGCCGGTGAAGCCCTGGGTCATCACCTTGGTGTGCTTGTCGACGACAATCGCCATGATCAGGCGGCCTTCTTCACGGCGGCGACGACCTTCTGGGCCGCGTCGGCGAGGTTGTCGGCGGGGATGATCGCCAGGCCGGAATCGGCCAGGATCTTCTTGCCGAGGTCCACGTTGGTGCCTTCCAGGCGCACCACCAGCGGCACGGAGAGCGAGAGGTTCTTGCTCGCCTCCACGATGCCGTTGGCGATCATGTCGCACTTGGCGATGCCGCCGAAGATGTTGACCAGGATCGCCTTGACGTTGCTGTCCGAGGTGATGATCCGGAAGGCTTCCGTCACGCGGGCCGCGGTGGCGGTGCCGCCCACGTCGAGGAAGTTGGCGGGCGAGGAGCCGTAGAGCTTGATGATGTCCATGGTGGCCATCGCCAGCCCGGCGCCGTTCACCATGCAGCCGATCTCGCCGTCGAGCGCCACGTAGTTCAGGTCGTTCTTGACCGCGTCGAGTTCCTTCGGGTCCATCTCCGTGTCGTCGCGGAGGGCCTCCAGGTCCTTGTGGCGGAACAGCGCGTTGTCGTCGAAGCTCACCTTGGCGTCGAGCGCCACGATCTCGCCCGCGCCGGTGACCACCAGCGGGTTGATCTCGATGGCCTCCATGTCGAGGCCGGTATAGGCCGCATACATGGCGGTGACGAACTTCACGAAGGTGCCGACCTGCTTGCCTTCCAGGCCAAGACCGAAGGCCAGCTTGCGGGCCGCCCAGGGATACAGGCCGGAGGCCGGGTCGATCGCGACCTTCAGGATCTTCTCGGGGTGCTTCTCGGCGACCTCCTCGATCTCCATCCCGCCCTCGACCGAGGCCATGATGGTGACGCGGGAGGTTTCGCGGTCCAGCAGGATCGAGAGGTACAGCTCGCGCTTGATGTCGCAGCCGGCCTCCACGTAGACTTGGTTCACGACCTTGCCCTCGGGGCCGGTCTGCTTCGTCACCAGCGTGTGGCCGAGCATGGCGGCCGCCGCCTCGCGCGCACCCTCGGGCTTCACGACGCGGACGCCGCCCTTGCCGTTCGGGTCGTCGGTGAAGCGGCCGGCGCCGCGGCCGCCGGCATGGATCTGCGACTTCACCACCACCACGGGGCCGGGCAGCTTCTTCGCCGCCACCTCGGCCTCCTCGGGGGTCCTGGCGAGAAAGCCGTCGAGCACTGCGACGCCGTAGCGCTTCAGCAGCTCCTTGCCCTGGTATTCATGGATGTTCATGCCGGCACCGCTTTCCTGATCCGGAAAGAGGCCAGGACGCGCCCCGCGTGCCCCGGCCCCCTGTTGTGGGATGGGCCAGGGCGCGCGGAGCGCACCCCGGCCGGATGCCTCAGACGCCCAGCGCCTTGAAGTCCTCGACCAGCTTCTTCACCGCGTCGCAAGACTTGTCGAAAGCGGCCTTCTCGGCCTCGGTGAACTGCACCTCGACGATCTTCTCGACGCCGCCGGCGCCGATCACCACGGGCACGCCGACGTAGAAGTCGTTGAGCCCGTACTCGCCGTTCAGCATCACCGCGCAGGGCAGGACGCGCTTCTTGTCCTTGAGGTAGCTCTCGGCCATGGCGATGGCGGAGGCCGCCGGCGCGTAGAAGGCGGAGCCCTTTTCCAGCAGCTTCACGATCTCGCCGCCGCCATTGGCGGTGCGCGCCACGATGGCGTCGATCTTCTCCTGCGTGGTCCAGCCCATCTTGATCAGGTCGGGCACGGGGATGCCGGCCACCGTGGAGTAGCGGGTCAGCGGCACCATGGTGTCGCCGTGGCCGCCCAGCACGAAGGCGGTCACGTCCTCGACCGAAACGTTGAACTCCTGCGCCAGGAACAGGCGGAATCGGGCGCTGTCCAGCACGCCGGCCATGCCCACCACCTTGTTGGCGGGCAGGCCGGACTTCTGCTGCAGCGCCCAGACCATCACGTCCAGCGGGTTGGTGATGCAGATCACGAAGGCGTCCGGGGCGTGCGTCTTGATGCCCTCGGCCACCTGGCCCATCACGCCGGCATTCTTGGTCAGCAGGTCGTCGCGGCTCATGCCCGGCATGCGAGGGAAGCCGGCGGTGACGATGATCACGTCGGCGCCAGCGATCGCGGAATAGTCGGACCCGCCGGTCATGTGGCTGTCGAAGTCGTCCACCGGGCTGGACTGCATGATGTCCAGCGCCTTGCCGGCCGCGACGCCGCCGAAAACGTCGAACATCACGACGTCGCCGAGTTCCTTGAGCCCGATCAGGTGGGCGAGGGTGCCGCCGATGTTGCCGGCGCCGATCAGCGCGATCTTCTTGCGGGCCATGGGAGGGGATCCTTCGGGAAGCCGTTGCACTGCGAAAAAAACTCAGGAGCGCTTAGCCCCGGCCGCCCGGCCGGGCAAGGCGGGCCCGGGATGCGGCCCCCCTGCCCCAGCCCGGCTCACCCTTTGCCAGAGCGCCGCGACCGGCCTCCCCCCGGAAACCGACGCGGCCGTCAGGCCCGCTTTCCCGGCGCCCCCGCGCCGGGAAAGCGGGCCACCCCCATCAGAGCGGCATGCAGCGGATGGTGTCGGAATGGCCGCGGGCCAGGGTGGCCATGGTGCCTTCCGGGCAGGCCATCTGCTCGCCATCGCTGGCCGGCAGGCCGGCATGCCAGGACCGCGCGGGTGCCGGCGCGGCCTGAGCGGAGGAGATGAAGCCGGCGAGCCGCGGCCCGGTGCAGCGCCCGCGCGAGTCGCGGCGCAGGCAGGCGGCCGAGGCCATCTGGCGCATCTCGGCCCGGTCCAGCACGCGGTTGGCGTGGCGGGTGCCGGGCAGCGCCTTGGCCTGTCGGCTGCCGGCGCGGGCCACCACCATGCGGCCGCGCAGCGGCGCCGCGGCGACGATCCGCCCGCGCGAGGGGGCGGCAGTGAAGGCACGGCCACGCAGCGGGGCCGCGGCAAAGGCGCGGCCGCGATCCGCCCCGCGAGCGGCGACGCGCGGCACCACGGCGCGGAAGGCGCGCGGCGCCGCAACGGCCCGCACCTCACGGCGAGAGGCCGGCGCGGCGCTGGCGCGGGCGGCCCGAACGGCCGGGCCGGGCGCCTTGGCGGTGCGCGTCACCTGGGTACCCCGCGACGAGGAGCCCCCGCGCGCCGCCTCGGCCTGCCCCCCGGCAAGCACGGCCACGCCGAGCCCCGTCAACAAAGCGATCGTTTTGATCAGCCGCATGCTGTTCCCCCTCATGCGTCTCAGGTCAGGTGTGGCAGAGCGAGGTAATCCTGGCTCTGCATCTCCAGGAGGCGGGAAACGGTGCGCTGAAACATGTGCGCGTTCTCTCCCCGCTCGTAGAGCCTGTCAGGCTGGTCGGCGGCACTGGCCACCAGCTTGCAGCGGTGCTCGTACAAGGCGTCGATCAGCGTCACGAAGCGACGCGCCTTGTCGAAATTCTCCGGCCCCAGCCGCGGCACGCCGTCCAGCACCAGGGTGTGGAAATGCGTGGCGATGGCCAGGTAGTCGGCCGGGCCCAGCGGGTGGCCGCACAGGTCGTCGAAGCCGGCCCGGCCCACGCCGTTGACGGCCTGCGGCATTTCCACCCGGCGGCCCAGCACGGCCATCGCCTGCGGCTCGCCCCGCTCGCGGCCGGTCAGCTCACGGAAGGCGGCGTCCAGGGCGCGCTCGGCGCGGCCGTCATCGGGGGAATGCCAGGTCGGCAGACCGCGCACGCGGTCGCGACGGTAGTCCTGCTGCGCCTGCAGGGTCAGGACTTCCAGCCGCTGCTTGATCAGGGCGATGAAGGGCAGAAAGGCGTCGCGGCCGGGGCGGCCCTTGAACAGGTCGTCCGGCGCGGTGTTTGAGGTGGCCACCACCACCGTGCCGCGGGCGAACAGCGCCTCGAACAGGCGGCCCAGGATCATGGCGTCGGTGATGTCGTGGACCTGGAACTCGTCGAAGCAGAGCAGCGCGGCGCGGCCGGCGATGCCATCGGCCAGCGGCGGGATCGGGTCGTCGCCGCCGGGGTTCTCGCGCTTCCACCGGTGGATGGTGCGATGGCAGTCCTGCATGAACTGGTGGAAGTGGATGCGCTGCTTGCGCGGCACGTCGGCGGTGGCGAAGAACAGGTCCATCAGCATGGACTTCCCGCGCCCCACCTCGCCCACGAGGTAGAGGCCGATCGGTGCGTTGCCGGGCGCTTCGTCCACCGGCTTGCGGCGGAAGAAGCGGCTGAAGAAGCCGGCCTCCTCCGGGGCTTCCGGGCTGGGATCGTAGCCGCGGGTGCGGCGCCACAGGTCCTGCAGCTTCTCCGCGGCCAGGGCCTGGGCGGCGTCAGCACGCAACTCCCCGGCGGCGACCTTGGCGCGATAGGCGGGCAGCGGGCCGGACGATGCGGCCGGGGACGCTGCGAGAGGAGCCGGGGCCGCGGAAGTTCCGTCCATCGAGGCGACGGGATAGCCCGCCCGGATGGGGCGGGCAACCCGATTAGCTCGCGACGCCGTGATTACGCGACGCGCTTCACCCGCCGGGACAGGGCAGCAGCGCCCCTGGGCCGCTCAGGCTTCGGTGTGGTCGCGCCCACCGCCATTGGTCTCGATGAGCCCGATGGCACCCTCGCGTGGGAGTTCCGTCACGAGCTTGCCATCCGTCACGGCGGAGATGGCAGCCAGGGGCAGGTAATGGTGCTGCCCATCGGTGCTATCGCGCCGGGTCAGCTTGATGCGACCAGCGTCCAGGTGGTCCACAGTGCCGAGGTGCCCGCCATCGGCACCCACGACCTCCATATGCTCGCGGATCTGGGTGGTATCGACCATCGGCGCCTGCTCCCGGGAGTTGGGGCGCCGGGTGAACCGCGCCCTGTTTCACAGCAGGATGCTAACGACGCACCGCCGCGCGAGATGCGGCCGCCTGCCACCCGCGAGGGGATGGCAGGCCTTGGAGAAAAGGCTGCTTAGCCCTCGCGTTCCACCAGCATGGTCTTGATCTGCCCGATCGCCGCCGCCGGGTTCAGGCCCTTCGGGCAGGTGCGGGCGCAGTTCATAATGGTGTGGCAGCGATACAGACGGAACGGGTCCTGCAGGTTGTCGAGGCGGCCGCCCTTGTCCTCGTCGCGGCTGTCGGCGATCCAGCGATAGGCCTGCAGCAGCACGGCCGGGCCGAGGTAGCGGTCACCGTTCCACCAGTAGCTCGGGCAGGCGGTGGAACAGCAGAAGCACAGGATGCACTCCCAGAGCCCGTCGAGCTTGGCGCGCTCCTCCTTGCTCTGCAGCCGCTCGGAATCCGGCGGCGGCGCGGTGTCGGTCTTCAGCCAGGGCTCGATCTCGCGCAGCTGGGCGTAGAGCTGGCTCAGGTCGGGCACGAGGTCCTTGACCACCGGCATGTGCGGCAGCGGGTGAATGCGGACCTCACCCTTCACGTCCTCGATCGGCTTCAGGCAGGCCAGGGTGTTCAGCCCGTCGATGCTCATGGAGCAGGAGCCGCAGATGCCCTCGCGGCAGGAGCGCCGGAAGGTCAGCGTGCTGTCCACCTCGTTCTTGATCTGGATCAGCGCGTCCAGGACCATCGGCCCGCACTTGTCCAGGTCGAGCTCATAGGTGTCGTAGCGCGGGTTCTCCCCGGTGTCGGGGTCCCAGCGATAGATCTTGAAGGAGCGCGGGGTCTTGGCGCTCGCCGGGGCAGGATAGGTCTTGCCCTGGCGGACTTCGCTGTTCTTGGGGAGCTTGAACTGGGCCATGATCCTCGGGGTCCTAGTACACGCGCGCCTTGGGCGGGAAGACCTGCACCTCGTTGGTCAGGGTGCGCATCTTCACGTCGCGGTAGTCCAGCCTCACGTTGCCCTGCTCGTCGCACCAGGCCAGCGTGTGCTTCATCCATTCCTTGTCGTCGCGCTCGGGGTAGTCCTCGTGCGCGTGGGCGCCGCGGCTCTCGTGCCTGGCCTCGGCCCCTACCATGGTGCACATCGCGTTGCCCATGAGGTTGTCGAGCTCCAGCGCTTCCACGAGGTCGCTGTTCCAGATCATCGAGCGGTCGTTGATCTTGAGGTCCGGCAGCCCGGCCCAGACCTTGTGCATCTTCTCGACGCCCTCGGTCAGGCTCTCGGCGGTGCGGAACACTGCGGCATGGTTCTGCATGGTGCGCTGCAGGTTCACGCGCAGCTCGGCCGTGTGGGTGCTGCCCTTGGCGTGGCGCACCCGGTCCAGACGGACCAGCGCCGCCTCACCCGCGTTGGGCGGCAGCGGTGCCTGCGAGGCGCCGGGCTTGATCGTCTCGGCTGCCCGGTGCGCCGCGGCGCGGCCGAACACCACGAGGTCGAGCAGCGAGTTGGTGCCCAGCCGGTTGGCGCCGTGCACGCTCACGCAGGCCGCCTCGCCCACCGCCATCAGGCCGGGCACGGTAGCGTCCTGGTCCTCGCGGGTGGGGCGCAGCACCTCGGTGTGGATGTTGGTCGGGATGCCGCCCATGTTGTAGTGCACCGTCGGGAGCATCGGGATCGGCTCCTTGGTGACGTCCACGCCGGCGAAGATCTTGGCCGTCTCGGAAATACCCGGCAGCCGCTCGTGCAGCAGCTCGGCGCCGAGATGCTCGAGGTGCAGGTGGATGTGGTCCCTTTGCGGACCCACGCCGCGGCCCTCACGGATCTCCATGGACATGGCGCGGCTCACCACGTCGCGGGAAGCGAGGTCCTTGGCGGTCGGGGCGTAGCGCTCCATGAAGCGCTCGCCCTCGGAGTTGGTGAGGTAGCCGCCCTCGCCGCGCGCACCCTCGGTTACCAAGCAGCCGGAGCCGTAGATGCCGGTGGGGTGGAACTGCACGAACTCCATGTCCTGCATCGGCAGGCCGGCGCGCAGGGTCATGCCGCCGCCGTCGCCGGTGCAGGTGTGGGCGGAGGTGCAGGAGAAGTAGGCGCGGCCGTAGCCGCCGGTGGCCAGCACCACCGTCTGCGCCCGGAAGCGGTGGATCGTGCCGTCTTCCAGGTTCCAGGCCATCACGCCGCGGCAGGTGCCCTCATCGTCCATGATGAGGTCGAGCGCGAAGTATTCGACGAAGAACTCGCAGTTGTGCTTGAGCGACTGCTGGTACAGCGTGTGCAGGATGGCGTGGCCGGTGCGGTCGGCGGCGGCGCAGGCGCGCATCGCCGGGGTCTTGCCGTAGTCCTGCATGTGGCCGCCGAAGGGCCGCTGGTAGATGCGGCCGTCATCGGTGCGCGAGAAGGGCACGCCGTAGTGCTCCAGCTCGATGATCGCCGGGATCGCCTCGCGGCACATGTACTCGATGGCATCCTGGTCGCCGAGCCAGTCCGACCCCTTCACGGTGTCGTACATGTGCCAGCGCCAGTCATCCTCGCCCATGTTGCCCAGCGCCGCGCCGACGCCGCCCTGGGCGGCCACGGTGTGCGAGCGGGTGGGAAACACCTTGGTGATGCAGGCGGTCTTGAGGCCCGAGGCCCCCATCCCGAAGGTGGCCCGCAGCCCCGCCCCGCCGGCGCCGACCACCACCACGTCGTAGGTATGGTCCACCACCCGGTAAGCGCCGCCGCCGAGACCCGGCTTGCCGATCGCGTTCATTCCAACCGCCTCACACCTTCGCGGCGCGCCGGACAGGGCCGGGTTGCCGCAGGAGAAACTGTTCCCACCGTTTCCGGGGCGATGCCGGGCGGGCCCTTGCCGCGGCCCGGCGTCTTCCCGGAACAAATGGGGTGCGAATTCAGCGCCGCCAGACCTTAAACGGCCCGGCAACGCGCATCCCCGATCAGACCGCGATCCGCAGCACCGCCAGGGCCGACACCAGCGCCAGAACCAGGCAGATGCCCTTCTGCAGCAGGTTCACGGCCTGCCGGGCGCTCTCGGGGCGAACATAGTCCTCCACCACCACCTGCAGGCCGGAGGCCGTGTGCTGGAAGCCGATGCCGATGATCAGCAGCAGCAGCACCGCGTTGAAGGGCCGCCCGATCCAGCTCACCACCCGCTCGTAGGGAGCGCCGGACAGGCTGGCCACGGAGAACACAAACCACAGGGTCAGCGGCAGCAGCGCCAGGGAGGACACCCGCTGCAGCCACCAGTGATGCGTGCCGCCCTTGGCGGAACCCAGGCCGCGAACCCGGCCCAGCGGGCTCTGCAGGCGGGTGAGATGCGTTTGCTGGTCCAAAACCGCGTTCCTTCTCAGCGTGCCCAGGCGATGATGGCGATCACCCAGGTCAGCACCGTCAGCACCGCCGTGCCGATCAGCACCATCCAGCCGGAGCGGTAGGTGGTGGGGATGTCGTAGCCGTAGCCGGCATCCCAGAAGAGGTGGCGGACGCCGTTCAGCGTGTGGAACCAGGCCGCGCCGCTGAGCAGAAACAAGGTGATGACGCCGAGCCAGGAGCCCGCATACCACTGCGCCGCCCCGAAGGCGCGCGGGCCGGAAGCGGCGGCCGCCAGCCACCACACCAGGAACACCAGCCCGAAGCTCCAGCCCACGCCCGTAGCGCGGTTGGCGAAGCTCAAGGCACTGGTCATCTGCAGCATGTCGTAGGCTTGCAGGTGGGGCGAGATGGGGCGCTGGACGATGCTGCCGTCCGTGCGCCTCCCCTTCATGATCGCTTCGCGCGCGTCGTGCCCTGCCATCTCAGCGTCCCTGGCTGTTCCCGCAGACCGCAGAAAACATCGCCCGGCGCGGCACCGGGCCGATCGCGGCCTCTGCCACCTTATGTTGCTGAAAAGCCGAAACCGTCAACGCAGGGGGAATGGATGGCAGCCCCCCGCCGGGCGGAGCCGGTGGGGGGCTGCATCACCTCCGCGTGGGGGCGGAAGGCTGCTTACCAGCCGCGGCCCCGGCCATAGCCGCGGTTGTAGCCCCGGTCATAACCCCGGCCGTAGCCGCCGCCGTAGTAGCGCGGCTCGCGCGGGGTAGTCACGGCACCGCCCACGGCACCCAGGGCACCGCCGATCAGCGCGCCGGCACCCACATTGCCATCCGTGGCGCCCGCGATGGCGGCGCCCGCGCCGGCCCCCAGCAAGCCGCCGCCCACGGCACGCTGGCCGGGGTCATAGGGGTTGGTGCAAGCCGCGGTGCCTAGCAGCAGGAGGCCCAGCGCCCCAGCCTTCACGGTCCGAATCATGTCGCGCTCCTCGATCAGAGATGCCGGTCACCCTGGGGGCGAGTCGCGGCGTCTTTGCGGCGAACGCAGGACGGGGGCATGGCGCTGCATCGCGGGAACGCGAGAAAGGCCCGGGATACGCGGCCCGGCCCACGGGACCCGCGCCACGCCGTCCGGCCTGACCGGGGACTGCCCCGATCAGGCCATCGCGGCCCGTCAGGCCGCTTCGCGCACCAGCAGGCCCTGGCGGTGCATCTCCTCGGCGATCTGCACGGCGTTCAGCGCGGCGCCCTTGCGCAGGTTGTCCGCCACGCACCAGAAGGCCAGCCCGTGCTCCACCGTGGGATCGCGGCGCAGGCGGGACACGTAGACCGCGTCCTCGCCGGCGCAGTCCACCTGGGTCACGTAGCCGCCGTCCTCGCGGTGGTCGAGCACCACCACGCCCGGAGCGGCGCGCAGCGCCTTCCAGGCCTCGGCCTCGCTCACCGGCCCCTCGAACTCCACATGCACCGCCTCGGCATGGCCAATGAACACGGGGACGCGGACGCAGGTGGCGAAAACGGCGATGTCGGGGTCGAGGATCTTGCGGGTCTCGACCGCCATCTTCCACTCTTCCTTGGTGGCGCCGTCATCCATGAACTTGTCGATGTGCGGGATGCAGTTGAAGGCGATGGGCTTGGTGAACTGTTCCGGCGTCACCGCGTCGTTGACGAAGGTGCCGCGGGTCTGGGTGAAGAGCTCGTCCATGCCTTCCTTGCCGGCGCCGGACACGGATTGGTAGGTCGACACCACCACCCGCTTGATCCGCGCGATGGCGTGCAGCGGCTTCAGCGCCACCACCATCTGGATGGTGGAGCAGTTCGGGTTGGCGATGATGCGGCGCTTGCGGAAGCCCTTCAGCGCCTGCGGGTTCACCTCCGGCACCACCAGGGGGACGTCCGGCTCCATGCGGAATTGGCTGGTGTTGTCGATCACCACGCAACCCGCCTCCGCCGCGCGCGGCGCGTGGATCGCGGACACGGAGGCGCCAGGGGAGAACAGGCCGAGGTCGGTGCCGCGGAAGTCGTACTTGTCCAGGCTCTGCACGGTGAGGACCTTGTCCTCCCCGAAAGAGACCTGCTGCCCGGCGGACCGGCCGGAGGCCAGGGCCACCACCTCACCCACGGGGAAGTTGCGCTCGGCCAGCGTCTTGAGCATCTCGCGCCCCACCGCCCCGGTGGCGCCGACGACCGCGACCTTGTAGCCCATGTGTGATCCCCGACCCTTCTTGACAGGCAATGAAGGGCGGGACTTAGGGCGCCCGTACCCCCCGGCGCAACCCCGGAAGCGCCCGCGCAACGCAGCGGGCCATGCAGGGCCGGGCGGGCAGGGTCGCGCGGCCCTGCCCGCCCCCGCCCGTCAGGCCGCGCGCACCGCGGCCAGGAAGGCGGTGGACTTGGTGCGCAGCACCTCGGCCGAGGTGGCCAGCCCGCCGCTGGCTTCCAGCATGCCGGCCGCGGCCTGGCCGGTATCCTCCGCCGCCCGGCGCACCCCGGTGATGGACTGGTTCACCGTGTTGGTGCCCTGCGCCACCTTGGCGGCGGAGCGGGCGATCTCGTGCGTCGCGCTGCTCTGCTCCTCCACCGCCGCGGCGATGGCGGTGGCGATCTCGCTGGTGCGCTCCACGGTGGAGCCGATGCCGTGGATCGCCTCCACCGCCCGGCCGGTGGCGGCCTGCATCTGGGCGATCTGCTGGCCGATCTCCTCCGTGGCCTTGGCGGTCTGGGCGGCGAGGTTCTTCACCTCCCCCGCCACCACGGCGAAGCCCTTGCCAGCCTCGCCGGCCCGGGCCGCCTCGATGGTGGCGTTCAGCGCCAGCAGGTTGGTCTGCCCGGCAATGGAGCCGATCAGCCGCACCACGTCACCGATCCGCCCGGCGCTCTCGCTCAGCCCGCGCACGGTGTCGTCGGTGGCGCGCACCTCGGACACGGCGCGGTCGGCCACGGCGGCCGCCTCGCCCACCCGGCGGGTGATCTCGGCCACCGAGGCAGCCATCTCCTCGGCCGCGGCGGCCACGGCCTGCACGTCGCCGCTGGCCTGGCCGGAAGCTTCCGCGACCTCCGCCGCCTGACGGCCGGAATGGTCGGCCGCGTCGGCCAGCCCCTGGGCCGCCTGCCGCAGCTCGCCCGCGCGGGACGCCACGCCGTCCACCACGGAACCGACCTCGGCCTCGAAGGTGTCGGCCAGGCGCGCCTGCTCGGTCACCACGGACCAGCTCAGCATCGGCCCGACATAGCCGCCGGTCGCGTCGGTCACGGCGGACACGCGCAGGTCCAGCACCTCGCGGCCCAGCTGCATCCGGGTACGGTGCGGCAGTCGCGACGGGTCGGACAGCACGTCCCGGTTGGCTGCCAGTGGCGGGAAGATCTCCAGCCCCTTGCCCACGACCTCCTCCGGCGCACAGGGCAGCGTGTCGGCAATGCGGTCCAGCACGGCGCGCATCTCGGCATTGGCGTAGGTGATGCGCAGCTCGTCGCGCGGGTCGGCGGTCATGACGCCCAGCGGCAGCTGCTCGATCATCTGGCCCTGGGCAAAGGCGCGCCCCACCGTGCCGCGCAGCTTCTCCAACGCGTCGGCGATCAGGCCGATCTCGTCCTTGCGGCCCTGGTCCGGCACGGGGGTGGAAGCGTCGCCGCCGGCAATGGCCTGCACGCTGCCGGCCAGGCGGCGCAGCGGCGTGCCGATGGCGCGGGCGGTGAACCAGCCCGAAAGGATCAGCAGCAGCGCCATGCCGCCACCCAGCAGCAGGGTCATCTCCTGCATGCGGTCGGTGGTGGCAACCACCGCGGCGCGGTCGGCATCCGTGTCGGCGGCCATCAGCTCGCCCGCCCGGCCCAGCGCCGCCAGCATGGCCACCTGCCCCACCGCGATCTGCTCGCGCCGGGCCTTCTCCAAGGCGGCCGCGGCCTGGAGGATGGTATCGGAGGCGGCGGACATGCCTTCCGCGATGCCGCCGACGCGGCCCATATCCTCGCGCAGCTTGTCGCTCATACGGCTGGACAGGGTGCCGCGCAGGTGCACCCGCAGCTGCGCCATGGCGCGGCGGATGCGGCGGACCTGGGCCTCGTCCTCCGTGGCCAGGAAGCGCTGCAGCCCCAGCCGCATGTCGTTCACCGCCGCGTGGAAGGCCAGGGCGCGCTGCCGCAACTCCTCCGCTTCCGTAGGGCTGGATGTTTCGAACTCGACGCTGCTCAGCACGGTCTCGAAGGCCTGATCGTAGAGGCCGCTGTTGGGGTAGAAATTCTCCTCCCGCGCCTTGAGCAGCGCCGTGCGCGCCGCCTGCAAGGCGCCGACGCCTTCCTGCAGGCCCTGGGTGGCGGCCGGCACCGCCAGCACGGCGTCACGCGTGGCGGAGGTCACGCTGCCCTCGGCCGCGCGCGCGATCATGTCCCGGGCGCGATTCAGCGTGGCCAGGGCCTCCGCAGCGAGGCTCTCCACCGCCGCCAGGGTCTGGGCATCCTGCAGGTCCTGGCCCAGGCCGGGCAGGCGGCGGGCGGTGGCGCCGGCGTCGGAAAGCAGCTTCTCGGCCGCGGCGACCCGGCCCAGCTCGTCCTGCCGTGCCACCACATCCGCCATCTCACGGCGGGTGACCACCGTCAGCGCGCCCAGCAGAACCAGTGTCAGGCCGGCCGAGGCGGCGAGCTTGCGGCCGACCGACAGGTTGGAGAAGAAACGCATGCGGTGGCACCCCTCGGGATTTTGGCCCGGCGAGGATGTCACGCGGCGGTGAAGGGCCGGTGAACGCGGCCGCCCTCCCGGGCGAGGCGCACGGGACGGCCTTGCGGAGCGCGCCCGGTGGCGGCAGATGCGCCTGCCGTGCTGAACCTCATCAAGCTGTCCGTGGGCCCCCGGGACGTGGCGGAACTGCGCCGCGCGCAGGCGCGCCGCCTGGGCGAGGATCCGCCACTGCGCCACTGGACGCGGATGATCCCCAAGCGCGGGGCGGAGCTGGTGGATGGCGGCTCCATCTACTGGGTGGTGGCCGGCTTCGTGCGGGTGCGGCAGCGCATCCTGGCCATCGAGGCCGGGCAGGAGCCGGACGGCCGCGCCCGCGCCGGGCTGGTGCTGGCGCCGGAGCTGGTCCCGGTGGAAGCCCGCGCCACCCGGCCCTTCCAGGGCTGGCGCTACCTGCTGCCGGACGCGGCGCCGCCCGACCTGCCCGCGGGCGTGACCGAGGCCGAGGGGCTGGACGCGCTGCCGCCCAAGCTGCGGCGGGAGTTGCGGGAACTCGGCCTGATCTGAACCCGCCGCCCGGGCCGGGGTGAACGATTTGTCAGCATTGGCCCATGGGTGGGTGAGGAGCCGGGCCGCATGATCCCCTCCGTCGCGCGGTTCCCACCGCCCCTTCGCGGGGGCAGGACACGGTTCCGGGCGGGAAGGATCGGCGGTGGCCTAATCCCGGCAGGTCATCGTTCGACCGGCCGTCCTCGCGAGGGGTCTGGCTGTCTGGGCCGGCTGGGCGGAAACGCCCGGCCGGCCCTTTCTTTGTCGGGCGCCGGGCTTCCGCCGATCACCCGCGCGCCGCCACCGCCGCACTCCAGGGCGACATCACGTCGCTGATGCCCACCGCCTCCTCGCCGACGCGCCGGATCGCGTTGGGGCAGGCGAAGTTCACCGGCAGGGTGGTGTGCTCCACCACCTCCAGCGCGCCGTCGGCGGCCAGAGCCTCCAGCGCGGCGGCATCCAGGCGGCGGTCGGCGGTGGCCCCTTCCGTGCCCGATACGTCGATGCGGGGGAAAGCGGCCGCCTCCTCCGGCGCCATGCCGAAATCCAGGTTCAGCGCCAGGGTCTGGTACACCGCGGCCAGGATGCGCCGCCCGCCCGAGGCGCCGGCGGCCATCACCGGCCCTGCCCCGTCGCGGGCCGAAACGGTGACCGGGCACATGTTGCACAGCGGCCGGGCGCCGGGGCGGATGGCGTTGGCGCTGCCGGGTTCCGGGTCGAACCACATCACGCCGTTGTTCATCAGCACCCCCGTGCGCGGCAGCACCACGCGGCTGCCCATGGAGGAGAGCAGCGTGGTGGTGACGGACACCATGGTTCCTTCCGCGTCGGTGACACACAGGTGGGTGGTGCAGGTTTCCCCCGGTTCGGCGGTGGCGGCGCCCAGGCCGGACAGGCGCTCGCCATAGGCGGCGCGCATGGCCCGGGCAAAGGCGCGGTACCAATCCGCATCCGGCCGGGCGCCGGGGACGGTGTCAGCCATCGCGCGCATCACCGCGGCCAGGGTCGGCGCGGCGGTCAGCCCGCCGGCCGTGTGCAGCCTGTGGGTGCCGCGCCAGTCCAGCACCGTGGCCGGGCGCAGCGTGGCCCGGCATCCCGCCAGGTCGGCCGCCGTCACCACCCCGCCGGCTTCGGCGATGTCGGCGGCCAGATCGGCCGCCACCCCGCCGCGGTAGAAGTCGTCCAGCCCTGCCGCCGCGAGCCGTTCCAGCGTATCGGCCAGCGCGCCCTGCCGGAAGAAGCGGGCGCTACCCTGGTAGGCTGGCACCGGCGGCAGGTCGCCGGGCAGGTAGATCCGGGCGCTCTCGGGGTACAGGCGCAGCACGGAGGCGGAGTTCGCGACCTTGAGCAGCGTGAACCAATCCTGCGCCAGCCCGCGCCGCGCCAGGGCCACCGCCGGGGCCAGCAGGTCGCGCGCCGGCATGCCCGTGCCGAAGCGCGCCCGCAGCGCCTCGTAGCCGGCCACGGCGGAGGGGATCACGAAGCTGAGCGGGCCGTGGATGTTGCGGTCCCCCACCACCTCCGGCCAGGTGAAGAGGTCCTGCTTGCGCCGCCCGGTCAGGGGATAGGCGGCGGGGTCGATGCCCGCCGGCGCCACCGGGCCGAAATCCACCACCTCCGCCTCGCGCTGCCCGGCGCGGTGCACCACGGCGAAGCCGATGCCGCCCAGCCCGCTGTTCCAGGGCTCCGCCGTGGCCAGGGCGAAGGCGGCGGCCACCGCCGCATCCGCCGCGTTGCCACCGGCTTCCAGCACCGCCACCCCCGCCTCCGCCGCCGAGCGCGATTGCGACACCACCATCCCCCGCCGCCCGCGCGCGGCCGGCTTGGTGATCTGCCAGTGCTGGGTGACGTGCGGGGCGGGCTGGTAGTCGGACAGGGTGGACATGCGGGAAAGGCTCCTCGGGTCGCCGCAGCCTCCCGCCGCAGGGCGGCCACGGCAAGCGGCACCCCGCACAGCCATTCGGCGGCGCCCCTTGGCCAGTGGGCACCGGGCGGCTTATCTGCCCGGGAACACGGCCGGAAACGGAAGGGATCGACGCATGGCAACGAGCCGCGGCTTGCAGGTGGCACCGGCGCTGGAGGCCTTCATGGCCACCGAGGCCCTGCCAGGAACCGGCATCGAGCCCGACATCTTCTGGAGCGCAGCAGAAGCCATCCTGCGCGACCTCGCCCCGCGTAACACGGAACTGCTGGCGCGGCGCGACGAGTTGCAGGCACGGATCGACGCCTGGCACCACGCCAACCCCGCGCGCCCGATCGACCCCGCCGCCTACGAGGGCTTCCTGCGCGAGATCGGCTACCTGCTCGACGCGCCGGGCGAGGTGAGCGTGTCCACCGCCAATGTCGACCCGGAGGTCGCCACGGTGGCCGGGCCGCAGCTGGTGGTGCCGGTCAACAACGCCCGCTACGCGCTGAACGCCGCCAATGCCCGCTGGGGCAGCCTGTACGACGCGCTCTACGGCACCGATGCGCTGCCGCAGCAAGGCCCGAAGACGAAGGGTTACGACCCCGCCCGCGGCGCGCAGGTGATCGCCCGCGCCCGGCAGGCGCTGGACGAAGCCGCGCCACTGGTCGAGGGCAGCCACGCCGACGCCACCGGCTACAGCGCCGCGAACGGCGCGCTGGCGGTGACGCTGCGCACCGGCAACACGGTAGCACTGCGCGATCCCGCGCAGTTCGTCGGCTTCGCCGGCGAGGCCGTCAGCCCTGCTTCCGTGCTGCTGCGCAAGAACGGGCTGCACCTGGAGATCCGCTTCGACCGCAGCAGCGCCATTGGCAAGGGCGACGCCGCCGGCGTGTCCGACCTGGTGCTGGAAAGCGCCGTGTCCACCATCCAGGACTGCGAGGATTCCGTCGCCGCCGTGGACGCGGAAGACAAGGTGCTGGTGTACCGCAACTGGCTCGGCCTGATGCGCGGCGACCTCGTGGAAACTTTCGAGAAGGGTGGCCAGACCGTCACCCGCGCGCTGAACCCGGACCGCACGTTCACGGCGCCGGACGGCAGCACCCTGACGCTGCCCGGCCGCTCGCTGATGCTGGTGCGCAATGTCGGCCACCACATGATGACCGACATTGCCACGCTGGACGGCGAGGCCGTGCCGGAAACGGTGCTGGACGCGCTGATCACCGCCGCCTGCGCGCTGCACGACATCGGGCCCAACGGCCGCCACCTGAATTCGCGCGCCGGTTCCGTCTACATCGTGAAGCCCAAGATGCACGGGCCCGACGAGGTGGCCTGGGCGGTGGAACTGTTCGGCCGCGTGGAGGACGCGCTGGGCCTGCGGCGCAACACGCTCAAGATGGGCATCATGGACGAGGAGCGGCGCACCACCGTGAACCTCAAGGCCTGCATCGCGGCCGCGCGGGAGCGGGTGGTGTTCATCAACACCGGCTTCCTCGACCGCACCGGCGACGAGATCCACACCTCCATGGAAGCCGGGGCGGTGGTGCGCAAGAACGACATGCGCGCCCTGCCCTGGATCAAGGCCTACGAGGACTGGAACGTCGACACCGGCATCGCCTGCGGGCTGCGCGGCAAGGCGCAGATCGGCAAGGGCATGTGGGCCGCGCCCGACGCCATGGCGGACATGCTCCAGCAGAAGATCGGCCATCCCCGTGCCGGCGCCACCACGGCCTGGGTGCCCTCCCCTACCGCGGCGACGCTGCACGCGCTGCACTACCACCAGGTGGACGTGGCCGCCCGGCAGGAGGAGATCGCCGGCGGCGGCCCGCGCGCCAAGCTTTCCGACATCCTGTCCGTGCCGCTGGCGGAGAACACCAACTGGGCGCCGGCCGACGTGCAGGCGGAGCTGGACAACAACGCCCAGGGCATCCTGGGCTACGTCGTGCGCTGGGTGGACCAGGGCGTCGGCTGCTCCAAGGTGCCGGACATCCACGATGTCGGGCTGATGGAGGACCGCGCCACGCTGCGCATCTCCGCCCAGCACATCGCCAACTGGCTGCGCCACGGCGTCGCCACGGAAGCGCAGGTCACGGAAACCCTGCGGCGCATGGCGGCGGTGGTGGACAAGCAGAATGCCGGCGACAGCAACTACACGCCGATGGCGCCGAACTTCGACGGCCCTGCCTTCCGCGCCGCCGCCGACCTGATCTTCCAGGGTGCCGCGCAGCCCAACGGCTACACGGAATTCGTGCTGACCGCGCGGCGCCGCGAGGCGAAGTCCGCCGCCTGAACGCGCGGTCCGGGTCTGAGAAAGGAAGGTCGGGGGAGTGAACTCCCCCAATCCCCCTCCTTCTTTCGGGAGTTTGCGGGTGCCCCGAAAGGCACCCGCAAACTCCCGAAAATAGAGGGGGGTCCGGGGGGATACTTTCCCCCGGCTTTCTTCTCTCCGACTCTCAGCCTGCCAGGGCACCGGCCGGGATCAGGCGCGTCACGTCCGCCCCGGCCTTGGTCGCGAACTGCGCCTCGATGCGTCGCGTGTCGAGGTCCAGCACCGCCACCTTGTCGGAGGACAGCGACACGAAGGCCACCGGCCGCGACGGATGCAGCGAGGCCGCCGCCGGAATCGCGTCCAGCTGCACGACGGCGATCTCCTCCATCTCCGGGCTGAGCATGGTGATGGTGCGGGCCTGCAGGTTGGTCACCAGCAGCCGGCCGTCCGGCAGGGCGTAGACGCGCAGCGGGTCGCCGCCAAGCTGCTTGGTGAAGCGGATGCGCATGCTGTCCGTCTCGATCGCCACCAGCGTGCCGCTGCGCCGGTTGGCCACGAACAGCGTGCGCTCGTCGGGGCTGAGGCAGTTGCCTTCCGGCATGCGGCCGGTGGTGACGCTCACCGGCGCGACGGACGCGTCGCGCGGCCGCACCAGCGTGGCGGTGTTGGACAGCAGCCCGGTGACGAAGGCCCGCTCGCCGTCGCGGCTCAGGGAGAAGAGATGCGTCTTGAGGCCACCCGCCGCGACGGCGCTGCTGGGCGCGGTGGCATTCAGCGGCTCGTCGATGCTCAGCAGCACCGCCTTCTCCTCGCTCAACGCGTAGAGGCGGTCACGGCTGTCCAGCGCCATGCCGTGTAGGCGGTTGAAGGGGCTGCACTCGATGCTGCGCGCCACTCGGCGCTCACGCAGGTCCACCACCAGCACGGCGTGGCCACCCTCCCCCGGGTTAGCCGAGGACTCCACCCCGTAATGCCCCACGAAGGCGGTGCGGTTGTCGGAGGACACGACGAACTCGTGCGGAAAGGGCGGCAGCCGCACCTCGCCCAGCCGGGCGCCGCTCGACGCGTCCAGGAAGGCCAGGGTAGCGGCGGTCTTTTCCATCACCAGCAGCACCTCCCCAGCCACCGCCGGCGTTTGTGCGGCCACGACGGACGGGGCGGCGGCCAGGGCGGCGAGGCCCCCCAGAACGGTTCTGCGCTGCGGCACGGCTCTTTCTCTCCCTCGGGTAGGCGGGGCGCCGCGGTTAGCCTGCGGCACTGCCCCGGTAAGCCTAGCCCGGCGGCCGGGGTTGCGCGTGGCCGCCGGGTCAGCTGTTCCAGGGCGCGGCGGTCAGCACCAGCATCGCCTCGATCCCCGGCCGGGTCCGCTGCACGACGGGGATGCGAAATTCCAGCCCCCCGGCCGTGGGCGTGCCGACCGCGTCCTGGGTGGTGCGGTTGGGCGAGGTGGAATCCGTCCCGTAGCGCAACCGCCACTGCCCAGCCGGTTCCTCCGGCGGGATGGCTTCCAGGTTGAACTTCTCGCGGAACAGGTAGCCGCCGGGATAGTGGTTCTTCAGCCAGAGCACCCCGTCCACCTCGTATTCCGGCACCAGCACGCCGAGGTCGAGGCTGAAGCCCAGCGAGGGCCGCTGCGGATCGACGCGGGACGCGGCGTTCAGGTAGGTGGTGAACAGCTGCGGCCGGTCGTGGTGAGGCCGGTCGTAGTTCTCGGCCTTGTCGGGAAAGAGTTCGCCGAATTTGCGGAACACGGTGGAGTTCTCCGCCGCCAGCCGCCGGCTGAGATCCCAGTTGGCGCCGCGCACCCGGGTGACGCACTCGAAGTGGTAGGAAGCGCGGATCTGCTGCCCGCCGTCCTTGAAGGCCTGGATATCCTCGGGCAGCGACAGCGCGTGCACTTCCAGCACGCCCTCGACGCGCACGTTGCCGAACAGGAAGCGCGTGAGATTCTGGTAGCCCTCCTCGGAGTTGACGATGCCGTAGGGGCCGGAATGGCTGCGGTGCACGAAGGCGCGCGGCGCCAGGCGCTCCGGGCAGTCCGGGATGCCGGTGAGCGCGGTCACGGCGGCATTGGCGATGCGCACCAGCCCGTCGCTGAACGGCCCCACCACGCGCGACGACCAGCCGCTGGCCACCGCGTAGTCCTTGGCGTTGGTGCCGACCAAGCAGAAGAAGCGGTCCGCGTCGAAGCGGCCGTTCAGGGAATGCACCGGATCGGTGCCGGCGGGCAGGCCGAGATACTGGGCCATGCGCTCGCGGTTGAAGTTGTCGGCGCTGTTGCGGGTGAAGAAGCTCGGGACGTTGCCGATGATCTCCAGCTCGATGCCGTTGTGCGGCGTCGCGTAGGTGAAGGCCTTGTCCACCAGCGCCTTGGTTTCCGGTCGGCCGATGGCATCGTTCTGCAGGAAGCAGCGGATCACCAGCCCGCCCATGGAGTGGCCGACGAGGTAGACCTTGAAGCTTTCCCGGTCGGCGGGGTCGGTGCAGACGCTGTCGCGCACGCGCTCGATCAGATCGTTCAGGTCGGCACCGAAGGTTTCCATCCGCAGCTGCTCGCCGCCGCCGAAATCGGCGGAAACCTTGTCGTAGTAGCGGTAGATGATGATCGACTTCGGATCGAGCGGCCGGTCCGGCACCATGTCCAGCCCCGCGGAATACACGTCGCGGTAGCCGAAATCCTTCATCAGCCGCACCAGCGGGGATTCGAAGTAGTGCCGCTCGACCTTGCCGGTCCAGAGCTGCCGCAGCTTCGTGGAGCCGAGATTGAACCCCATATAGGGGTCGGACACCGTGTCCTCGATCTCGCTGTCGTTGCCGGCATAGCCGCGCACGTAGATGATCGGGAAGAAGGGCGCGGTGATCGGCATGAGACGGGCTTCCTCCGGCCGGGAAGCGCGCCGCCTGGGTTCAACGACGGCGCGACGCCGGTTTGCGCCGTCAACCGTAACGGTTTCGGACCATTCTCGGCAAGGCGCCGCGTGGGTTCAGCCCAGCCAGTGCGGCAGCGGCAGGCCCTTTTCCCGGAGGAACTCCGGGTTGAACAGCTTGGACTGGTAGCGCGACCCGCCGTCGCAGAGCACCGTGACCACTGTGTGCCCGGGCCCGAGGTCGCGCGCCACGCGGATCGCCGCCGCCACGTTGATGCCCGCGCTGCCGCCGATGCTCAGCCCTTCTTCCGACAGCAGGTCGAAGATCTGCTCCAGCGCCTCGGGGTCGGGGATCTGCACGGCATCGTCGATCGGCGCCCCTTCCAGGTTGCCCGGCACGCGGGCGGCCTGGCCGATGCCCTCGGTGACAGAATTGCCCTCGGCGTGCAGCGTGCCGGTCTTGACCCAGGAATACAGCGCACTGCCCATCGGGTCGGCCAGCACGATACGGATATCCGGGTTACGCGCCTTCAGCGCCCGCGCCGTGCCCGCCAGGGTCCCGCCCGTGCCGCAGGCACAGGTGAAGGCATGGATGCGGCCATCCGTCTGTTCCCAGATCTCCGGGCCGGTGGTCAGCTCATGCGCGTGCGCGTTGGCGAGGTTGTCGAACTGGTTGGCCCAGACCGCGCCCATCTCCTCCGCCAGGCGACGGGAATAATGGACGTAGTTGCCGGGGTCGGAATAGGGCTTGGCCGGGATCAGCCGCAGGTCGGCGCCGATCATGCGCAGGAAGTCGATCTTCTCGCGGCTCTGCGTCTCGGGCATCACCACCACCGACCGCCAGCCACGCGCATTGGCCGCCAGGGTCAGCCCGATACCGGTGTTGCCGGCCGTGCCCTCCACCACCGTGCCGGGCTGGAAGGGCGTCAGCAGCCCGCGCTGCACGGCGTCGCCGAGGATGCCGATCGCTGCACGGTCCTTGACGCTGCCGCCGGGGTTCATGAACTCCGCCTTGCCCAGGATCTCGCAGCCCGTGGCCTCCGAGGCGCGCCGCAGCCGGATCAGCGGCGTTTGCCCCGCAGCACCCCAGAACCCGTCCGCGCGGGATGCGGACATGCCGCCTGGCAGCGTCACGCGCCCATCCCCGCCGCACCGACACGGCGCACCACGTCGCGGTTCCACTGCGAAGACTCCGGCTGCTGCAACATCGAGCTTCTCCCTCCTGCCTCGCGCCGAAACCGGCCGGCCGCGTGACGCCGCTGACATGTGCAGCCTGCCCCGGGGCGATACCAGGGGGCGTCCGCCGCGGTCGCGGCGGTTTGCGCGGTGCCGCGCTGCCTCATAGGCTGCCGGACGAGTGCGGGCCCGGCGAAGCGCCGCCCGCCCCGTTTTCCCAACGCCGGAGCAGAACCGGGATGTCCGACGAACGGGAGCTTCCCTCCCCCGCCCTGCCGGCCACCGAGCCTTCGGCGCAGGAACGCGCCGAGCGCCTCGCGGCCGAGCTGGACGCGTCCTTCAAGGCGCGCGGCCGGTTGTACTGGGATTTCTACACCGTGCTGCGTGACGCCCACGGCGAGGCCGAGGCCGAGCGCCTGCTTTCCGCCGCCATCGAGACGCGCGGCCGCGCCGCGGGAGAAGCGCTCTTCGCCGATCTCGACGATCCCACGCCGCGCAGGGTGGTGGAACGCTTCCTGACCCGCGCCAGCCCGGATTGGGGCCAGCTGTTCCCGCACAGCATCCGCGAAGCCCCGGACGGCACGCTGCGCGTGCTAGTGCGACGCTGCCCGCTCAAGGATGCCTGGGAGGAGGATGGCCGCACCCCGGCGGAGATCGCGACCCTGTGCCGCATCGCCAATCGCGCCGACCATGCCGTGTTCGGCTGCAGCGGGCTGCGCTTCTCGGCCGAGAGCTGGACTCCCGGCCATGAAGGCTGCTGCCACCTGAGCTTCGTGCCGGACTGAGGGCGTGGCCCACCGCCGGACCGGGCCAGCGACCCGGCAACCGACGAAGCCGGCGGCGAGGCGGATCGCGCCGCCCCGCCGCTTCCGTCAGGCCCGCGCCAGCGCCGCCTTGACCCGCTCCGGCGTGAACGGCGCCTGCCGCAGACGCACGCCGGTGGCGTCGAAGATGGCGTTGCCGATCGCTGCCGCCACGGGGCGGGAGGATGCCTCGCCGGCACCGGTGGGCGGCTGGTCCGGGCGGTTCACCAGCACCACCTCGACGCCCTCCGGCGCCTCGGTGATGTCGATCATCGGGTAGCCCATCCAGTCCGTGCTGGTGACGTTGCGCTCGTCGAAGGTGATCTCCTCCCACAGCGCGCGGGAGGTGGCGTGGACGATGTTGCCCTCCACCGTCAGCCGCGTGCCGTTGGGATTGATCACCAGCCCGCAGTCATGCGCCACCACCCAGCGCAACGGCCGCACCGCGCCGGTGCGCCGGTTCACCTCGATGGTGACGATCGCCGCCACGATGGTGTCCACCCGCTGCGCGTAGGCCACGCCGCGGCCCTGCACCACCTCGCCGCCGGCGACCTGCCGCGCCGCCGGGCGCGGCTGCCAGCCGGCGCGCTCGGCCGCGGCGCGCAGCACCCGCAGGCCGCGCTCGCTCTTCATGTGGTCCAGGCGGAACTGCACCGGGTCGGCGCCGGCCACCGCCGCCAGCTCGTCGATGAAGCCTTCGGAGGCGAAGTTGATCTGCGGCCCGAGAGGGTCGCGCAGGTGCGAGGTGCGCAGCGGCGACGCCGCCGCCAGCAGCGGGGGGATGGTTTCCCAGGCCAGCAGCTGGTTCTCAAAGTCGTAGGTTTCCGCCGGCACCGCGAAGCCCTGGGTCGGCTTGGGCGCCTGGCCGTTCATCTGCCCGGCCAGGGACTGCCGCGGGTCGCTCTCGTTCGTGTCGATGTCGACGCGCGAGAAGCCCTTGCTGATGAAGGAGTAGCCCACCACCCGCCCCTGCGCGTCCAGCCCGGCGCGGCAGCGATGGATGGAGGCCGGGCCCTTCGGGTCCCAGGCCGTGCCGTCGGCGCGCATGTACTGCAGCCGCACGGGGCGCCCGACTTCCTGCGACAGCACCGCCGCGTCCAGCGCCGCGTCGCCCGCGTCGTTGCGGCCGTAGGAGCCGGGGCCGCGCACGAAGATGGCGCGCACCTTCTCCACCGGCAGGCCGGTGATGGCGGCCACGCCGTCCCGGCCGAAATGCGGCTTCTGGCTGCCGGTCCATAGCGTGGCGCCGTCGGCGCGCACGTCGGCGACCGCACAGGCCGGGCCCATGCTAGCGTGCGACTGGAAGGGCCAGTGGTACTCGGCCTCCACCACCCGCGCGGCGCCGGTGATCGCCGCCTCGGCGTTGCCCTGCTTGGTTTCCTCGCGCCGCGTCACCACGGGGGCATCGCGGATGTGCTCGTACAGACGGTCGCTGCCGGGAAAGGCCGGTGCGGCGTCGGACCAGGTCACGGCCAGCTGGGTGCTGGCGCGGATGGCATTCCATTCGCGCTCGGCCAGCACCGCCAGCAGCCCGCCCTTCTGCACCACGCGGGCGCCGGGGATATCGCGGATCGAGTTCTCGTCCACGCTCACCGGGACGGCACCCGCCACGGGCGGGCGGATCACCCGCGCATGCAGCATGTTCGGCAGCCGGATGTCGGTGACGAACTCCATCCGCCCGAAGACCTTCTCGCGGATGTCGGTGCGCGGGATGGATTGGCCAACGACCCGGTACTGGTCGGGCCGCTTGGGCTCCGCCACGCCCCGCGCCACCAGCTCGTTGCCGATCTTCCCGTTCCACTGCATCGGCACGTCGAAGAAGCGGCCGCCGATCAGCTCGCCATAGGACACCGTGCGCGCGGCGTCGCCGCGCACGGACACCACGCCGTCCGTGACCTCCAGCGCTTCCGTGCCCAGGCGCTGCGCCGCCAGGGTCAGCAGCACGCGGCGGGCCTCGGCCGCGGCGTAGCGCAGGGTGATGCCGCCCTTTTCCACGCCGAAGGAGCCGGAGGCGCCGCCCTGGTTCACGCTGCTGGCGCTGTCGCCCATCACCACCGTCACGGCGGAATGCGCCACGTCCAACTCGTCGGCCACGATCTGCGCGATGGCGACTTCCAGCGCCTGGCCGACATCGACCTTGCCGAAAAAGGCGGTGACGGAACCGTCCGCCTGCACGGCGATCCAGCTGTCCAGCTGGTCGGCCGTCAGCGGCGGCTTCGCCGCGGCGGGCGTGCGCGCCGGGGCGCTGCCGGACTCGTCACGCGGGGCGTCGACCTGGGCCAGCGCCGGGGCGCCGAAGGCGACGAACAGAGCGCCGCCGGCGCCCAGCAGGCCGCGGCGGGACAGAATGGCGTTCATGGTCCCTCTCCCCTCACGCCGCCTGGGCGACGCGCTGCACGGCGCGGATGATCGACAGATGCGTGCCGCAGCGGCACTTCAGCCCCGACAGCCCTTCGCGGATCTCGGCTTCCGTGGCGCGCGGCTTGTCGCGCAGCAGCGCGGCGGCGGTCATCACCCAGCCGTTGATGCAGTAGCCGCATTGCAGCGCCTGCTCCTCGACGATGGCGGTCTGGATGGGATGCGGCCGTTCCGGCGTGCCCAGCCCGGCCAGCGTCACCACCGGCTGCCCCTCCACCGCCGAGATCGGCGTCACGCAGGAGCGCGTGGGGGTCCCGTTCACGTGCACGGTGCAGGCGCCGCATTGCGCCAGGCCGCAGCCGAAGCGGGGGTCGTTCATGCCCAGCTCGTCGCGCAGCGCGTAGAGCAGCGGCATCTCGGGATCGTCGACCTCGATCCGGTGGGACGTGCCGTTCACGTCCAGCTTCACGGCCACGGCCATGATTGTTCCTCCACTCGGCAGTTCTTTTCAACCACCGAGGGTAGGCCGTTAGCGATTCGCGAACAAGCTTCGCGAGCATCTTCCTGCCGGGCGGTCGCGAAGGGGCGCGGCCGGGTGAGAAACGCCCCCCGCGCGCAGGATGCGGCCGCGACGCTCCGGCCGCCGGGACCGGCGCTCAGAGCATCCCCTTCAGCCGCAGCAGCCCGAGCGCGGCGACCGTGGACTGGTCCTCGATCACCCCCTCGCGGATCATCCCCTCCACCTCGGCCAGCGGAAAGGCGCGGGTGATGAGGTCCTGCTCCTCCGGCTCCAGCGACGCTTCGCCGGGCGTCAGGCCGGTGGCCAGGAAGACGTGGTTGGCTTGGGTGCAGAAGCCGTAGGCCAGGAACAGCCGCCCGGCATAGGTGACCTCCGCCGCCCGCAGCCCCGTTTCTTCCCGCAGTTCGGCACGGGCCAGCTCGCGCGGGTCGGTGCCGGGGCGGTCTTCCCACATGCCCTGCACCAGCTCCCAGTAGCGGCGGCGGACGGGGTAGCGGTACTGCTCGATCATGTGGACCATGCCGTCCTGCACGGCGGCGACGGTGACGAAATCCGTCTTCTCCACCACGCCGAACAGGCCGGGCGAGCCGTCGCGCCGGCGCACCCGGTCCTCTCGCACCCGCATCCAGCGGTTCTCGTAGACCAGTCGGGTGTCGGTGGTGGTGATGTCGTGGTCGGACATGCGGCGTGCGGTTTCCCGGAATGGTCGGCGGTGCTGGGTCGGGCGGGGTGCGAAGCGCTGCGGGCCGCCGCGCGGCCCGGCGGGTGTCAGGCGGCGTTCTCGCCGGCATAGGGGTTGCCCTGCCGCTCCTCGCCCAGCGTGCCGCCGGGGCCGTGGCCGCACAGGAAGGACACCTCGTCGCCCAGCGGGAACAGCTTCTCGCGGATCGCGCGCACCAGCCCGGGCCCGTCGCCGTAGGGGAAGTCCGTCCGCCCCACCGAGCCGCGGAACAGCACGTCCCCCACCAGCACCAGCTTGTGCCCGGCATTGTGGAACACGACGTGGCCGGGCGTATGGCCGGGGCAGTGCAGCACGGCGAAGCGGTGGCCGCCGACCTCCACCGCGTCGCCCTCGGCCAGCCAGCGGTCGGGGGTCACGGCGCGGGCAGGGAAGCCGAAGGGCGCCGCGGCTTCCGGCAAGCCGTCCAGCAGGAAGCGGTCCGCCTCGTGCGGGCCTTCCACGGGGATGCCCAGGGTTTCCGCCACCTCCGCCGCCCCCGAGGCGTGGTCGAGGTGGCCGTGCGTCAGCAGCACCTTCTCCGCCGTCACGCCCAGTTCGCGCAGGGCGGCCAGCACCGGCGCAGCCTCCCCGGGGTCCACCACGGCGCCACGCTTGGTGGCGTCGTTCCACAGGATCACGCAGTTCTGCCGGAACGGCGTCACCGGCAGGATGGCGCCGCGCAGGGTGCCGGTGTCGGACAGGGCCATGCTCGGCGCTCCTCCTTCGGGGTTCAGGCGCCGCTCGCCAGGTGCTCGGCGGGCCGCCCGGCGGTGGTTGGCGCCGGCGGCCGCTCGCCGGGACGCCAGCCGGCGGGCACAGGGCCGGCAGCGGGGCGGCTGGCCACCGCCACGGCGGCGCGCAGCTCCTCGGAGGAATAAGGCTTGGACAGCAGCGGCAGCCCCGCCGCCGCTACCCGCGCCGGCGCGCCGCTGTAGCCGCTGACCAACAGCGCCGGCAGGCCGGGGCGGCGGCGGCGCGCTTCCGCCACCAGCGCCAGCCCGTCCATGCCGCCGGGCATCAGCACGTCGGTGAACAGCAGGTCGAGGCCGAATTCCGGGTCCGCCATGGTGGCCAGCGCCTGCGCGGCCGAGGACACGCGCGTCGCCCGGTGGCCGAGGCGGCGCAGGGTTTCGCTGGCCAGCACGGCCACCGCCTCGTCATCCTCCACCACCAGGATGCGCAGCCCCGGCGTATCCCCTGCCCCGGCCGGATCGCCCGCGGGAACCGGCGTCACCGCCTCGGCCGGGGCGGTGCGGGGCAGCAGCAGCGTCACCGTCGTGCCCTCGCCCGGCACGCTGTCCACCCGCACCGCGCCGCCGGACTGGCGCGCGAAGCCGTGCACCTGTGCCAGCCCCAGGCCGGAGCCGACGCCGACCTCCTTGGTGGTGAAGAAGGGCTCGAAGATATGCGCCAACACTTCCGCCGGCATGCCCGTGCCGGTGTCGGCCACGCACAGGCGCACGAAATCGCCGCGCAAGCCGTCCGGGTCCGGCGCGGCCTCGCCGATCGTGACATTCTCGGCGGTGATGCGCAGCGTGCCGCCCCCGGGCATGGCATCGCGGGCGTTGACGGCCAAGTTGATCAGCGCCGCCTCCAGCTGCGCCGGGTCCACCAGCGCAGGCCACAAGCCCGGGGCGAAGCGGGTTTGCAGCTGCACGTCGCCGCGCAGCGACCGCGCCAGCAGCTCGCGCAGCGACCCGTCCACCAGCCCCGCCACGTCCACCGGCTCGGGCCGCAACGCCTGCCGCCGCGCGAAGGCCAGCAGCTGCCGCGTCAGCGCCCCGCCGCGCCGTACTGCGTCCCGCATGGCGGAGATGAAGCGGGCGCGCCGGGCGGCATCGCGCTCGGCCGCACCGTTGCCGTCCTCGGGCGGCGGGGCCGCGCCGCCTTCCGTGCCGTTCGCGCGGGCCCGCCCCTCGGGTTCGCGCACCCGCTCGATGGCTTCCAGCCCGGCGCCCAGCACCTGCAGCAGGTTGTTGAAGTCGTGCGCCACGCCGCCGGTCAGCTGCCCCAGCGCTTCCAGCCGCCGCGCCTTATCGGTGGCCGCTTGGCGGACGCGTTCCTCCGTCACGTCGCGGGCGACGCAGAACAGCAGCCCGTCGGCCAGCGAGGCCTGCACCTGCCAGGACAGCCAGCGCCAGGAGCCGTCGGCATGCCGGCAGCGGGTTTCCAGCCCCTTCACGTCGGCCCCGTCCAGGGCGCGGGCAAAGGCGGCGCGGGCGGCGCCCACGTCCTCGGGGTGCAAGGAGTCCAGGAAGGGGCGCGTCAGCAGCTCCGCCTCCGGCCGGCCGGTGATGCGGGTCCAGGCCGGGCTGACGGAGCGGAAGCGGCCATCCGTGCCGCAGATGCCCAGCACGTCCAGCGACAGGTCGAAGATCCGCGCCAGGTCGCGCGACCGTTCGGCGACCCGGGCCTCCAGCTCCTGGTTCAGCTGGCGCAGCGCTTCCTCGCCGCGCTTGCGGGCGGTGACGTCCTGCGACACCCCCACCAGCCGCGCCGGCCCTGGGCCGGGCACGGACTGGCCGCGGATCTCCACCCAGCCGGGCGCGCCGTCACCCCGCAGCACGCGGTATTCCACCGCGAATTCCCGCCCATCGGCCAGCGCCGCCGCGACGCTCCGCTCCAGTTCGGGCCGGTCCGCGGGCTCCACCATGCCCAGCAGGATGCCGTAGTCCAGCGGCGCCTCCGCCGGCAGGCCGTAGTTGCTCTTGCACTGCGCCGAGACGATCAGCGTGCCGTCGCCGGGGATCAGCTCCCAGGAGCCCAGCCGACCCGCCGTCAGGGACAGCTTCAGCCGCGCCTCGCCCTCGCGCAGCGCGGCCGCTGCCTGCTCGCGCTCCTGCAGGTGGGCGCGCGCCTGGTATTGCCGCTGGCGGGCGCGAAAGGCGGTGCGCACGGTGCGCACCAGGGTGGCAGGGTGGAAAGGCCGTTCCAGCACCGTGCCGTTGCCCAGCGCATCGGCCAGCCGCGGTGCCGCTTCCGCCGCTTCGCCACGCGATCCGGCCCGCGCCAGGATCACCACCGGCAGGTCCGACCAGGGGGGCTGGCCGGCCATCCAGTCGCGCAGCGCGCCCAACGCTTCGCCGTCCTCGCGCAGCGCTTCCTCCGTGGCCACCAGCACGGCGGCGCCGCGCGCCAGCTCGCGCAGCGCGGTGGCGAGGTCGGAGCAGGCTTCCGCCTGCAGCTGGGCATCGCACAGCAAGCCCACGGCGATGGCGGCATCGCGCCCGTGCGGTGCCACCACGAGGCAGCGCAGCTCCAGCGCCGTGGCGGGGGCTCGGTGCGGCATGCGGGTCAGTCCGCCGTCCTGTCCCCGGGTTCCAGCAGCATCCCGCCGGCCCCGCCGGCCAGGTATTGCGGCGTGCCGCGCAGCACCCCCTGCAGCCCCGTCATCGGCTCGCCCACCTGCACGCCGGAGAGGCCGATGCGGTATTCGCGGATCGTGTCCTCGTGCCGGCCGATGCGCTTCTTGATCACGGACATGGCGCGCCGCACCCGGCCCTGCGCCTCGAAGTAGCGCAGCAGCACGATGGTGTCGGAGATGTAGGTGAAGTCCACCGGCGACCTCATCTCGCCCACCAGCCCGTGCTGCGCCAGCGTCACCAGCGTCAGCACGTTGCGCCGGTTGAGGTAGGTCAGCAGCTCGTGGACGTGCAGCAGCAGGAAGTGCTCGTCCGGCATGGCCGCCTGGAAGCCGTTGAGGCTGTCCACCACCACCGTGTCGACGCCGCGCAGCTCCACCTCGTCGCGCACGCGATGGGCGAACTCGCCCGGCGAGAGTTCCGCCGCGTCCACGGATTCCAGCCGCAACCGCCCCGAGGCCATCGGCCCCGCCAGGTCCAGCCCCATGCCGGCGGCGCGCGCCACCACCAGGCTGATCTCCTCGTCGAAGACGTAGATCACGGCAGCCCCCCCCGCCGCCGTGGCGGCCAGGGCGTAGTGCAGCGCGATCACCGACTTGCCGGCGCCGGAGGGACCCATCAGCAGCGTGTTGGTGCCGCGCTGCAAGCCGCCGCCGAGCAGGTTGTCCAGGCCCGGCAGCCCGCTGGGGACCTGCTGGTGCAGGGCCCGCGATCCCGCGCCCGTGCCGAGCTGCCGCCCCTCCTGGTCCGCCGCCACGAGGCGCGGAAACACCCGCAACCCGCCGGTGTCGAGGACGAGGTCGTGGTAGCCGCCGCGGAAGCGGGTGCCGCGGTACTTGACCACGCGCAGGCGCCGGCGCTCGGCGCCGTAGGCGGGGGCCAGCTCCTCCAGCCGCACCACGCCGTGGGCGATGCTGTGCACCGCCGCGTCCGCGTCGTCCGTGGTCATGTCGTTGAGCAGCAGCACCGTTACCCCGGTATGGGCGAAGCGGTGCTTCATCGCCAGCAACTGCTGCCGGTAGCGCAGCGGCCCCTGCGACAGCAGGCGGATCTCGGACAGCCCGTCGATCACCACGCGGGTCGGGCGATGCGCCTCGATCTGCGCGAAGATGCGGCTCACCGCCTCGCCCAGTTCCAGGTCGGCGGCGTGCAGCAGGCTCTGGCCCAGGCTGGGATCGGCGAGCTCCGGCGGGCTGACCTCGAATACCACGAGGCCGGGATGGTCCAGGGACCAGCCATGCGAGGCCGCGGCGGCGCGCAGCTCGGCGCCACTCTCCGACAGGGCGACGTAGAGGCAGCGTTCCCCGGCCGCCAGCCCGGCCAGCAGGTAGGCCAGGCCGAAGGTGGTCTTGCCGGTGCCGGGCTTGCCTTCCACCAAGTAGAGGCGCCGCCGTTCCAGCCCGCCCGCCAGAATGCCGTCCAGGCCGGGAATGCCGGTGGTGGCACGCCCGGCGGGTAACGTTTCGTCGCTCAAGCCGTGCTCCACCCTTCGCCCGCTTAGCATGCCGCATCGGACCGCCCTCGTCACGGCGGCAGGGCGCGGTTCCCCTCCGCCCCCTGGGCAGGCGGCCCGGGTTCCCGGATGGCCGGGCCGGTCAGGCGATGCCGCCTTCCGCCGCGGCGGAAGGCGCTGCGGGACTGCCGGGCGCGGGCGGCCCGCCCAGTTCCGCCATGATGCCGGGGACCTCCCCCGGCAGCTCGCGCGCCAGGAATCCCACCGGCCCGCGGGAATGCGCCAGCCGGCGGCCGGCTTCCCCGTGCAGGAACACGCCCCAGAGCGTCGCCTGCACCGGCGTGGCACCCCGCGCCAGCAGCCCGGCGATGATCCCCGCCAGCGTGTCGCCGGAGCCCGAGGTGGCCAGGCCGATGCCACCCCCCGCCCAGTTCCAGCTTTCGCCCTGCGGCGTGACCACATGCGTGCAGCCGCCCTTCATGGCCACCACCACCTGCAACTGCGCCGCGGCCCGGCGGGCGGCAGCGAGCGGGTCGGCCTCCACCTCCTCGCGCGAAATCTCCAGCAGTCGCGCCATCTCGCCGGCATGCGGGGTGATTACCACCCGCCCGGCATGGGGACGCAGTGCGTCCCGCGCGCGCAGCAGCCCGGTCATCGCCGCGGCGTCCAGCACCAGGAACGGCCCGTCCAGCCCGCGCAGCAGCTCCGCCGTCAGGGCTTCCACCGCCTCCGGCTCGCTCATGCCGGGTCCGAGCAGGATAGCGTGGCTGCTCTGGCACCGTTGCAGCAGCACTGCCGCGGCCTCCGGCGCGATGCCGCCGTCCGGGGTTTCCGGCAGCCCCATCACCAGCGCTTCCGGCACCAGCAGCCCGAGCTGCGGCGCCACCGAGCGGCAGGTGGCCAGCCGCAGCCGCCCCGCCCCGGCCCGCAGCGCCGCCACGCCCGAGAGCAGCACCGCCCCCGGCACCTCCACGCTGCCACCCACCACCAGCACGGAGCCGCGCCCGTCCTTGTCGTCGCCGTCCTGGTGCTGCGGCAGCGGCATGCCGCGCAGCAGCTCGGGGGTGACGGGGTGCTCGCCGCTCATCGGGTGGCCACCGGCGCGTCGGGCTCGGCGGTGACGGGCGTGCCCTCGCGCTCCAGGGGTGCGACGAAGTTGTAGCGGTGCAGAACCAGCCCGCCATTGGCGCCGCGCGTCGCGTCGAAGCGGTACTCGGTGACGCTGCAATTCGCCACGTCGGCCTCGCGGTCGATCGCCAGGATCTGCTCCTCCGTCATGTTCTCCAGCAGGTAGCGCAGGCACAGCACCACCACCTGGTGCCCGACGATCAGCACCCGCCGCCCGCCATGGTGCAGGCTGACCGTGTCCAGCGCCGAGCGCAGCCGCAGGATCACGTCGCACCAACTCTCGCCCCCCGGCGGCCGGTGGTAGAATTTGCCCAGGATGCGGCGGAACTCCGCCTGTTCCGGCGCGTGGCGCAGGATGCCGGCGCGGGTCAGCCGGTCCAGCACGCCGAACTCCTTTTCGCGCAGCCGCTCGTCCACCACGAAATCATCGGGCCCTGTGGGCAGCCCACCACTGCCGTGGATCAGCGCCGCCGTGCGCCGCGCCCGCAGGTAGGGGGAGGTCAGTACCACCTCCGGCCGCTCCATCTCCGGCTGGCTGGCGAACCAGCGGCCCAGCGAGGCCGATTGCTGCTCCCCCAGCGCGCTGAGCGGCACGTCCACGTCGCGCTCGGCGATGTCGATATGTGTCTGCCCCGCCGCATCGGCGGCGTCCCGCGCCACGTTTCCAGCACTCTCGCCGTGCCGCACGATCCAGAGCCGCTCCGGCCAGCGCTGCTGCATAGGGTTCCCCGCCGCTTCGATGATTAGGGGCGTAACTCCGCAGGCCGGCGGTCGTTCCGTGCGCGTCTTGCCGCCATTTCTGCGATCTGATATTTCACAACGTGTGCCGGCGAACCTTTCCCCCCTGACCGAGGCGGATACTGCCTCCCTCGCCGACCGGGTCTACCGCCGGCTGCGGGACGCCATCGTCGACGGCACCCTGGCCCCCGGCGCCCGCGTGCCGGAACGCTCCCTCGCCGCCTCCCTGGGCGTGTCCACCGCCCCCGTGCGCGATGCGCTGCGCCGGCTGGATGCCGAAGGGCTGGTGGTCACCCTGCCCCGCCGCGGCACCGTGGTGGCGGATTTCGGGGAAGCCCAGCTGGAACAGATGGGCCGCATCCGCGTCGCGCTGGAAGCTGTGGCCGCCGAGTTCGCCGCCCGCCGCGCCGGCCCGGCCGACATCGCGGCCCTGTCGGCGCAGCTCGCCGCCATGCGCGACGCCACCGGGCGGGGCGACGCCGACACGCTGGCCGCGGCCAATGAGCGCTTCCACGCCGCCGTGCACGCCCTGGCCGACAACCCTTTCCTGTCCCACACCCTGCGCGCCCTGCGCGGCTACGAGCAGGTCGGCCGTCGTCGCAGCCTGGCCGCTCCGGGCGAGCTGCGCCGGGCGCTGCGCGAGCACGCCGCCCTGCTGGCCGCCCTGCGCCGCGGCGACCCCGAGCGGGCCGGGGCGCGGATGCGCGCCCACGGCCTGCGATCCCTGCAACAGGCCTTCTGGGCCGCGCCCCGCGACGGGGAACAACACGCCGCCTGAGCCGTCCCCACGGACCCGCCCCAAGGCCGCTTGCGGAACGGGTGCAGGGGACGGCCACGACATGGCCCGCGGGCCGCAACCAGCACCGGGCGCAGATCCGGGAACCACGCCGTGCCACGAGGTCAGGTTCACCTGCCCGCGTCGCCGGCTGATCCAGAAGGAAACGAGACCGAGCCGATGCGAAGCCTTCGCCGCCGTAGCGCCGCCCTGGCCGCCTGCCTCTTCGCGACGCTCTGCGCCGCGCCTTCCGGGACGCGCGCCCAGCTGCCGGACCGCCCGATCCGCATCATCGTGCCCTCGCCGCCCGGCGGCACCGGCGACCTCGCGGCGCCGCTGCTGGGCCGCCCCACGGTGGTGGACAACCGCGCCGGTGCCAACGGCCATATCGGCATGGCCGAGGCCGCGCGTGCCCCGGCCGACGGCACGGTGGACGTGTTCTTCGACAACCTGCCCTCCATCCTGCCGCAGATCCGCGCCGGCACGGTGCAGCCGGTCGCCGTGCTGTCGGCCGAGCGGGCGCCGGAACTGCCGGAGGTCGCCACCTTCGCCGAGGCCGGCGCGCCGGGCGTGGTGATCGACAGCTGGTTCGGCTTCCTCGCCCCCGCGCGCACGCCGCCGGCGACGGTTGCGGCGCTGAATGCCGCTTTCGCCGCCGCGCTGGCCGAGCCGGCGTTGCGCCGCCGCCTCGCGGAAGCCGGGGTAGTGCCACTGGGCGGCTCGCCCGAGCGCATGGGCGAGCATATCCGCACCGAACTGTCCCGCTGGGCCGAGGTGGTCCGCACCAACGACATCAGGGCCGAATAAACATGAGCCGCATCACCGCGCTGCGCAGCCTCCGCCTGGCGGAGCGCCCCAACCTCCTCTGGGTCGAGATCGAGACCGATGAGGGCCTGATCGGCCTCGGCGAGGCCTTCCGCGGCGCCCAGGCGGTCGAGGCCGTGCTGCACGAGCACGTCGCCCCCTGGCTGCTGGGTCGCGACGCCCGCCAGATCGAGGCCGTGTCGCGCCACCTGCTGACGCCCTATGTCGGCTTCGGCGCCGCTTCCGCGGAGGTCCGCGCCGCCGCGGCGGTGGATCTCGCGCTCTGGGACCTCGCCGGCAAGCGGCACGGCATCCCCGTGCACGAAGCCCTGGGCGGCCGCGTGCGCGACGGCATCCGCGCCTACAACACCTGCGCCGGCTACGACTACAACAGTCGCGGCGCCGTGCAGCGTTTCATCGGCACGGCGGATGCGGCTGTGGGCCCCTATGACGACCAGGTGGCCTTCAACCGCGATGCCGGCGCCCTGGCCGAGAGCCTGCTGGCCGAAGGCTACGCCGCCATGAAGATCTGGCCCTTCGACCCCTTCGCCGCGGCCTCGGGCGGGCACAGCATCTCGCTGGAAGACCTCAAAACGGGCCTGGAACCGTTCCGCCGCGTCCGCGCCGCGGTGGGCGACCGCATCGAGATCATGTGCGAGCTGCATTCCATGTGGTCGGCCAATGCCGCCGCCCGGATCTGCGCCGCGCTGGAAGACGTGGGCGCCTACTGGGCTGAGGACCCCATCGGCAAGATGGACGACGTGGAGGCCCTGGCCGACCTGCGCCGCCGCACCCGCGTGCCGATCTGCGCCAGCGAAACCCTGGGCGGCAAACTCGCCTTCCGCCGCCTCCTCGCCGCCGAAGCGGTGGACGTGGTGATGCTGGACCTCGGCTGGTGCGGCGGCATGACCGAGGCCCGCAAGATCGCCGCCCTGGCCGAGGCGCACAACAAGCCGCTGGCGCCGCACGACTGCACCGGCCCCGTGGCGCTCTGGGCCGGCACGCATCTCGCGCTGCACGCGCCCACGGCGATCTTCCAGGAGGTGGTGCGTGCGGCCCTGTCCACCTGGTACCGCGACCTCGTGACCGAACTACCGGTGGTCACGGCCGGCCTGGTGCAGGCACCCACCGCCCCCGGCCTGGGCACGGCGCTGCAGCCAGCGCTATGGCAGCGCCCCGACGCCACCGTGCGCGAAGCCCGCGCGGGCTGAGCGCTCCCCGCCGGGCCGGTTCTCCCGGCCCGGCGACCGGCCGCCTCAGCGCTTCGGGCGCAGCCAGTGCATGCACAGGGCGCCGGCGACGCCGATGAGCATGGTGAGCGCCATCGGCCGCGCCGTACCGTCGCTGAACAACCCGACCAGCAGGGTCGCCAGGGCGGCGATGCTGAACTGCAGCGTGCCCATCAGGGCGGAAGCGGACCCCGCCCGGGACGCGTGGCGCGACAGCGCCGCAACCGCGGCATTGGGCAGCACCAGCGTGCCGGCCGCGGTGGAAGCCATGATCGGCAGGAAGATGCCGAGCATCCCGCCCAGCCCGAGCACGGCGTTGAACACCAGCACCAGCACCGCGAGCGCGGAGAGGAACACGCCCCAGCGGATCACCCGGTGCGGGCCGAAGCGCGCCACCAGCCGCGGGTTGATCTGCGACACGGCGATGAAGCCCGCCGCGTTGAGGCCGAACAGGATAGCGAAGCGCTGCGGGTCCAGCCCGAAGCCGGCGATGAAGACCTCCGGCGCGCCGCTGAGATAGGCAAACAGCACGAACAGCACGAAGGCGCCCATCACCACGTTGGTGATAAAGGCGCGGTCGGTCGCCACGTCCACGTAGCGCGACAGCAGCCCCGTGAAGCCCAGCCGCATGCGCATCTGCACCGGCAGCGTGTCCGGCAGGAAGCGCCACACCAGCAGCATCGACACCACGCCATAGGCCGTCGTCACCCAGAAGATCGCCCGCCAGGAGGCCACGCCCAGCAGGAAGCCGCCCAGCGTCGGCGCCAGGATCGGCGCCACGCCCATCACCAGCATCAGCCGGCTCATCACCCGTGCCGCCGCCAGCCCGTCCGCCACGTCGCGCACGATGGCGCGCGGGATCACGGAGGAGGCGGAAGCCCCGAAGGCCGCCACGAAGCGGAAGGCCGACAGCGTGACCAGGTCGGTGGACAGCGCGCAGCCCACCGAAGCCACGGTGTAGAGCGCGGTGCCCACCAGCAGCGGCCCGCGCCGGCCGAAGCGGTCGCTCAGCGTTCCCTGGGTGATCTGCCCCACCGCCAGCCCCAGGAACCAGGTGGCCAGGGTCAGCTGAGCCGCCCCCGACGCGGTGCCGAGGCTGCTCTCGATGGCCGGAAAGGCGGGCAGGTACATGTCGGTCGAGACGGGGTTGATCGCCGTCAGGAAGCCGAGCAGCAGGGGAAGCCAGGAGGGCATGGGAATCCGGCAGGTGGAAGCGGGCCGGCGGAACCGTTGCCGGCCGCGCCGCAAACCCGCGGACACAGGAACCGCGCGACCGGGAACCGCGCCCGCCGGGGACGCTGCGCGCCCGGCGCGCCGCCCGGTCCTTGTCGGCCCGCCCGGCCGGGGCCGCAACCCCGCGTTGGTGCCGGAACCCCGCCGCGGGCAGGAGGCGGGTACGCGCCGGAAGCGGGCGCTGCGGGACGCCGCGCCCGGCGCCCGGCTCCCCGCCGCCTAGAACAGGCTCTCGAAGTTCACCGTGGGGAAGCTGTCCAGCTGCGTGCCGGGGGTGGCGTTCACCACCTCCACCCCGTGCGCCTCGCCCCAGGCGCGGCAGTAGCTGTAGCAGACCTCCGACCAGGCGGTGCGCGGCGGCACGAAGATCCGGTTGGTGGTGTAGGCGTTGGTGAAGTGCGTCGGCCCCTGGGCGGCATTGCCTTCCCAGAAGTCGAAGCCCAGCCGCGTGCGGCGTTGCAGCTCGGCCGGCGGGATGTGGGCGGTGGGGTTGGGGTCGGCCTCGTCCTGGCCGCGCCGCCGCACCCGCGCGATGGGGTAGGAATGGTCCACCCCCACCAGCACGATGGGGTTGCAGCCCATCATGGCGGCGATCTGGATCAGCACGATGGTGACGGTGAAGCTGTTGAACAGCATCGCCGGGGTTTCGCCGAACTGCGGAAAGGTCAGCAGGTGCTCGCCCGCCTCGACCTCGGAGGGCATCGGCACCGGTACCTGGTTGGGCATGCGCAGGAAGCCCAGGTACTCGAAAGGCACGAACTTGATCGAGGCGGCATCCATGCCCGCCTCGTATTCCTCGCGGTACATCTCGATCTGCAGCCGGTCGGAGATCGCCCAGTAGGGGAAGGCCATCCCCCAGTCGCCATAGCCCATGAAGGACCGGTTGGACCCGAGGCAGATCTCGCCCCGCAGCTTGCCCATGTCGATGTTGCGCAGCGACGGCCCGTTGCCCACCACGAAGGCGCGCTGCCCGGCATGGCGGTTGCGGAACCCGTCCAGCAGCATCGGGATCTCGACGCTCAGGTCGTGCACGCGGCCGAGGAAGCGGAAGCGCCGCGCTCCCAGCGCGTGCATCACGCGCACCGCGGGAAAGCGGTCGTTCCAGGCCGGCTGTTCCTCGCCTTCCTTGAAAACCATCACCATGCGCGACGGCTCGGCGATCACCACCGCCTCGGGCGACACGCGGCCCAGCAGCGGCCGCAACCGCAGGGCTTCCGGGCGGTCCGGCGCATCGGGCAGCACGGCGTGTTCCAGCCCGTGGCGCAGCGCCAGCCCGGCGGCGATCGGCGCATCGGCGGCATCGCAGACCAGCAGCGGCGGGTCGCCGCCCGGGGCATCGCGCAGCCAGGCGGCGGCGAGGTCGGCATCCGCCGCGTTGACGTGCACCAGCCTCATGCGGCGGCCTCCTCGGGCGGCACCGCGCCGTTTCGTTCCGCCGATCCGGCCATCAGCCCGTCGGCTGTTCCGGCCGCCGCAGGCTCAGCCACCGCGGCCACCGGCCGGTCCACCGCCAGCAGCAACGGCCCGGCGAGCCGCCCGGCGCCGGGCTGCGGCAGCGTCCAGCCCAGCCGCAGTTCCAGCCGCCCGGCCCCGCTGCCCTCGATCGGCGCTTCCAGCGCGCCCAGTTCCGGCACCGCCCCGAACTCCACCGGCGCCGCCGCGGGGGAGAAGCGCAGCGGCACGCCGTCCAGGCGCAGCTCCAGCCCGCCGAAGGCTGCGGCATCGGCCGGCGCCAGCACCAGCCGCAGCACGGCCGGTGGCGGGTCCAGCGGCGGCAGCACCAGCGTGGCCACCGGGCCGGGACCGATCCGCCGCACCGGCAGCCCGTCGAGGAACTCGGCATCGTGGAAGCCGGTCAGCTCCGTGCCGCCACGCAGCAGCACCCGCCGCGCCGCGCCGCTCGCCGCCATCACCGCGGCCATCCGCGTGCTCATGCCGGCACTCCCTGCAAGGACCTGGCCGCGTCGGCGCGGGACGCGTCGGCAGCGTCCGGTGCCACCGGCCGCCGGGTCGCGGCCAGCGCCGCGTCCAGGGCCGCGTAGGGCCGGGGCGAAAGCTCGGCCGTCGGCAGGGTACCGCCGGCCAGCGCGCCGTCCGGCATCGCCGGCCAGGTGCCGCCGGCCCGCAGCGCGAAGACCCGCGCCCCCAGCCCGGCCAGCACCGCCGCGCCCGGGGACACCGGCCCCGGCGGCGCCAGGTCCAGCACCGCCGCGACCCGCGCCGGGTCCAGCCCGGCCAGGGCCGCCGGCCAAACCAGGCCCACCGCTGCGGGCAGCGCCAGCCGCGCCCGCAGCGCGTCCTCGCTTTCCAGCGGCGGCGCGTCCACGGCGCAGAGCAGCCGCACCCCCGCCGTCGCGGCGAGCGGCAACCAGCGCGCCACCACCTCGCGCAGCGCGGCCGGGGTGCAGAGCGTGGCGTCCAGCACCAGCCAGGGCCCCTCCCCCTCCGGCCCGGTGGCACCCTCCACCGCCAGCGCCGCACCCAGGCCGACGGGGTCCGGGCCGATCGCCGCGTTGCCCAGCGCGGGGTCGAAGCCCAGCACGGCGTCCACCGTTTCACCCAGCGCCAGGCTGTCGGCCGGGGCGGGCAGCCCCCCGGGCAGCAGCAGCACCGCGGGCAGTCCGGCCGGCAGCGCCGCCATCCGCGCCGGGCCGCGCAGCAGGATGCGCGCCAGCCCAGGCTCCGCCGTCAGCGCGGCCAGCGCGTCCGCCAGAGCGTCCGGGCCGGGATGCAGGTCGTTCAGCAGCATCACCCCGTCCGCCAGGGCCTGCCAGCGCGACAGGTCCTCGGCGAAGCCGTGCGGGTTGCCGTGCAGCAGCAGCAGCAGCGGCCCACGGCGCCGCAATTCGGACAGCAGAGCCCGTTCCGCCGCGCCGCGCACGGGATGCAGCGGCCCGGGATCGCCGATGGCCACCAGCGTCACGCCCGCGTCGGGGTTGGACAGCAGCTCGGGCGGCAGGAAGGCGACATCGGTGCCGAAGGCCGCGCGTCCGCGCCGCGTGCGCTCCGGCACCGCGGTGGCGAGGTGGGCGACTTCGTTGTGCCGCACGAACTCGACCTGCACGGGCCTGGGCACCTCGCCCCAGGGCATGCCGGCGGCGCGGGCGTTCAGCGCAAAGCCGGCATAGGCATCGCCGTAGGCGCGGTGCTTGTTGTGCGCGCCGGTGTGCAGCCGGTCGGGCAGGGTTTCGCCCATCAGCTCCTCGCCCAGCAACACGCGCACTGCTTCCACCCGTGGGCGGGACAGGACGTGGCCCTCCACCTCCAGCACGCCGTACTCGTCCATCACTACGCGGCGCAGCTCGGCCAGCACGGGCAGGCCGTCCGCGTCTGGTGGGGCGGCGGGATGCGGCTCCGGCACGCCGGGCGTCACCGTGTCCCACCTCACCGGCAGGCGCTGCACGGCAATGCCGGCCTCGCCGTAGCCCACCAGGGTCAGGGCTTCCGCCGCTTCCAGCATCCAGCTCTCGCCGGCGTCGAGGTGGATGCTGAAGCCGGGCGCCTGCTCCGGGAAGCCGTCCAGCTTGTTCAGCACGTCCGGCCGCGTCCGCCCGCCCTGCATCCACAGCCGGCGCGGCCCGGCAAAGGCTTCCACCGCTGCCGGCGCGGGATTGCCCGCGGCCCAGCCGCTGATCACGGCGCTGCCGGCTTCGCGCGCGAAGCGCAGGCCGCCGCTGCGCCACCAGTTCGGCGGCTTGCGCGGCTTGCTTTCCACGATGTCGGCGACCTCGAAGACACGCATCGTGTGGTCCAGCACCGTGCCGTCCGCCGCGCGCGCCACCGCCGCCACCGTGACGGTGGACTGTTCCGGCACGTGCGGGGCCACCAGGCCGAAACCGACATCGGCCGTGCCGACCCAGGGCTGCGCCGCCAGCACGTCGGCGCGGCTCATGCCGCGCTGCGCCTCGCCCAAGAAGCGGTTGTCAGCGAAGAGCTCGATCCGCGACCCCGGCGGCAGCGCCGCCCAGCCGCGCAGTTCCAGCAGCCAGCCCGGATGCAGCGCCGCGGCGCCGAGGTTGAGCAGCTTCTGCTGCGGCCGCCGCGGCAGCGCCTTGGGCGGCGGCACCACCGGGCGCGCCGGCGCCGGCGTTGCCAGGAAGCGTTCCAGGCTGTTCAGCGCGGCCAGGCCGCAACGCTCCACCGAGCCCACGGAGGCCACGGCCTCGGGCAGGTGCAGCCATTCCTCGGGGCTGGAGCGGGACACGCGCAGCATGCCCTCGCGCAGCTGGCCCACATCGCCCACCGGCGCCGTGACCAGCGCATCCCCGCACACCTCGCGGAACACGTCCAGGTCGTAGCAGACGCAGGGCGTGCCGGCCGAGAGTGCCTCGATCGGCGGCAGGCCGTAGCCCTCGAACCAGGACGGGTAGAGCAGCATCCGCGCCCGCTTCAGCTCCACGAACTTGTCGAGGTCGCTGGCCAGTGGCCGCACTTCCAGCTCCATGCCGAAGCGGCGCACCGCGGCGGTCAGCACGTCGCGATACGCCTCGTCGAGTTTCGGGCTGCCGACGATCACGGAGAGCGTCCAGCCGCGCATCTCCTCGCACAGCACGTCCACCACGTCCTGCGCGCCCTTGTGCGGGTCGCGCGGGCGCAGAAAGGTGACGATGCGGTTCTCGCGGAACTGCGGCGCCACGCGGTGCAGCGCGTCGAGGTTGATCGGCTGGTGCCAATGGTCGAAGAGCAGCCGCGGGTCGTCGAACCAGAGCCGCGCATGCTTCTCGGATTCGCGCGAGTTGCTCATCACCAGCACGGGGTTCTCGGCCACGTCGCCGGCCGCCAGCTTCCATTCCCGCCACAGGGATTCATCGCGCGCCACGGGGACCGCGGCGTTGAACCAGTTGGGCGTTTCGAAGTTGAAGATCGCCAACCGCGCCCCGCGCCGCCGCGCGAAGCCGCGCGCGCCCACGTAGACCGCGCGGTCCAGCGACTGCGTCGGGATCAGGATCACCGCGTCGAAGCGACCTTCCGGCAGGGCCGTCAGGAAATCCTTGGTGACGTGGATGTTCACCCGCCCCGGCCGGCCGAAATCCTTCAGGTCGGCATGGAACACGGGCACGTGGTTGGTCACGAAGGCGACCTCGGCGCCCGCCCGCGCCAGGCACTGCGCCAGTACATAGGCCGCCAGCCGTCCGCCGCCGTAATTGCCCGGCGCGTTGGTGACGAAGATGGCGACGCGCATCAGGCGGCAGCCTTCCGCTCGGACGCCTGCACCACCATGCCGGCCGCGGCCAGCCGTTCCAGCATCGGCGCCAGCGCCGCTTCCTCCGCCGGCGCGGCGAGCAGCCGCACGGACACGCAGCCGGCCAGCAGCACGAAAGCCAGCAGCGCTTCCAGCGGATGCCGCGCGCCTTCCACGGTGGCCAGCGGCAACAGGTCCGCCGCGTAGCCCGTGGCGGGCTCCGGCGGCCGGGTCCAGAACATCGGCGCCTCCGCGTCGAACAGGGTGACGATCCTGCCGCGCCGGGGATCGCCGGGCCAACTCAGCGCCACCACGTCGGGGGTCGGCTGCAGGACCTGCACGGCCGCGGGAAGGCCGGCCACCAGGACCAGGTCCGCATCGCTGCGGCCCGCCGGCAGCAGGGCGGCATCGGCCACCAGCGCCCGCTGCCCGGCATAGGCACCGCGCAGCGCCGCCAGCCGCGCCGCATCCGCGGCAGAGGGTCCGGGCAGCAGCGGCACCGCCGGCAGGCCCCAGCCTTCCGCCAGCGCCGCCAGGGCACGGCCATCCGCGCCAGGGGCCGCCACCAGCAAGCGCTGCACCCGCTCGCCCACCGCCTCGGCCAGGGGGCGCGCATCCGTGCCGCCCTGCATGCGGAACACCCGGTCCGGGCCGGCCAGCGTCATGAAGGTTTCCACGAAGCCCGCCAGGTCCGGTCCATCGGCACCGTCCAGCAGCAGCCCCGCGCGGGTCGCCGGCACGCCGCCCAGCCGGGCCGCGAACAGGCGTCGCCGCAGCGTTTCCGCCAGCGGCACCGGTGCCGGCGCCAACCCCAACGCCGAGGCGGCCAGGGAAGCCGCGCAACCCGGCGACACCACGGCCGTGGGCAGGCCGGGGCAGAGCCGCTGCATCACCAGCCTCAGTCCCTCGTCCGGCAGCACCGCGGTGCTGCCGTTCAGCCGCGCCCGCATCTTGGTGATCAGCACGCGACGCCGCGGCGCGCCGAACACGTCCTGCGGCCCGGTCACCTCCGCGCGGTTCAGCAGCACCGCGCGCGGCAGCCCGGCGGCGGGCCGGCCCAGCCGTGCCAGCAGCAGCGGTTCATCCACCACCAGCCGCGCCGGGGCGCAGCGGGCCAGCAGCCGCGCCAGCGCTGGCTCCAGCGCCGGATCGGCGGGCATGGCGTTCCAGGCATCGGCGGCGTCGGGCGGCTGGCGCGCCGGCACCGCCAGGGCGCCGACCTCGAACACGTTCAGCACCGCCGGCAGCGCGGCCTCGAAGCTGACCGGGTCGGTGCAGAGCAACAACCAGGGCGTGCAGCCGGCATCCCGCAGCGCTTCCGCCAGCCCGCGCAGCGCGTCCCAGCCCGGCCCTTGCGCGGCGGTGGCGGCAAACAGCACCAGCCGCTCGCCGGGCGCGGCGAGCGCGGCCGCGGCATCCGGCCGGCGTGAGGCCACCGTGTCGGCCGGCCGGTCGACGCAGTTGGGGCCGAGGCGGCCGTGCAACGCCACGCGCTGCGGCGCCGCAGCGCCGGCAACCATCAACTCCAGCGCCAGGCCGTCCGGTGCCACCGGCTGCGCCGCACCGGCCCGCCGCAGCAGCGCGTCCAGGTAGCCCCGCAGTTCGAACCGGCCGCCGCCCAGCGCGTGCATCCCGCCCAGCGGCCACCCAGATAACGAGATCGTGATCGCATTTGTCTCAGCACGTGCGATTACTCGCAAAGTCAGGACGCCGGCCTCGTCCAGTGTGGCTTCCTGAACGGAGACGAAATGAGAGGATTCCGGCGAGGTTTCGTGACGCACTGATCCGAAGGGATGATCGGGGTGCCGATGACCGTTCTGCGCAATCATGGTTCCAGATCTCTCTCGCTCGCCTGCGTCTCAGGAAGGGCGTCGCATCGCATCGTCGACGCGACGACGCCCTTCCGCCCGGCGCCCCGCCGAGCCGGCCGGAAACGCCGGTGGTCCTTGTCGCAACAGGGCGAAGTATGCAATCTGCCGCCGCGCATGCTGCATTGCAGCAGAGCCGGTCACTGGATGGAAGGGGTGTCGCGATGCGCATCGGGATCATCGGCTTCGGCAAAATGGGCCGGACCCGGGCAGCCGCCGTGGAAGCCGCGTCGCAGGCCAAGATCGTGTCGGTGTTCGACACGGTGCAGGACCCCGAGACTCCCTACCCCTTTGCCGCTTCCGCCGAGGCGATCGTGCAGGACCCGTCACTGGACGCGGTGTTCGTGTGCACGCCCAACTGGCTGAACCGGCCACTGACGATCGCCGCACTGCAGGCTGGCAAGCACGTCTTCTGCGAGAAGCCACCCTGCTTCACCGCCGCCGAGATGCGCGAGATCCGCGCCGCCGAGGCGGCGTCCGGCAAGGTGTTGATGTACGGCTTCAACCACCGCCACCACGGCGCCATCCTGCGCATGAAGGAGTTGGTGGATGAAGGCCGCTTCGGCCGCATCCTCTGGATGCGCGGCCGCTACGGCAAGAGCGTGGATGCCGACTACCTGACGGGCTGGCGCGCCGACAAGCGGCTGGCCGGCGGCGGCATCCTGCTGGACCAGGGCATCCACATGCTGGACCTGTTCCTGCACCTCGCGGGCGAGCCCTTCGACGAGGTGCACGCCATGATCTCCAACCTGTACTGGAAGACGCCGGGCATCGAGGACAACGTCTTCGCCCTGCTGCGCAACCGCCGCACCGGCCTGTCCGTGAGCTTCCATTCCACCATGACGCAGTGGCGCCACTTGTTCTCGCTGGAAGTCTTCCTGGAGCGCGGCTACCTCGTGCTCAACGGCCTCAAGACCTCCTCCGGCACCTACGGCGAGGAAGTGCTGACCGTGGCGCGCAACCGCGCCGTGGCGCCCGCCGCCACCTTCGACAGCGAGGAACGCTTCCATTTCGAGGTGGACAGTTCCTGGCAGCGCGAAACCGACGCCTTCTTCGAGGCCATCCGCACCGGCGCCCCGGTGCAGTACGGCTCCTCGGCCCAGGCGCTGCAGGTGATGGAACTGGTGGACAACCTCTACACCAACGAACGCCATGAATCCGAGGAGCTGCGCGAAGCACTCCTCAGCCACGCGGATTGAGGAAGGCAGCACGAGCATGGACGCGCAGATCACGCCCGACTGGAACGGCTGGCTGGACGACTACTTCAAGCGCTACACCGCGGATGCCTTCGACCCGCGCCACTACCCGCAGCTGGTCGCCTTCCGCGACCTGGCGCTGAGCATCCGCGAGCGCAAGAAGAAGATGATGTTCGCCGGCAACGGCGCCTCCGCCTCCATCGCCAGCCACGGCGCGGTGGACTTCACCAAGCAGGGCCGCGTCCGCGCGGTGGACTTCAACGAGCCCAACCTGATCACCTGCTTCTCCAACGACTACGGCTACGAGAACTGGATCTGGCGCGCCATGGAGCGCTACGCCGATGCCGGCGACGCCGCCGTGCTGATCTCCGTGTCCGGTTCCTCGCCCAACGCGGTGAAGGCGGCGGAATGGGCGAAGAAGAACGACGTCACCGTGGTGACCTTCACCGGCAAGTCGCCCGACAACCCGCTGAAGCAGCTGGGCGACATCAACCTGCACATCCCCTCCGGCGCCTACAACGTGGTGGAAGGCGTGCACAACATCTGGCTGACCACGGTGGTCGACATGGTGGTGGGGCAGGCCGAGTACAGCGTGACCTGATCCCATGCGCATCCTCGCCATGATCCCGGCCCGGATGGGCAGCCAGCGACTGGCGAAGAAGAACCTCAAGGAGATCCGCGGCGCGCCGCTGATCGCGCACGCGGTGCGCAAGTGCCTCGCCGCCGGCGTCTTCGACGAGGTCTGGGTGAACTCCGAACACCCCGACTTCGCCGCCGTCGCCGCGGCCGAGGGCGTGGGCTTCCACCAGCGCCCGGAGCATCTCGGCTCCAACACCGCGACCTCCGAGCAGTTCGTGGCGGAGTTCCTGGAAAAGCACGAATGCGACGCCGTGGCGCAAGTGCACTCCATCGCCCCGCTGCTCACCGCCGCCGAGGTCCGTGCTTTCGTGGAGCGCATGCGCACCGGCGCGGAGGACGCGCTGATGAGCGTGATCCCCGAGCCGCTGGAATGCCTGTATCGCGGCCAGCCCGTGAACTTCACCTTCGCGGAGAAGACCAACAGCCAGGACCTGAACCCGGTGGAGCGCATCACCTGGAGCATCACCGGCTGGAAGCGCGCGCCCTACCTGGAAGCCGTCCGGGCTGGCCGCTGCGCCACCTATTCCGGGAAGGTCGGCACCTGGCCGGTCGGGCGCAACGCGGGCCACGTCATCAAGACCCAGGAAGACTTCGACATCGCCGAAGCCCTCTGGGACACCGTGCACGCCGGGACGGCCTGAGCGCCGTCCCACGCCACCTCAGCCGCCGATGCTGAGGTTGAGGCGGCGGATCATCTCGCCATCCTGCTGGTACTGGCGGCGCGCGGCCTCCGCGTAGGCCGCGCTGTCGAGATAGGCCGGCGCCATGTCGTAGCGCTCCAGCACCGCGAGGTGGCTCGGGTCGTTCAGCGCGTCGCGGAACCCGTCCTGCAGCACCCGCACCACGGCCGGGCTCATCCCCGCCGGGCCTGCCAGGCCGTAGGGGCTGTCGGACACGATGTTGATGCCCTCCTCGCGCAAGGTCGGCGCCTCGGGGAAGCGCTTCGGCCGCTCCGCCGTCCAGGTGCAGAGCAGGCGCAGCCTCCCATCCTTCACCAGCTCGCCCCAGGCGCTGGCATCGGCCGAGGCGTCGATCTGCCCGCCCACCAGCGCCTGCAGGTCCTCCGCCACCCCGCGGAAGGGCACGTGCACCCATTGGATGCCCTGCTCCGCGGCGATCTGCTCCATGGTGATGTGCAGCGAGGTCCCCACGCCCGGCGAGCCGTAGGTCGCCTTGCCCGGGTTGGCCTTGGCATAGGCCAGGAACTCCCGGAACGTCCGCCACGGCGAATCCGCCCGCACCACCACGCCGAACAGGTAGCCGGTGACCTGCGCGATCCAGGTGAAGTCGCGCATCGGATCGAAGGGCGGCCGCTGCACCATCTGCGGGTAGCGGAACACCGAGACGGGCATCTGCGCCAGCGTGTAGCCGTCCGGCCGGGTGCCGCCCACCAGCGCCTGCGCCGCCAGGATGCCGCCGGCGCCGGTGCGGTTCTCCACCACCACGGGCTGCCCCAGCCGGCGCGAGGCCGCGTCGCACAACGCACGCATCTGCACGTCCGTGGTGCCGCCGGGCGCGAAGGGCACCAGCATGCGGATCGGCTTGTCCGGGAAGCGCCCGGAACCCTCCGCGGGGGCCGGCGCGCCCTGGGGCGCCGTCTGGGCCAGCGCGCCCTGCCCCGCCGCGGCCAGCAGCCCGCCGCCCAGCGCCAGCGCCCCGCGCCGCCCGATCAACCCGTTCCGCATCACGCGTCTCCTCCCCTGTCGGACCTTTGCGGCCCGTGTTCTTCCGTTCCGGCCCACCCTGCCCCGGACGGCGTCACTCCGCCTCGACCAAGCGGTCCGCCGCGGCCACGGCACGCAGGTGGTGCTCGGTGTCGCCGAACTGGTTTTCCAGCACCGTCAGCCGCTTGAAGTAGTGCCCGGCCTTGTATTCCAGCGTCATGGCGATACCGCCCTGCAGCTGCACCGCTTCCTGCCCGACATGCCGCGCCGCGCGGTTCACCTGCGCCTTGGCCGCCGCCACCGCCGCGCGGCGCTCCGCCGGGTCCGGCGCTTCCGCCATCATCGCGGCGTACAGCGCCATGGAGCGCGCCTGCTCCCCCGACACCAGCATGTCCGCGGCGCGGTGCTGCAAGGCCTGAAAGGACCCGATCGCGACGCCGAACTGCTGCCGCGTCTTCAGGTAGTCCACGGTGAGGTCGCGCAGCGCGTCCATCGCGCCCACCGCCTCGGCACAGAGCGCCGCGAGCGCGATGTCCACCACCTGCTCCATCAGCGGCAGGCCGTGGTCCACCTCGCCCAGCACGTCCTCGGCACCCAGGCGCACGCCGTCCAGCGTGATCTCCGCCGCGCGCTGGCCGTCCTGCGTGGCACTGCCGCGCCGGGTCACGCCCGGGGTGGCCGGGTCCAGCAGGAACAGCGTGATGCCCTCGCGGTCGCGCCGCCCACCGGCGGTGCGGGCGCTGACGATCAGCCGCCCCGCGCTGCCGCCGTGCAGCACGGCACCCTTGCGCCCGTCCAGCACGAAGCCGCCGCCGTCCCGCCGCGCGGCCGTGGCCACGTCGTGCAGGTCGTAGCGGGACTGCGCTTCCAGCTGCGCGAAGGCCAGGGTCAGGGAACCCTCGGCCACGGCGGGGATCAGCGCTTCCCGCTGCGCGGCGCTGCCGCCCAGGCGCAGGAAACCGCCGCCCAGCACGGCCGTGGACAGGAAGGGTTCCACCGCCAGGCCGCGGCCGATGGCTTCCATGACGAGCATGGTTTCCACCGGCCCGCCGCCCAGCCCGCCATCCGCCTCGTCGAAGGGCAGCATCAGCAGCCCGAGTTCGGCGTAGCGGGCCCACAGCGCCTCGCTATAGCCGTGCGGTCCGGCCTGGTGGCGGCGACGCTGCTCGAAGTCGCCGTAGGCATCGCCGATCACCCGGTCGATGCTGTCCTTGAGGAGCCGCTGCTCCTCCGTCAGGTCGAAATCCAAGACGCTCGTGCTCCCGGGGCGGCTGCTTCGCGGGCCGCGCGATGGACGTGGATCACAGGCCGAGAAAGGCCTTGGCGATGATGTTGCGCTGGATCTCGTTGGACCCGCCGTAGATCGAGACCTTGCGCATGTTGAAGTATAGCGGCGCCAGGGCATCCACGCCCTCCGGCCCCATCGCCGGCTCGTTGTTTCCGTCCGACGGCGCGTGTTCCGGCGCCGGCAGCGCATAGGGGCCGGCGATGTCCAGCAGCAGCTCCGTGGTGGCCTGCTGCAACTCCGACCCCTTGATCTTCAGGATAGAGGAGGCCGGGTCCGGCTTGCTGTTGTCCCGGTCGCGCTGCGCCGCCACCACGCGCATCTGGGTGATCTCCAGCGCCTTCAACTCCACCTCGATGCCCGCGACGCGGCGGCGGAAGCCGGGATCGTCCCACAGCATCCCCTCCCCCGCCGGGGTTTCGCGCGCCAGGCGCTTGGCGCGGGCGATGCGCTGCTTGCTCATGCCGATGCGCGCGATGCCGGTGCGCTCGTTGGCCAGCAGGAACTTGGCGTAGTCCCAGCCGCGGTTCTCCTCGCCCACCAGGTTCTCCGCGGGCACCTCGACCTCGTCGAAGAACACCTCGTTCACCTCGTGCGCGCCGTCGATGGTGATCACCGGCCGCACGGTGATGCCGGGCGATTTCATGTCGATCAGCAGGAAGGAGATGCCACGCTGCTTCTTCGCCTCGCGGTCGGTGCGCACCAGGCAGAAAATCCAGTCGGCGTATTGCCCCAGCGTGGTCCAGGCCTTCTGCCCGGACACCACGTACTTTCCATCCCGCTTCTCAGCCCGCGTCTTGAGCGAGGCGAGGTCCGACCCCGCGCCGGGTTCGGAGAAGCCCTGGCACCACCAGATGTCGAGATTGGCCGTGGCCGGCAGGAAGCGGCGCTTCTGCTCCTCCGACCCGAAAGCAGCGATCACCGGCCCGACCATGTACACGTTGAACTGCAACGGCAGCGGCACGGCGGCACGCTGCAGTTCCTCGGTGAAGATGTAGCGCTGCACCGGCGACCAATCCTTGCCGCCCCATTCCACCGGCCAGTTCGGCGTCGCCAGACCGTTCGCGTTGAGGATGCGTTGCGAGGTGACGATCTCCTCGCGCGACAGGTGGCGCCCTTCCGCCACGGTGCGCCGGATTTCCGCCGGGATCTCCGTGCGGAAGAAGCGGCGCAGGTCGTCGCGAAAGGCGATCTCCTCCGGGGTGAAGCGCAGGTCCACGTGGATGTCCTCCTCAAACCTTGCCGGCGCGTTCGCGCTCTTCCGCCACCAGGGCGCTGGCCAGCAGCTTGCCGGCGGGCGAGCGCGGCAGGGCGTCGCGCAGTTCCAGCGCCGCCGGCATCTCATGCCGCCCGAGCCGGTCGCGCAGGAACTCCTTCAACTCAGGCAGGGTCAGCTCCGGTGCGCCGGGGCGCAGCGTCACGAAGGCCTTGGCGGACTGGCCGCGATACGCGTCGGGGATGCCGATCACGATCGCCTCCGTCACGTCCGGGTGCTCGTAGAGCGCCGCCTCGATCGCGGTCGGGTACACGTTGAAGCCGCCGGAGATGATCATGTTCTTGCGCCGGTCCAGCAGCGTGAACAGCCCGTCCGCTTCCAGCCGGCCGATGTCGCCGGTCAGGAACCAGCCGTCGCGAAAGGCGGCCGCGGTATCCTCCGGCCGGTTCCAGTAGCCGGCGAAGACGTTGGGACCGCGGATCGCGATCTCCCCCGCCTCGCCGGGCGGCATCTCCACCCCGGGATCGTCCAGCGACACGATGCGCAGCTCGATCCCCGGCAGCGGCACGCCGATCAGCCCGGGCCGCAGCGGCGCCGCCACGGGCACGCGCGTGCCGGCGGGCGCCGTTTCCGTCATGCCCCAGCCCACGCGCAGCCGCTGGCCCAGCAGCCGCTCCACCTTCTGCCCGACCTCGAAGGGCAGCGGCGCGCCACCGGACACGCAGGTGCGCAGGGAGGAAAAGTCGCGGCCCTCGACGCCCGGATGGTTCAGCAGCCCGATCCACATGGTCGGCACGCCCGCGAAGAAGGTGACGCGCTTCTCCTCGATGTCGCGGATCGCCGTTTCCGGGTCGAAGCGCGGGCGCAGCAGCACCTCATTGCCCTCGGCCAGGTGGCGCAGCAGCACGGTGGTCAGGGCATAGATGTGGAACAGCGGCAAGACGCCCATCACGCGCTGCTCGCCGGGGGTCAGCCCCTCGCTGTCGAACCAGTGGCGGTAGATGCTGACCGCGGAGGTGAGATTACCGTGCGTCAGCATGGCGCCGCGCGGCAGGCCGGTGGTGCCGCCGGTGTATTGCAGCAGCGCGACGTCGCCGGGCGACACGACTGGCCAGGGCTCGCCGGTGGGTTCCCGTTCCAGCAGCGCCGCCAATGGCTGCAGCCGCTCATCCCACTCCAGGGCGCTGGCCTCGCCGCCCCAGCGCGCATCCTCGCCCAGCAGCACGCGGTCGGCGGCGCCGCTCTCCAGCAGCCATCGCGCCTTTTCCGGCAGGTCGAAGAGGTCGGTGGTCACCACCAGCCGCGCACCGCTGTCGGCCAGCTTGTGCGCCAGCTCCCGCCGCGCATCCAGCGCGCTGAGATGGGTGATACGCGCGCCCAGCCGCGCCAGCGCCAGGAAGCAGACGGGGTGCCAGGGCGTGTTGGGCAGGAACAGCGCCACCGCGGTGCCTGGCCCGACACCCAACTCGCGGAAACCGGTGGCCACGCGGTCCACCAGCGCCCCCAGCTCCGCGAAAGACGTGCGCCGGTCACGGTACTCCAGCGCCGGCCGCGTGCCCCACCGCGCCACCGCATCGTCCAGCAGCCTGGGGATGGTGCCAGCCTCGATCGGCGCGTCCCAGCGGCAGCCCGGCGGGTAGGAGGCTTCCCAGGGGTGCGCCGGCCGATCCGTCACGTCGCCGCTTCCTCCAGCGAGGCGAAGCCGCGCCCCTCGCGCGCCAGCTGCGCCAGCAGCGGTGCCGGCCGCAGCGTCTCGTCGCCCGTGCGGGCGGCGAACTCCTCCAGCCGCCCCGCCACGCGCGCCAGCCCCACTGCGTCGGCATGGAACATCGGCCCACCCGTCCAGGCCGGCCAGCCGTAGCCGTTGAGCCAGACCACATCGATGTCACCCGGCCGCGCCGCGATGCCCTCGGCCAGGATGCGGGCGCCCTCGTTGATCATGGGGAAGAGCAGCCGCTCGGTGATCTCCTCCTGCCCGATCACCCGGCGCTGCACGCCCAGCCGCGCCGAGGTTTCCTCCACCAGCTGCCGCACCACCGGGTCCGGCGCACCCTGCCGCGCCCCGCCGGAATAATCGTAGAACCCGCGCCCGGTCTTCTGCCCGAAGCGCCCGGCCTCGCAGAGCGCGTCGGCCACCGGGGCCGTCCGACCGTCGCCCGCCGTGCCCTGCGCCTTGCGATTGCTCCAGCCGATGTCGAGCCCGGCCAGGTCGGCCATGGCGAAAGGCCCCATGCGGAAGCCGAACTCGGTCAGCGCCTTGTCCACGTCTTCCGGCAGCGCGCCCTCCACCAGCAGCCGCTCCGCCTGCACGGTGCGGCGCGCCAGCATGCGGTTGCCGACGAAGCCGTGGCAGTTGCCCACCACCACCGGCACCTTGCCCAGCTTGCGGCCCAGTTCCACCGCCGTGGCCAACGCGTCGGGTGAGGTGTTGGCGCCGCGCACCACCTCCAACAGCTTCATGACGTTGGCCGGCGAGAAGAAATGCATCCCCACCACATCGCCGGGGCGCGAGGTCGCGGCGGCGATGGCGTCGAGGTCGAGATAGGAGGTGTTGCTGGCCAGCACCGCGCCGGGCTTGGCCACCCGGTCCAGCGTGCCGAAGATCTCGCGCTTGACGCCCATCTCCTCGAAGGCGGCTTCCACCACCAGGTCGGCATCGGCCGCAGCCTCCAGCCCCACGCGCCCTTCGATCCGCGCCATGCGCTCGTTTCGCGCCTCGGCTGTCAGGCTGCCGCGCTTCACGGAGGTGTCGTAGTTGCCGGCCACGCGGTCCAGCCCGCGCTTCAGCCCTTCCTCGCCCGTCTCGATCAGCGTCACGGGGATGCCGGCATTGCTGAAGCTCATGGCGATGCCGCCGCCCATGGTGCCGGCGCCGATCACCGCCACCCGCGTCACCGGCCGCGCCGCCGTGCCCTTGGGCAGGCCGGGGATGCGGGCAATCGCGCGCTCGGCGAAGAAGACGTGCCGCAGCGCCACCGAACGCGGGTCCTCCAGCAGCCGCAGGAAATGCGCCCGCTCCAGCGCCATGCCCTCCTCGAAGGGCAGATCGAAGGCGGCCTGCACGGCTTTCACCGCGGCCGCCACGTTGGGCATCTCGCCCGAGCGCTTCAGGATCGCCGCGGCGGCCGCCTCCATCGCCTCGCGCGAGCCCAGCCGGTCCGTGCGGTCGCGCAGCCGCACGAGGGGCTGCCCCGCCAGCGTCAGGGCCCGCCGCGTGGCCGCCGCCAGCAGGTCGCCCTCCGCCACCTCGTCCACGATGCCGAGCGACAGCGCCTCGGTCGCCTTCACCGAGCGTCCCTCAACGATCAGCTTCAGCGCCGCTTCCCCGCCGATCAGCCGCGGCAGGCGCTGCGTGCCGCCCGCCCCCGGCAGCAGCCCCAGCTTCACCTCCGGCAGGCCCAGCACTGCCCCCGGCGCCGCCACCCGGGCGTGGCAGCCCAGCGCGATCTCCATCCCGCCGCCCAACGCGGTGCCGTTGATCGCCACCACCACCGGCTTGGTCGCCGTGTCCAGCACGGCAATGGTCATGGGCAGCGAGGGCGGGATCGGCGGCTTGCCGAATTCGCTGATGTCAGCCCCGGCGATAAAGGTGCGCCCTTCCGCCGTCAGCACGGATGCGCGCACCGCCGGGTCGGCCTGAACCGCGAGCAGGGCCTGCACCAGCCCGCCGCGCACCGCGGCGCTCAGCGCGTTCACGGGCGGGTTGCTGACGCGGATCACCGCCACGCCGTTCTCCACCGTCCACCGCACCGGCCCTGGCTGATCCATCGCGCGTATTCCCTGCCCAATCGGCTCTGTTCCGCAGTGCGGAAATATGTTCTGCTCTTTTCGGAAGTCGTATCGGAACCCCGAGCGGCCGGTCAAGCACGCCGGCCTGGCGGAGGAAACATGCGCAAGCGCGACGCCACGACCGCACCCTCCATCGCTGAGGAAACGGAGGACCGCGCCTTCGTCACGGCCCTGGCCCGCGGCTTCGACGTGCTGCGCGCCTTCACGGCGGAGGACCCGATCCTCGGCAACGGGGAACTGGCGGAGCGCACCGGCCTGCCCAAGGCCACGGTGTCGCGGCTGACCCACACGCTGTGCCGCATCGGCTGCCTGCTCTACCTGCCGCGCTTCGCGAAATACCGGCTGGCGTTGGGGCTGGTGCCGCTGGGGCAACTGGCCCTGGCCAACCTCGCCGTGCGCCAGGTCGCGGCGCCGCTGATGCGACAACTGGCCGAGGAAACCGACGCCTCCGTGTCCCTGGGCAGCCGCGACGGGCTGCACATGCTCTATGTCGAGCACGTGTCCCCGCGCTCGGCCGTGGCGCTGCGGCTGGAGGTCGGCTCGCGCATCCCGCTCGGCCCCACCGCCATGGGCCGCGCCTACTACGCCGCGGCCGATGCCGCCGAGCGTGCCGCGCTGGAAGCCGGGCTGGCGGCGGCGGACCCGGTACACTGGCCCGCCCTGCGCGACGGGCTGCAGGAAGCGGCGGCGCTGCACGCAGCCCTGGGCTTCACCGCCTCGGTGGGCGACTGGAACCGCACGGTGCACGCCGCCGGCGCCGCTTTCGCCTTGCCGGGGGGCGGCGGCATCGTGGCGCTGAACTGCGGCGCCCCGGCCTTCCTGCTCAGCCGACAGCGCGTGCTGGAGGAGATCGGCCCGCGCCTCGCCGCCGTGGCACGGCGCATCGAGGCCCTGGCGGGCGCGCCGGGCTGAACGGGCGGAAGGAAGCCGGGGGGAGATATCCCCCCGGACCCTCTTCTATTTTCGGGAGTTTCAGGGGGAGCTCTGACGGCGCCCCCAAAACTCTCGAAAGAAGGAGGAAGGCTGGGGGAGTTCACTCCCCCAGCCTTCCTCACTCCGGCAGCCGCATCTCCACCTGGCCGAAGCGCCCGAAGCGCGCCACCGCCACGCCCGGACGCGGCCCCGGCAGGTAGCCGGTGCAGGAACCGGTCAGCACGTATTGCCCGGCCTTCACCGTGTAGCCGCGGGCATTCGCCAGGGCCACGAAGGCCACGGTAGCGCCGAAAGGCCCGCCCTCGATCAGCTCCCCCGTGCCGGCGGCGACTTCTCGACCGTCGAACTCCAGCTGCACCGGTAGCTCGATCAACTCCTCCGGCGTCCAGTCCGCCGTGCCCTCGCCCAGGATGGCCAGCCCGGTCGCGCCGTTGTCGGCGATCAGCCCCAGCCCGCCGAACTGCCCCAGCGCGGGATAGCGGGTCTGCGGCACCTCGATGGAGGGATGCACGGACAGGATGGCGGCGCGCACATCCTCGGCCGACCAGGGCGCCCCCGCCGGCCCGAGGTCGCGGCCGAAGCGGAAGGCGATCTCGCTTTCCAGCCCGAACTGCGGCAGGTCGGCCGCTGCCGGCGCGGCAGGACCCTGCAGCACGCGGGAGGCCGGCAGCACCCCGAAGAAGCCGCGCGGCAGGCCGAAGCCTTCGCGCACGCTGCGCACCGTGGCGCCCAGCTTCCAGGCGCCGATCTCCGCCACCGTGCGCGCCACCACCGCGTCCTGCACCGCTTCCGCCGCGGCGAGGTCGGTCGGGATCTCCGATGCCTCGGGCTCCAGCACGCCGCGCGCGGCGAAGGCGGCGGCCAGCTTCTCGGCCAGGGAGGTCATGCGCGATCCTTTCCGGTAGTGCAAACGACGTGCAGCGGCCCGCCCAGCACGTCGCCGGTCACCGACACCGTGCCGCCCGCGGCTTCCACCAGGGCGCAGCCGGCGGCCACGTCCCACCACAGCACGCCTTCCTCCTCGTAGCCGTCGAAGCGGCCGCAGGAGACCCAGGCCAGCGAAAGGGCGGCGCTGCCGATCATCCGAACCTTGGTCCAGGACTCCACGCGGCCGAAGACCTTGGCCAGCCCGGCGGGGGAATGGTCGGATTTGGCCGGCAACCCGGTGGCCAGCACCGCGCGCGGCCGCGGCGGCGGCTCGAACGGCGCGCCGTCGCGGCGCAGCCCCAGGCCGGGGCCGCCGGAGAACAGCTCGTCGCGGTTGAAGTCGTAGATGGCGCCCAGCACCGCCCGGTCATCCCGGCACAGCGCCACGGACACGCAACACAGCGGCACGCCGCGGAAGAAGTTCCACGACCCGTCCAGCGGGTCCACCGCCCACCAGAACTCGCCCGCCCCCGGCGCCCCGCCGATCCAGCCGGCCTCCTCGCTGAGGATCGGAAAGGGCGACCCCTCCCGCAGCAGGGACAGGATCATCGCCTCCGAGGCCTTGTCCTGTTCGAGCTTGATGTCGCGCCCGATCGCGGATTCCGCCACGCCGCCGCCGGCGCGCAGCAGGTCGCGGGAACAGCGCGCGGCGGTTTCCGCCAGGGCGAGGGCTTGGGTCAGGTCGTCCATGCCCCGATCCTGCGCCATTCGCACCCGCAGCAGAAGGTGCGGTTCCCGCATGGCCGGGAACCCGCGCCCTCCCTGCCCCGCCGGGGCTGCACACTGCTTCGCGCGTTGCCCGCCCGCGCCTTACCCGGCATTCTCCCGGCGGTCCCGCCCTGCCCGGAGATACCCATGCGACGACGCGGCCTCCTCGCCGCCGGCGCGAGCCTTGCCTCGGCCCGTGCCGGCCTGGTGTCTCCCGCCCTTGCGCAGTTCAGCGCCTTTCCCGAGCGCGCCATCCGCCTCGTGGTGCCCTGGGCCAGCGGCACGGCGGCGAGCAACGGCGCCCGGCTGACCGCGGCGGCGATGTCGGCGGGCCTGGGCGTCGCGGTGAACTGCGACCCACGCCCCGGCGCCTACGGGCTGCTGGGGGTGGACCTCGCCGCCCATGCCGAGCCGGACGGCTACACGCTGCTCTTCGCCGGCACGGTGAACTTCACCCGGCCGCTGCTGGACCGCGACCCGCCCTTCGACCCCGACCAGGTTTTCGACGCGGTCGGCCCGGTGGGGGAGGAAGCCTTCCTGCTCTGCGCCCGTCCCGGCCTGCCGCGCGACCTCCGCGAACTGATCGCCACGGCCCGGCGCGGCGTCGGCAGCCTCAACGTCGCCTCCTCCGGCGTCGGCTCCACCAGCCACATGGTGGCGGAGTTCCTGGTGCACGCGGCGCAGCTGGACGCCGTGCACATCCCCTACCGCACCCCGGTGCAGGCGCTGCGCGACCTGATCACCGGTCGCGTCGACCTGTACTGCGAGGCGGTGTCCACCCTGGTGGGCCCGCTGAGCGGCAACCGCATCCAGCCGGTGGCCGTCACCAATGCCGGCCGCACCCCCCTGCTGCCCGCCGTGCCCACGGTGGCGGAGGCCGCCCTGCCCGGCTTCGCCGCGGCACCCTGGTGGGGCATCGTCGGCCCCGCCGGCCTGCCGGAGGAAGCCCGCACGCGCGTGGCAGCGGAGCTGCGCCACGTGCTGGGCCAGCCGGGGCTGCAGGCGGCGCTGGGCGAGCAGGGCTGCCGCGCCTTCACCATGACCTCCGCCGAGTTCGGCACCTACCTGCGCCAGGAAAGCCGCCGCTGGGCCGCCGCGGTGGAGGCCGGCGAGCTGCGCACGGGCTGAACCGCGCCAGATCCCCGTCCTATCCCGCGCCCTCCGCAACCGAACCGCGCGCCTCAGCGCACCAGGCGCAGGTTGGACAGCTGCTGCCCGATCTCGGTGAAGGCGCCGCGCAGCGCCGTCGCGTCGGGGCTGTTGAAATAGTACTCCGGCTTGCTGGCGCAGGTCCGGAACAGGTTCTGCGTGGTGGTGTTGTTCAGCGCGAAGGTGATCGTATAAACGGTGATTCCCGCCGCCTTGATGCTGGCGCAGAGCACCCCGGTGCGCCGGTTGAACTCGGTGATCGCGTTGGCGCTGCTGACGCGCGTCAGCCCCAGCCGGTTCTCCGCCAGCCGTCCGTAGGAGGTGTAGTCGCTGTCCGTGGTGGCGACATAAGCGCGCGCTCCGCCCGGCGGCTTGGTGCAGGCCGTCACCGTGCAGGCGCCCGGCGCGCCGGCGGTGGAATCCGCGAGGTCGTTGACCCCGTCCGTCATCAGGATCAACACCTTGTCCATGTTGGGCGTGTTGTAGTCCAGCGGCAGGTTGGCCGTGCCCCACAGCCCGCGCCAGCGCGGCGACAGGTTGTTCCACCCCCATTGCAGCCCCTGGTTGGTCACGGTGCCGCCGCGGTCCGGCCCGGCGCGCAGCGCGGCGATCTCGCTCAGCAGCGTTGCCTTGGACTGGATCAGCGGCGTCAGCGCGCGCTCGCAGGACAGGTTCGGTCCACGCTCGCTGTTGCCGAGGCTGTGCTGCTGGGAGTCGCTCTTGGGTGATTCCGGGTTGGCCTCGTTGGGCACGTTGGTGCCGCTGGTGGACCAATCATTGTCGCCGGGATAGGGCGAATACTGGTTCAGCGTGGAACGCCACCGGAACGGCTGGAAGGGTGCCTGCGCCGGCGGCGTGTCCGTCATATCCTGGCCGCCCATGCGGGCCTCGACGCAGCCGCGCCAGACCGTGGGCAAGAACTGGCCGGGGTCGTAGCTGCCGGGGGCCAGAAAACCCGTGCGGCCGCGCCCGATATTGACCGTGGTGGTATAGGGCACGATCGAGACCCAAAGGTTCGGCACGGTGGCGCGACTGCCGAACATGATGTTGATCAGGTCCGTCGCCGCGTTGCGCAGCGAGGCGATTTTGCTCGGCTGCCCGCTGCCGGGGCTGTCGGACATGGAGCCGGTGACGTCCAGCACCAGCGCCAGCTCCATCCCCCGCTCCTGCCGACGCGCGGCCTGGTCGGCCTTGGCCGTCATCAGCGCCACGTTGCCCATGCCGACGAGTTCGCCCAGGCGCATGAAGGTGGTGGGCAGTGTCGCCGTGGTCTGCACCCGCACGACGTTGCTGTCCGCCGGATCGGTCAGCACGCGGATATCCGTCACCGTCGCCCGGAGAAAGCCTTCCGTTACGGTGGCGCTGCGCCGGGTGAAGTTGGCCCAGAACCAGGCGCGTATCTGCGCGTCGCGCGTGGGATCGGCGATGGCACGCGCCCCCGCCAGCGCCGCCGCATCCGTGGCGGTCACCAGCCGCGAGCGCAGCGCGTAGAGGCGGGTCAGGTCCACCGCGACGCCCACCATCAGCAGTAGTGGGATCGCCGCGAAGGCCATCAGCATGGCCACATTGCCGCGCCGGTCGCGCCAGGGCTTCGCGCCACGCCCCGGCCGGCACCACGCCCCGAGGCGCCTCACGTGGGCACCCGCAGGATCGACACCAGCCGCGGCCGCTGCACCGCGAAGCTCCAGAGCTGGTTAAAGGCCTGAGCTTGAAAGAAGCGGCGCGACAGCACCCAGGGTTCCCATCGGAGGTACACCTCCACCAGCACCGCACCCTGGCCGGAGGCCAGGGTGATCTCCGCGTTGAAGGGCTGTACCCTCACCGTCTGCCCCTCGCACACCACGGCGGACCGGACGTTGTAGGAGCCGGCGGAACTCTGCCCGAGCGACTGGACGCCGCTGCCGAGATTGCCGCAGCTGGTCAGGTATACTTTGCCGGCGGTGGCCGTGACGCCGTAAGGCGCGGCGATCTGCCGCGCGACGTCGAACAGCGCGGTGACGTCCTCGGCCTTCAGCGTCTCGTACTGCGCCATCAGGTTGGCCACCTCGCCCGCCGTACGCTCCAGCCGCATCGACACGCGCAGGAAATCCACCACATCCACGACCGCTACGGCCACCAGGGCGAGGATCGGCAGCACCAGCGCGAACTCCACCGCCGCCACGCCGCGCCGGTCACGGCGACGGTGCGACTTACGACGTGGGAAAGGGTTCATTGCGGATCACCGTGGTGCTGCGGTGATGGGCGGTGGCGCGGCGCCCCGTCACTAGCACCGCCAGCGGCGTCAGGAAAGGCTGCGTGTAGTCCAGCCGGTACAGCACCAGGTCGCCGCTGCCACCCGCTGTGTTGCGGCCCGCATTGCTCAGCAGGGTGGTGGAAATCACCAGCCCCTCCGACTTCAGCACGGGGCTGCCGTAATGCAGCACCACGCGGCGGATCGCTTCCTCGCGCGTCGCGGGCGGCGTGCCGGTCAGCCAGTCCGGCTTCAGCGCCCCGGTGGCGCCGAAGCGGCTAGCCTCGCGCATGCCCATGTCCAGCGTCGCCGCCGTCAGCTCCTGGAAGGAATATTCCAGGATCGCGCAGAACAGGGTCACCAGCACCGGCGCCAGCAGCCCGAATTCCAGCGCCGCGACGCCCCGGCGCGCGCCGCGCCTCACGTTCCCGCCAGGGCCGCGCGCCAGGCCGCGGCCGCGCTGTCGCTGCTGCTGCCCAACTCCGGCGCCAACAGGCGCGAAGCCCGCGCCACGTCGCCCCGCGCCGCATAGGCCACGGCGAGGTTGTGCCGGCTGCGGTCGCTGGCCCCCGGCGCCGCTGCCAATGGTTCCAGCATGCCCACCGCTTCCGGCGCCCGCCCGGACAGCGCCAGCGACAAAGCGAGGTTGTTGCGCGCCCCGGCATTCCCGGGCTCGATCGCCAGGGCTTCGCGATAGCTCGCCTGCGCCTGGTCATGCCGTCCCTGGAGGTCCAGCGACACGCCCAGCCCGTTTCGCGCCGCGGCATCGCGCGGCAGCGCTTCCACCGCCGTACGAAAGGCCGTCTCGGCCCCCGCCGCGTCGCCATCCCGCAGCTTGGCACGCGCGATGCCCACCAGCAGCGCCCGCCCGTCCGGCGCGGCCGCAGCCGTCGCCGTGCCCGGCGCGCCCACCGTGAGCGAGGGTGACCCACCGCTGCCAGAACAGGCCACCAGCGCGAGAAGGGGAAGCAGCAGCCAGGGTCGCATGAACGGGATCCTCCGCGTCATGGTCCGCGCAGCAGGTCCATCACCTGCAACAGCGCGGGTCCGCCCACCACCAGGAAGATGCAGGGCAGGATGAACAGGATGGTCGGCAGGGTCAGCAGCGCCGGCAGCCGCGCCGCCCGCGCCTCGAACCGCATCAGCGTTTCGTGCCGCAACTCGGAGGCCAGCACGCGCAGTGCCTGGGTCAGCGGCGTGCCGTATTGCAGCGTTTGCGCCAGCGTGCCGCCCAGGCGGCGCAGCGGCTCCAGCCCGGTGCGGTCGCCCATGTTGAGCAGCGCGGTGCGGCGGTCCGACAGGATGCGCAGCTCGGTGGCCGTGGTGGAGAACTCGGCCGACACGGCGGGGCTGCTCTCGGCCATCTCGGCCGACACGCGGTCCACCGCGGCTTCCAGCGGCAACCCGGCCTCGGCGCAGATCACCATCAGGTCCAGAGCGTCGGGCAGGCCCTTCTCCACCGCCGCGCGGTGCCGGCCGCGCATGTTGCGCAGCGCGTAGTCCGGCGCCAGCAACCCGGCCACCGCCGCGCCCAGCACCACCAGCAGCCGGTTGAAGCCGCCCGAGCCTTCGGTCAGCAGCAGCGCCGCCAGCGGCAGGCCCAGGAACAGCACCGCCTTGGCCCCCACGAACACCGCCACCGCGGCGGTGCCGCGGAAGCCCGCCGCCGCCACGGTCTGCCGCAGCTCCTGCAAGGTCTTCCCGCGCAGCAGCCCGGTGGCCAGGATGCCCTGTCCGATCCCGCGCAGCAGCCGCGCCACCGCCTCGTGCGACCGTTGCGAAGGCGCCTGCTCGCGGTTCAGCGCCCGCAGCCGCTCGGCCATGCGGGCTTCCCGCTTCAGGCGCGGCAGCAGCACCGCGATCGCCAGCGCGGCCAGCACCAGCACGCCCAGCAGCAGCGGCAGCGCCACGGCGCGGGTCACGACAGGCTCCGCTTGATGATCATGTGCATCACGCCCAGGCCGCCGCACAGGGAGCCCACCGCGGCCGCGAAGATCACCTGCCCGCGCGGGTCCTCGAACAGCAGCACGAGGTATTTCGGGTTGATGAAGGCCAACGCCAGCGTGGTCACCACCGGCACGGCCGACAGGATATAGGCGCTGGCCTTGGCCTGGCTGGCCAGCGCCACGCCGCGCTGCTGCGTCGCCACGCGCTTGCGCACCACGTCGGCGAGGTTGTCCAGCGTTTCCGTCAGGTTGCCGCCGGCGGCGTTCTGCAGCGTCAGCGCCACGGCGAAGAAGCTGTATTCCGCCAGCCCCGAACGCTGCGCCAGCCGCCGCAGGGCGACATCCAGGCTGATGCCGATGGCGATCTGGTCGCTCAGGTTGCGGAACTCCGTCCCCGTGGGGTCGGGCACCTCGCGCCCCACCGTGCGCAGCGCCTCCACCACCGGGATGCCCGCCCGCACCGCCCGCACCACCATCGCCAGGCTGTCCGGCAACTGCCGGTACAGCGCCGCCGAGCGCCTGCCGTGGATGCGCCCGAACAGGAAGCGCGAGCACAGGCACCAGCCCGGGATCGCCAGCAGCCGCGCCCAGCTGCCGAACAGCGTGGCGGCATAGAAGCCCAGCAGGATCGCCGGGATCAGCGACGCCGCCACCAGCAGCGCCGGGGCCGCGGGATACTGGTCCCGCCGTTCCGGCTGCGGGCCGAACAGCAGCGTGATCGCCGCCTGCACCGCCGGCGGCAGCACGGAAGGTCCGACCCGGCGCTTCACCGCCTCCCCCACCGGCCGCACCCGCGCATAAGGGCGCGACACGTTGGCGATGCGCACCGCCAGCTTGCGGTTCGGGCCGCTGCCGGACAACAGGCGCAGCCCGGCTGCCACGAGCGCCCCGGCCAGAACCAGCCCGAACAGCAGCAGCAGCGCCGCCCTCATCCCTCGGCGGTCTCCAGCGCCGCCATCCAGGCGCGCTCCAGCTCGAAATAGGCCAAGCGCGGCGCGAAGGCCGGGCGGGCGCGGCTGATCCGGTAGGAACCCTTCAGCTTGCCGTCGAGGTCCTCGCCCTCGTAGACCCACTGGAAGATGTCGTGCAGCACCACGACGTCGCCTTCCAGCCCCTGCACCTCCGTCAGCTGGATCACGCGGCGCACGCCGTCGCGCATCCGCTCCACCTGCACGATCAGGTCCACAGCCGACACGATCTGTGTACGGATGGCGCGCCCGGGCAGGTTGGCCTGCCCCATCAGCACCATGTTCTCCACCCGCGTCACCGCGTCGCGCGTGTTGTTGGCGTGGATGGTGCTCATCGAGCCGTCGTGGCCGGTGTTCATGGCCTGCAGCATGTCGAAAGCCTCGGCACCGCGGCACTCGCCCAGGATGATGCGGTCGGGCCGCATCCGCAGTGCATTGCGCACGAGGTCGCGCTGGTTGATCTCGCCGCGGCCTTCCAGGTTGGCGGGGCGGGTTTCCAGCCGCACCACGTGCGGCTGCTGCAGCTGCAGCTCCGCCGCGTCCTCCACCGTGACGATGCGCTCGTCCAGCGCGATCAGCCGCGACAACGCGTTGAGCATGGTGGTCTTGCCCGACCCCGTGCCGCCCGAGACGATCACGTTCAGCCGGCAGCGCGCCGCGATCTCCAGCACCCGCGCCATGGCCGGCGGCACGGAACCGTTGATCACCATCTGCGCGAAATCCACCTTGCGCTTGGCGAACTTGCGGATGGACAGGCAGGGACCGTTCAGCGCCAGCGGCGGGAACACGATGTTGACGCGGGACCCATCGGCCAGCCGCGCATCCACCATCGGGCTGGACTCGTCGATGCGCCGCCCCACCGCCGCGGCGATGCGCTGCGCGATGCCGCCCAGATGCGCGTTGTCGCGGAACCGCGCCGGCGACAGCGACACCTTGCCGCGCTGTTCCACGAAGACGCGGTAAGGCCCGTTCACCATGATGTCGGTGATCGTTTCGTCCTCGAGCAGCGGCGCCAGCGGCCCCAGCCCGAGCATGTCGTCCACGAGCTCCGCCGCGAGTTCCCGCTGCTCTCGCCCCGAGAGACCGATGCGCTGCGCGTCGGCGATCTCGGCGATGATCCGCTCCACCTCGCCCATCAGCGCCTCGGGGCTCAGCGTCGCCACCGTGGCGGGGTCGATGCGCGTCAGGCACAGCGCCCGCAACTCCGAGCGCGCCCGCGGCGGCCCCGCTGCCGGCTCCGGCGTCCGCTCCGGCCGCGGAGGCGGCAACGGCGCTTCCGACGCGACCGGAACCGCCGCTGTCACGCTGGCCGGCGCTTCCGACGCCCGTCGCCCGAAGGCGGTGCGCACCGTGCCGCTCACGCGAAGAGCTTCCGGAACAGGCCGCGCTTCGCCGCCGGCTCGGCAGAGCCGACCGAGGCAACCTCGCGCGCCAGCTGCTCGATGCCGTCGCGGAAGCCGCTCCGCTTGGCGGCCGCCGGCTCGCCGAGGTCGGCCGCCGCGGGCACCAGCTTGGGCAGCCAGGGGATCTGCAGGTCGGGCTCGCTGCCCAGGGCCTGCACCATCTGCTGCCGGTTCAGCCCGCCCGTCTGGTTGGCGCGGTTGAGCACGATCAGCGCCCGCCGGGCCTGCATCGGGGCGTTGGGCAGGCCGGCATAGCGCAGCACCTCCCGCGCCCCGGCCAGGGAGGGGTCGGTCACCAGCACCCGCTGGTGCGCCAGGTCCAGCACGTCGCGCGACATCAGCGTTGCCCGCGCCGGCAGGTCCACCACCACAAAGTTGAAGCGCCGGCGCAGCATGTTCACCAGTCGCGACGTCGCGCCCGGGACCGCGTGCGGCTCGTCCAGCAGCTTCTCCTCCGCCGCCAGCACAAAGAGCCGCTCGCCCACCGGCTGCGCCGTGCGCTCCACGAACAGTTCGTCGACGCGGTCGGGATGTTCCAGCGCCACGCGCAACCCGTTGGTGGTCTTGGCCCCCAGCAGCAGCGCCGTGCTGCCGCCGTGCAGGTCGCAGTCCAGCAGCGCCGTGTGCCGCCGCGCCTGTTCCGCCAGGTGCCAGGCGAGGTTGCTGGCCACCGTGGTCGCCCCGACGCCGCCGCGCACCCCCGTCACCGCGATTACCCGCCCACCCCGCAGGTACACGTCGGGCGAGGCTTCCGCGGCCCCGCGCACGAAGCCGGCGAAGTGCCGCGCCACCATCTCGTGCGACAGCGGCTTGTACAGGTATTCCAGCACGCCCAGCCCGCGCGTCACCTGCCGGTAGAAGGAAGCGTCCTGCCGCTCCCCCACCACCAGCACGCGCACGTCGGGCTCCACCACCTGCGACAATTCTTCCAGCGCGGTCAGCGGCTGGTCCAGCCCGGATACGTCCACCACCAGCGCCCGCGGCGTGATGCCCTTGCGCAGCGCGCGGGCCGCGGCCTGCAGGTCGCCGCGACGCACCTCCGCACCTTCCCCGGCCTCCGACAGCAGCGCCTCGCGCAGCACCGCGTCGCTTTCCGCATCCACCACGAAGGCCAGCAGCGACGGCCGTTCGGCGCCCGCGCCGCCGGGCGTGGCGACCGCGGCGTCACTGGGCGGCATTGCCGTCCCCCGAACCCGTGGAGTTGATCCGTGCCACGCCGGAGGCCGGCAGCGGCCGCACCCGGCCCTGGCGCAGCCGTCCCACGGCCTGCGTCGCCATCTGCCCTTCCGCGCGCGGCGAGGACGCACCGCGATCGAGATGCGCGGGGTCGGCCAGCATGGCGCGCAGGTTGGCGTCGTTGGCACCGCGCGGACGCCAGTGCCCCGGTGCGTTGTAGGGATCGGTGGCCTGGCAGCCGGTCACGGTGCCGGCCAGCAGGGAAAGCAGCAGCAGCTTGCGCATCGCCGGGCTCCTCAATCCAGCACGAAGCCGACATTGCCCGGCAGGTGCGGCGGCGCCGGCCGGCCGCGCCCGGTCTGCCGCAGCAGCAGGATGCGCTCCACGTCGTTGGGCGGCACGTAGCCGTCCGTGGGCGCCGCCAGCGCGCGCGGTCCGCCGGTGGGACGCACGAGATAGGGCGTGACGATGATCACCAGCTCCGTCTCGTTGCGCTGGTAGCGGTCGGACCGGAACAGCGCGCCCAGCACGGGAACCTCGCCCAGGAAGGGCAGGCCGCGCCCGGTCTGTCGGCTGTTGTCCTGCAGCAGCCCGGCGATCGCGAAGGACTGGCCGCTGCCCAGCTCCACCGTGGTTTCCGCCCGCCGCACCGATAGCGACGGGATGGTGACGGTGTTGTTGTTGCCGCTCAGCAGCCGCACCGCCCCGGTGTCAGACAGTTCGCTCACCTCCGGCCGCACGCGCAAGGCGATGCGCCCTTCGCCCAGCACCGTCGGCACGAAGGCCAGGCTGACGCCGAACTGCTTGAACTCGATGCTGACCTGGTTGTCGCGCTGGCTGACGGGGATGGGGAACTCGCCGCCCGCCAGGAAGGATGCCGTCTCGCCGGTCTGCGCCGTCAGGTTCGGCTCGGCCAGGATGGTGATCAGCCGGTCCTGCGCCAGGGCGTCGATCACTGCGTTGATGTCGCGCAGGCCCTGCGCGCCCGTGCGGATGCCGACGCCGAACAGGTCCGCCGGGCTGGTCAGATCCAGCGCCGAGTTCTGGGTCGCGAAGGCGATGCCCGCCGGCCCGGCGCCCGCCACGGCCAGCGCCGTGCCGATCCGCCCCACCCCGCCCAGCGCCGACCAGTTGATGCCGAGCTGCCGGGTCACCTCGCGGTTCACCTCGGCGATGCGGACGCGCAGGTTGACCTGCGTGCTGCCGATCACGCTCAACCGATTCTCCACCGGCATCTTCTCGTCCAGCCGGGTGCGCAGCAGCGCCACGGCGCGCTCGGCTTCCGCGGCGGTGGATACGTCACCGGTCAGCACCACGCCGGTGGTGCCGGCATCCACCCGCAGGTTGCCGCCGGGAAAGCCGCGCCGCAGCGTGTTCTGCAACTCGCCCATCAGCGCGGTGGACACGCGCACCGTCACCTCCCACTGCGCCAGCGGACGCCCGGCCTCATCGATGGCGGCCAGGGTGGTGCGGCCCGGCCCGGTGCCCAGCACGAACACGGTGGAAGGGCTGGCCGGGCGCAGCTCCGCCACGCGGGGATCCGCGGCGAACAGCGAAGCGGCGGCGCCGGGCAGGCTGATCAGCCGTCCCTGCCCGGCTTCCAGCAGCAGCCGCTGCAACGGCGCCTCGGCCGCGGCACTCGTGATCCGCGGCTCCGGCAGGGCATCCGCATCCCGCAGCACCGGCGGGCGTGCGGCCATGCCGTCCAGCAATCGCAGGTCGCCGCCGCGCGCTGGGGCGGCGCGCCCGCTCGCCGGCGGCAGCGCGCTCGACAAGGGCAGCAGCAGCGGCGCCCGGGACGCGCCCGGCAAGGGCGGCAACGGCGGCAGCACCGTTACCGGCTCCGCATCCTGGGGCTGCTGCGCCCGGGCAGGCACACCGCCCAGCAGCAGCAGCGCGAGCAGCCCGCCCTGCAGCACGCCCGGGGTGCCGAAGCGGGGCGAAAGCGCGGCGGCGTTTTGTCGCCCGCGGCATGGGATCATCGGAACTGAACCTCCTGCGGGTTCTCGGTGCCCTTGAACACGCGCACCGTGCTGCCGGTGGGGGCCGCGCCCACCGCCGCGCCGCGCAGCAGGGCCGGGCTGACGTCCCCGGCCCAGACCGGGCGCGCATCGGCCGCTTCCAGCGCCGGCGTGCCAGCGGCGCGCACGGACAGCGACAGCCGCCCGAGTCGGGAGGCCACCGCCACCCGCGTCGCTTCGGTCGGCGAGACTTCCATGGTGACGGTGCGGTTGCCGCCGTTGTTCACGTCGAACCCGCCGGGCTGCGCGCCCTGCACCAGGGACCGGTCCACCGCGATCACGCGCACATTGGCCAGCACCTGCTCGCCCACCACGCGGCGGGACATGGCCTGGTCGCGCTCTTCCAGCGCCTGGGTCAGGATCAGGTCCACGCGGTCGCCCGGCCAGATCAGCCCGGCCGTGCCGCTGACCGCATCCACCCCCACCGTCACGGCGCGCATCCCCGCGCCCAGCACCGCGGCCAGGAAACCGTGCTCGCCCGGGCGCAGCAGCGCCTCGGCGCGGATCGGCTCGTTCTGCGCCAGGGAACGGCGCAGCATGGCGCCGATCGCGCCGGTCCGCGCATCCACCGTGTCGCGCAGCGCGCTGTCCGGCAGGTCGGCTAACTCGACCTCCCGCGTGCCGAGGTCCTCGGGCTTCAGCAGGGTGCCGCCGGGCACGGGGCGTGCGGCCACCAGCACGGCCACCCGCGCCGGCGGCGGTGCCGCGGCGGCCTCGGCGACCTCGGGCGGTGCGCCGGGCAGCATGGCCACCACCACCACGCCGACGGCGCTGACCACGACTAGCACGATGATGAGCAGGCGGCCGATCATCGCGGTTCAGGCCCCCTGGCCGGACAGGGCCAGCCCGGTGCCCAGCGCGATGGCGACGCCGTAGGGCAACGGCCCGCGCCGACGCAGGCGACGCGCTTCCGCCGCCCAGACACGCCGCAGCAGCGTGCCGCCGGGCTGGGCCGGAACGGGCGCCACCCAGGGCGCGAGGAGAAGATAGAGCAGCGCCAGCACCCCGCCGGCCATGGCCACGTTCAGCAGCAGCCCGGGCACGGCGAAGGGCGGCAGCAGCAGCGCCACCGCGGGCAGCAGCTTGGCATCGCCGCCGCCCAGCAGCCCGCGCCACCACAGCAGCGCGCCGGCAGCAAACACCAGGGTCGCGGCCATTGCCGCGGCGGCCAGCGCCGAACCGCCCTCGCCCGCCCGGGCGGCGAGGCCGAGCGCGGCCACCGCCAGCGTGGCGCGGTCGGGGATGGTGCGGGTGGCGACATCCTGCGCCGCGGCCCAGCCGAGCGGCAGGAGGGCGGAAAGGGCCAGGATCTGCGGAACGGGGGTTTCGGCGTCCATGGGCGGTGATCCTGCCGGGAGTCGCCTTGCGGAACCGTTAGCGGCGGTTCGATCAACGGGCGGAACGGGCCGCACGGCCCGTTCCGCGGCGCGTGCTTACATCGTCACGCCGAGCTTGGTGCCGATGCTGGTGAACAGCGCGCCCATGCTGGAGCCGACGCTGGTCAGGCCGGCGGTGATGGCCACGGCCACCAGCGCGGCGATCAGCCCGTATTCCATCGCGGTGACGCCGCGCTTGTCGTTGCGCAGAACGGCCAGCGAGGCGACGAGGGAAGAAATCATGCTTGCTCTCCAGTTCGGTGCGCCGCGGCGTCACCGGGGGGCGGTGGTTGGAGGGCATCCTGCCCAAGGAGCATCCGGCCAGTTCGATGCGGCCCTGCCCGGGATGTTTGCCCGGGTCGCTCCGTCTCATCAGGCACTTCGACCGGCACCGATTCAGGGCGTGGACACCGGATGACGGCCTGATTACGTCCCGGTTCGTGAACGTGAGCTTAACCAATGCCGGGTCACGGCTATGTTACGTGCGCCCGTCGCGGCACGGATGCGGCAAGGGCTGCGAAATCAACCTTGTAGGATGCGCAGCTCAACCTTAGTGTCTGCAATCGCTTTCAAGGACATGCTTGCGCGATGCTGGCGGGGTCGCACGTGGCGCTCGGCGCGGCGGCCTGGGTGGTCGCGGCGCCGCGGCTGGGATTGCCGGCGATGAACCCGGCCTCGCTCGCCCTGGCGGTGCTGGGCGGGCTGCTGCCCGATATCGACCACCCGAAATCCTGGGTCGGGCAGAAGGTCCGCCCGGTGTCCGACATCATCGGCAAGGTGTTCGGGCACCGCGGCATCACCCATTCCCTGCTGGCCGTGGCCGGATGCTGCCTGTTGCTGCTGCGCGAGGACCTGCCGCGCGCCTGGCTGGCGCCCGTGGTGGTGGGCTACCTGTCGCACCTCGCGGCGGACCTGCTGACGCCGGGCGGGCTGCGCCTGGCCTGGCCGATCAAGGGCACCTACGCCCTGCCCCTGTGCCGCACCGGCTCCCCCTTCGAGCCGCTGGTGGTGGCGCTGATCGTGGCCTGGGCCGGCTGCGGCGCGGCGGGCAACGGCAGCTTGCGCGCCGACTGGAACACGCTGGGCCTGTGCCGTCTGTGGGAAGGCAGCGCGTCGCGCTGCGCCGCCCCTGTGGCCGTCGGCCGCGCCGCGGACCGGCCGCGGCCGCAGCTGACCAACCGCATGCCGCCGGACGCGCCGCGCGGCGCCCGCTCCTGACCGGCGGGCGCTCGGCCGGCTATTCCGCGCGGATATTCGCGCTGCGCACCACCTGCCCCATCTTGGCGGTCTCGCTGGCGATGAAGCGGCGGAACTCCTCGGGTGTGCCGGGCTCCGGCGTCATGCCCAGCGTGGCGAAGCGTTCGCGCGTCGTAGGATCCCGCAGCACGGCGGTGAAAGCCTCGTTCAGCCGCGCGATGATCGGCTCGGGCGTGCGGGCCGGCGCCACCAGCCCCATCCAGCCCGTGGTCTCGTAGCCCGGCAGCCCCGCTTCCGCCGCGGTGGGCACGTCCGGCAGCGCCGCGAAGCGCTGCGTCGAGCTCACGGCCAGGGCGCGCAACCGGCCTTCCTGCAACAGCGGCAGCGCCGCCGGCGGGTCCAGCACCGCGAGGTCGGTATCCCCCGCCACCACGGCGGTCAGCGACGGGCCGACGCCGCGATACGGCACCGGCGTGATCTTCACCTGCCCCAGCTGGTTCACCAGCTCGGCGGTGATGTGCATGGTGCTGCCGATGCCGCCATGCGCGATGGTCAGCCCGTCCGGCCGGCTGCGCGCCACCCGCAGCAGGTCCTGCAGCGTCCGCACCTCGGAGCGCGACTGCACCACCAGGATAAAGGGGGAACTGGCCAGCATCGTCACCGGCGCCAGGTCGCGCTGCGCGTCGAAGGGCATGGAGGCGTACATGCTGCCGTTGATCGACATGGCGCCCGCCGCGCCGATGCCGATCACCGTGCCGTCCGGCACCGCCTTGGCCACGAAATCCATGCCGATATTGCCGCCCGCGCCGGGACGGTTGTCGACCACGATCGGCTGGCGCAGCCGCTCGCCCACGCCGGGCGCCAGCACGCGGGCCACCATGTCGCCGCTGCCGCCGGGCGGAAAGGTCACGATCAGCCGGATCGGCCGGCCCGCGGCATCCTGCGCGCGCCCCAGGCGCGGCGCGGCCAGGGTTGCGGCCGCTGCGGCGAGCAGCACTCGGCGCGACGTGGCATGCGGCATCCGTTTCTTCCCCCTGCAACACCGGTTCGGGCATCGATGCCACGCCGGCATGAACGAACGGGCAATAGCAGGGAACCTGACACGACGCGAGTGGGAAGCTGGGTCCCCGTGTGAAGCCCGGAACAGCCGATCCATGCGGAAGCCGCAGCCCCGCATGGATCGGCCGCCGCCGGGGCGGCTTACTCGGCGGTGATGCCGGCGCGCTGGATCACGCCCGCCCAGTAGGGCACGTCACGGGCGATCTCGGCGCCGAAAGCCTCCGGCGTGCCGCCCTTCACCGTCATGCCCTGGGCACGCAGCGTGTCCTGGGTCGCGGGCAGTTGCAGCCAGTCGTTCATCTCCTTGTTCAGCCGCGCCACCAGCGCGGGCGACATGTTGGCCGGGGCCAGCACGCCGTACCAGCCGAAGACCTGCGCCTGCGGGAAGCCCGACTCCGCCATGGTCGGCACGTTGGGCGCCAGGCGCGAGCGCTGCTCGCTGCCCACCGCCAGCAGCTTGATCTGCCCGTCCTGCACCAGCGGCAGCGCCGTGTGCACCGGCAGGTACATCGCCGCCACGCGCCGCCCGATCAGGTCCTGGATCGCCGGGGCCGAGCCGCGATAGGGCACGTGGTTCATCTCGATCCCCGCCGTGGAGGCGAAGAGCGCGAGGCCCAGGTGCTGCGGCGTGCCGGTGCCGGGCGAGGCGTAGTCCAGCCCGCCGCGGGTCTTCTTGCTCAGCTCGGCGAATTCGCGCGCGTTGCCTGCCTGCACGTCCGGGTTCACCGCCAGCACGAAATCGGCCGTGGTCAGCTCGATGATCGGCACGAAGGAGCGCACGGGGTCGTAGCCGACCTGCTTGTACAGGCTCGGGTTGATGGTGAAGGCGTTGCCCTGCACCAGCAGCGTCCGCCCGTCCGGCGCCGCCCGGGTCACCTGCTGCGAGCCGATATTGCCCGAAGCACCCGCACGGTTGTCCACCACCACGGGCTGCCCGAGCCGCTGGCTCAGGAAGGGCGACATCAGCCGCGCCAGGATGTCGTGGCCGGTGCCGGGGGTATAGGGCACCACCAGCGTCACCGGCCCGTCCACGCCGGGTGCGCCGCCACCCTGCGCCTGCGCCAGGCCGGCGGCGAAAGGCAGCGCCGCCGCACCGCCGAGGATCTGTCTACGTCGAAGCATGGCTCAGGTTCTTCCTTCACACGGGAACCCCGCGCCGGCCGGATGCCCGCGGGGCATGAACGGCGATCTGGCACGGGGCTCCTTGCCATTCCGTTCCCTGGCGCACGCTCCCGCGGATTTTCCCGGGCCGCGTGCGCAGGGCAGTTTATGTGCCGCGCGCTGGCGCTCAGGCGCCGGTGACGCTCACCTCCACCGTGCCGATGCGCTCCACGCCGGCGCGGATCGTGTCGCCCGGGCGCACCGGGCCCACGCCTTCCGGCGTGCCGGTCATCAGCACGTCGCCGGGCTGCAGCGTGTAGAAGGAGGAGGCGAAGGCGATCAGCGCCCGCACCGACAGGATCAGGTCCTTGGTGCGCGCCTTCTGCCGGTGCTCGCCGTTCACTTCCAGGAAGATCTCGACATCGGCCGGGTCGCCGAACTCGTCCGCCGTCACCAGCCAGGGGCCGAGCACGGTGTAGCTGTCGATCGACTTGCGGAAGCTGCGCTCCTCGGGGCCGCGCAGCGTCATGTCCAGGCCCAGCGTGTAGCCGGCCACGTGGTCCAGCGCGTCGGCCTCGGAGATGTTGGTGCCGGCCTTGCCGATGATCGCCACCAGCTCGATCTCGTGGTCGTTGCGGCGGTCGGGGAAGCGCAGCGTCACCGGGTCCTGCACGCCGATGATGGAGCTGGTGGCCTTCAGGAACAGGCCGCTCTCCTGGATCTTGCGCACGTGGGCAGCCGAGAAGGTCTCGGGCTCGGCGATCGCCTCGTCGAGGTGGGCGACGTAGTTCACCGGCGCGGCCACGACCTTGCCGGGATTGCCCACCGGCGGCAGCAGCCGCACGGAAGCCAGCGGCACGCCGGTGGCGGCGGCGGCGGCGTCGCGGATCGCCGGCAGCAGCTCGGGGAGTGCTGCGATCACCGGGTCGAAGCGCGGCAGCGGCGGCCGGAAGTTCGGCAGCCGGTCGAGCACGGACGACACGTCCTTGACGAGGTCACCCTCGACGACGCCGAAGCGCCCCTCGTTGAAGAAGCACAGCTTCATGGGCGTTGGTCCTGTTCTTCTGGGATCGGTTGTGGGTTGCGGGAACGGGGGGCGGGGCGTGCCGGCGGCGGCGCGAACTGCGCCAGCACGTCCTGGCCGCGGCGCACCACGCGCTGCAGCAGGTCGAGCAGGGTCGCGCGCTCCTCGGCGGACAGGTCCACCAGCAGCTCGGATTCGCGCAAGGGCACGAAGCGCTTCACGGCGAGCAGCGCTTCCTCCCCCGCCGGGGTCAGCTGCAGCGCGTAGGCGCGGCGGTCATCGGCGCGGCGGACGCGGCGGATCAGGCCGTTGCCCTCCAGCCGGTCCACCGATTGCAGCAGGGTCGGGCCTTCCACGTCCATCAGCCGCGCCAGCGCCGCCTGGGTCAGTCCGGGATTGCTCTCGATGGCCAGCAGCATCCCGCCCTGCATGGGGGTGACGTGGTGCTTCTCCTCGCGGAACACGCTCTGCCAGTGCAGCGCGAACAGCGTGTGCGCGCGGCGCAGTTGGAAGCCCACGAGGTCGCGCACCGGCGCGACGGAACCGGCACCCGCCGGCCCGGAGTCGGATGCGGGAAGGCTGGCCGGCACGGCCGCCTCCCCCGCATCCGGCGCCTCGGCCGGCAGGCGAGCGACGCCGCCCACCGGCATTGCATCCGGCAGGGCGGCACCGGCGGGGCGCGCCCCGCCGGCGGGACGGGCCCGCCGGGCCGTGGCGCGCGCCGTCGTCACGCGGTGGCACGCTCCTCGCGGTACAGGCCCAGCTTCTCCTGCGCCACGCGGTCGGAGGAGCAGAACAGGAAGCAGTCGCTTTCCGCCTGGAAGGAACGCTGCGTCCAGTTCGGGATCACGAAGATGTCGCGCGGCCCGAAGGGGATCTTCTGGTCGCCGATCGTCGCCACGCCGCGCCCTTCGGCCACCGCCACGATGATGCCGTCGGTGGAGCGGATGCCCTGCGTCGCCATGCCGGCGGGCAGGTGCGTCATCCACGACGCGATGGTGGGCATCGCCCAGCCGCCGTCCATCGGGTTGCTGTACTTCAGCGTCGCCGCCCAGTGCGGGTCGAGGTCGCCGGCCGCGGCCACCGCCACCAGCGAGGCGCGGGTGCGCTCGAAGGGGTAGTTGAAGATCGGCGAAGACTTGCCGAAGGGGCTCTCCGCCTCGATCGGCAGCAGCGCGTTGCCGTAGCGGTTCAGCGAGTCGTCCTCGGGCCGGCCGATCGACTGCGCCGCATCGTTGTGGTGCTCGGAAAAGCCGCCCTCGAAGAAGTTCACCACCGGCAGGTCGAGGATGTCCATCCAGATGATCGGATCGGACGAGGTGTTGCCGTGGTCGTGCCAGGCCCAGGACGGGGTGATCACGAAGTCGCCCGTGCGCATCGTGGTCTTCTCGCCGGCCACGGCGGTGAAGCCGCCGCCGCTTTCCAGCACGAAGCGCAGCGCGGACGCGGTGTGGCGGTGCGCCGGCGCGACCTCGCCGGGCAGCACCAGCTGGATGCCGGCATACAGCGTGGCGGTGGCGCGGGACTTGCCGGGCATCGCCGGGTTTTCCAGCACCAGCACGCGGCGCTCGGCTTCCTCGGCGGTCAGCAGCGCGCCGGCTTCCATCATGTAAGGGCGCACCTGGTCGAAGTGCCACACATGGGCGCGCGGGCTCGGCCGCGGCTCGGGCGGCACCAGGCCCTTCAGGCGCTCCCACAGCGGCGCCATGGATTGCGCGTCGATGCGGTCGTAGAATTCCTGGCGCTTGGCCTGTTCCTCGGCCGAAACCGCGCCGGCATCATGCGGATGGTTGTCCATAACCCGTCTCTCCCTGCTCGGTGTCGCCGCGGCCCTGGCGAGAAGCACGGCCGCGCGCACCCGGATTGAAACCGTCGGGGCCTTCACCCCGTCGGCCTTGGCCCGCACCCGAGGCCAGGGCCCGCCGCGCGCACCGGCCATACCTCGCGGCAAAGGCCGGGTCGCGCCGTTCTCACGCGGCCGCCCGGAGGCGGCGCCCCGGCCCGCGCCGCCCGGAGGTCGGGACACGGCGTCGCCGGTGATATAGGTCGGCCGTCGCGGCACCGTCAGCCCCGCCCAGCCGCCCCGGCCGGCAGCGCGCCGGCCCCCTTCGCCGCAGTGGGTCCGGGTGGTTCTGAACCGCGCCCGACCACGTTTTGCTTAGGTAGGCTAACGATAAGGCTGCCTTTGGGGTTTCGCAAGCCCCAAATGCGCGGCCATCGCGGCTGACCGCCTTGACCCCATCGCAGGCAGCCTGATAACCGGGCGCCCTGTTCGCGCCGCCGTGCGGGGCGCAGAACCACCCGAGGAACGCGTCTCAAGGAAGGCGGCCGCACCATGCCCCAGGCTGAACACACGGCTGAACGAGCCTCCGCCTCGCCGGACGCCAACCCGCTGCGCGGCATCCGCGTGCTGGAACTCGGCCAGTTCATCGCCGGCCCCTTTGCCGGGCTGATGCTGGCGGACATGGGCGCCGAGGTGATCAAGATCGAGCGCCCCGGCTCCGGCGACCCGTTTCGCGGCTTCGGCACCGGCGGGCCGGACGGGCGCTTCACCGGCTACAGCCACAACTTCACCGCCTTCAACCGCAACAAGCGCTCCCTGTCGCTGGACCTCGGCAAGCCGCGCGGCCAGGCGCTGTTCCGCGAACTCGCGGCCAAGGCCGACGTGGTGCTGGAAAACAACCGTCCCGGCGTGCTGCAGCGCCTGGGCTTTGACTGGGACGCGCTGCGCGCGATCAACCCGCGGCTGATCTACTGCTCCATCACCGGCTTCTCGACGGACGGCCCCTACAAGGACCGCCCGGCCTACGACGCGATCGGCCAGTCCTTGTCCGGCATGCTCGGCACGCTGCTGGACCCCAGCGACCCGCGCATGCGCGGCCCCACCATCACCGACCAGATCACCGGCATGCAGGCGGCCTACGGCGTGCTGGGCGCGCTGATGGGCCGCGAGCGCAGCGGCCAGGGCGCGCGCGTGGAGATTTCCCTGCTGGACGCCAGCATGTTCCACATGCCTGACAGCTTCACCGCCCTGACGCAGTCCGGCTTCACCATGAACAGCGAAACGCGCGCCGCCTTCTCGCTGACCTTCGCCTTCCGCTGTGCCGACGAGAAGGTGATCGGCATCCAGGTATCCTCCACCGAGAAGTTCTGGCGCGCCCTGCTCAAGGCTATCGGGCAAGAGGCGATCGGCGCCGACCCGCGCTTCGCCGACCGTCCCGGCCGCATCCGCAACTTCTCCGCCCTGATCGAGACGCTGCGCCCGATCTTCGCCACCCAGCCGCGTGTCCACTGGCTCGACACGCTGTCGGAACACGACGTGCCCTGCGCCCCCGTGCATTCCATCCCCGAAGCGATGGCCGACCCGGAGGTGCAGCACCTCAAGCTGTTCCACGAAGTCCAGCACCCCCGCCGCGGGGCGCTGACCATGATGCACCGCGCCGTGCGGCTGGACGGCCAGCGCGAGGCGGACCCCCTGCCCCCGCCGGAACTGGGCGAGCACAGCGACGCCGTGCTGACCTCCTTCGGGGTGCCCGCCGCGGAGATCAGCGCCCTGCGTGCCGAGGGCGTGGTCTAGGGCGGGTTCCGAAAGGCCCGCCGTCCCGCGCCGCAGGGCCGCCCAGCCAGCACCCGCCGGGCGCGGGGATCACCAGCCTTCAACCGGCCCGGGAATCGCCCTGGAGCAGCCCTGCCCCCTCAGCCGCGAGCAGTTGCTCCAGGGAAATCCGGCGGTGCCCCATCCGGAGCGCACCCTCCGCCGACCACCAGCTTTCGGCCGGCCGGTCCCAGGTGAGCTCGACACCGTTCTGATCGGGATCGCGCAGGTAGGCGGACAGGCTCACGCCATGGTCGACGACATCGTCGATGGCGATGCCGGCAGCACCGAGGCGCCGGCTGGTGTCCTGCAGCGCGGCCAGTTCGCCGAAGGCGACCGCGAAATGATACAACCCGGTCGCCCCTTGCGGCCGCGGCGATCCCCCCTTGCTCTGCCAGGTGTTGATGCAGAGATCGTGGTGATAGCTGCCGAAAGACAGGAAGGCCGCTTCCTCCAGCCGCTTCGTGACCCGCATCCCGAGAGCGTCCTGGTAGAAGGCCAGCGACCGTTCCAGGTCGGACACCGACAGGTTCACATGGCCGATGCGTCGGGGGTTCGTCGTTTCGGCAGAAGGCCGGGTTTCCTGGGCAGTCATCGCATTCTCTCGTGGGGGGATGGAGAATGACGGAAGGCTTGCGCCCAGCATCGCACCACCCCTGTTGAAGGAGGTGCCGTGGGTGCGTCTGGGGCGCCTTTTCCCGCTCGCGCGGTGGCCGGACTAACCAAACCGGCCTGAATCTTTTCGATCCTTCATCGCTACGCCCGCTGGTCGGCGCGCGTCAAGCTCACGCGCCCGGCCGCACCGCCGCCTGACCGCGGCCACGATGCAGGCCCGCGCAGGCGGAAGCGCAGCCTTCGCTGGCCCTGCTGGAGCCCCGCGCGTTCCGCCCCGCGCCTCAGCCGCCGGGCAGCGGGTCGGCGGCGACGCGCACCAGCCGCACCAGCGTGCCGCGCAGCGCGTCCAGCTCGCCGCCCGCCAGCACGCCCAGGAATTCCTGCTCCACCCCGTCCACCACGGCGTCGCAGCGCGCCAGCAGCGCCGTGCCTTCCGCCGTCAGGCTGATGCGCAGGATGCGCCGGTTCTCCGCCGCCTCACGCCGGCGGATCAGCCCCTTGCGCTCCAGCGCCGCGATCATCTCGTTCATCGCCTGCGCGGTGACGCCCAGCCGTCGCGCCAGCTCGGCCGAGGACGGGCCGGACCCGGCCTGCCCTTCGGCCCGCTCCTCGCCGCCCTCGCCGGGCCGGTCCGACAGGCTCAGCGCCGTGTACTGGGTGGGCGTCAGCCCGAAGCCGGCCAGCGCCGCTTCCAGCCGCGCGTAGCTGGCCAGCTGGGCCTGCCGCAGCAGGTACATCGTCCGCATGGTGCCCGGCATGATGTTTCCGACGCGCCCCCTTCCCCGCACCGCCGGGAAGCGCGCCGTCCCGGTCCGTTCCCCTGCCGGTAGCGCCCGTTTCCGGACGGCGCAACACGGCGCTGGATTCGCCGCGGCCCAGGATGTAAGGTTACCTGACAAACGACGCTTTCGCGGAGGATCGCAGATGTCGGCAGCGCAAGGCCCGCAAACCCCGGCGCAGGACAACGCCGCCGCCCCGCCCGTGCTGGTGGAGATCGAGAACGGCATCGCCTGGGTGACGCTGAACCGCCCGAACAAGCGCAACGCCATGAGCCCGGCGCTGAATCAGATGATGCTGGACACGCTGGAAGCCCTGGAAGAGGACGACAGCTGCAAGGTCGTCGTCATCACCGGCGCGGGGGAAAGCTTCTCCGCCGGCATGGACCTCAAGGAATACTTCCGCGAAACCGACGGCAAGCCGGCCTCGCAGCGCTACAAGGTCTACCGCGCCGCGGGCACCTGGCAGTGGCGCAAGCTGCGCTTCTACCCGAAGCCCACCATCGCCATGGTCAACGGCTGGTGCTTCGGCGGCGCCTTCACCCCGCTGGTGGCCTGCGACCTCGCGATCGCGGCGGACACGGCGCAGTTCGGCCTTTCGGAGATCAACTGGGGCATCATCCCCGCCGGCAACGTGACCAAGGCCGTGCAGAACGTCATGAACCACCGCGACGCGCTGTACTACATCATGACCGGCAAGACGTTCACCGGCACCAAGGCCGCCGCCATGGGCCTGGTGAACGAGGCCGTGCCGCTGGCCGAGCTGCGCGAACACACCCGGGCGCTGGCGCTGGAACTGGCCGGCAAGAACCCGGTGGTGCTGCGGCAGGCCAAGCACGCCTTCAAGAACATCGCGATCATGGATTGGGACACGGCCGACGACTACCTGATGGCCAAGCAGGAACAGGGCCGCTTCCAGGATCCCGAGCGCGGCCGCGAACAGGGCATCAAGCAGTTCCTGGACGACAAGACCTACAAGCCCGGCCTCGGCGCCTACAAGCGCGGCGAGTAAACGGCGGCGGTGCGCGATGGCTTCTCCGGGCATCGCGCACCGCCGGCCCGGGCCGGGCGGAAGCACCCGGCCCGCGGCGATACGATGCCCGCAGCCGAGGCCACGGCCGGCGCGTTGCACCCGGCAAGTGCCAGCGGGAGTTCCGGCCATGCCCCTCGACAAACCCGACCCGATGACCAGCCCGGATCGCGACAAGCCCGGCAACCATCCCGTCGCTCGCCCAGGGCAGGAACCCGACCCGCGCGCGCAACAGCCGGAGCGGCGCCCCGGCGAGCCCGGAATCCAGGGCGGTCCGGCCGGTGCCGGCTCCACCAGCGACACGGGCGGCAGCCGCGGCTGACGGCGAGCGGCGGCCCGCGCCGCCCAGCGCCGGTTCGCCCAGGGCCACGCCGTTCAGGGCTACCGCGCCCAGCGCCCCCGCTCAGGGCCGGCGAAACAAGAAGGCTGTGCCGTCCCAGATCGCGAAGGGCGTCTCGCCGTTCACCACCAGCGCCAAGCCATTGGCATCCGCCCAACGCGCGGCCTCCGCCCGGTCGGCAGCGATGTCGCCGCGATAGCTCAGGTTGAGCACCGCCAGCGCCCCACCCGGCCGCAGCCGCGCCGCGATTGCTGCCACCTGCGCCTCCGCCACCCCCGCCTCCACGAGGTAGGGGAAGCTGTCCACCGCCAGCACCAGGTCGAAACCCTGCCCGTCCAGCGCCGGCAGCTCCGTTCCCGGCGTCCATTCGAAGCGTAGCCCGGTCACCCCGGCATGCCGCCGCCGCGCTTCCGCCACCATGCCCGGCGACACGTCCAGCCCCAGCACGGCGCGGCAGCGCGGCGCCAGCGCCGCCGCCACCCGCCCGGTGCCGCAGCCGAGGTCCAGCACCTCCCGCTCCGGCCCGATCAGCCTCTGCCCGTCCAGCCAGCCCAGGATTTCCGCCGTGGCCGCGGCCAGGATCGCCGGGTCGTTCAGCGAATAGGCCGCCACGCTGGCCTCCGGCGCCCGCGCCACCGCGCGGTCGAACATGGCCGCCACCCGCGCCACCGCGTCCGTCGCCGAGGCGCCGCCCGGACCATGCTCCAGCCCGGCCGCCCGCAGCATGGCGCCGACCTCCGCCAAACCTTCCCGCCGCGCCGCGAACAGCGCCCGCAGCGCCGCCGCCCGCGCATCCTCCCCGGGCAGCGCGTCCAGCCGGGCCGCCACGGCCGCCGGGTCCAGCCCCGCCAGCACCAGCCGCGCCAGCGCCACCTCCGGCGAGATCCGCCCTTCCAGGCAGAGCGCCAGCGGGTCCTCCGCGCTCACGCCACCGCCCGCCGCGCTGTTTCCAAGCTCAAGCCGTCATCCCTCGCCCCGGCGGCACCAGGTGCCGCGCCGCGTTGTGCCGGTCGGCCGCGCCCCAGCCGTATTTGTAGGCCTCGTCGCCGCGCAGCAGGTGCAGCTCGCCGCCGCCGGTTGCCAGGATCTCCTCGACGATCGCGCCCAGCAGGATCGCGCCCGGGCTTTCATAGGAACGCGCGCCGTCAAAGCCGCTGAGATACAGCAGCACCCGCCCGCCCGGCGCCAGCAGCGCATAGGTTGCCGCCGCCGGCACCCCGCCGAGCCGCAGCAGCTGCAACCGCAGCACCCCCACGGCCAGCAACCCCGGCGCCGCCGCGCGATGGAAGCGAAGCACGCGCGGATCGGCCAGCACGCCGCCGGGCTCGCCCCGCGCTTCCCAGCGTGCCCCGTGCAGCGCGATCAGCGCGTCCAGCGCGGGGTCCAGCGTGTTCGCCGTGGCGCTTTCCACCGCCCAGCCGCCGGCCCGCTCCGCCCGGTTACGGGCGTTGCGCAGCGCCGCGTGCCGCTTGCGCGACAGCACCGCGCCCAGCGTCGCCCCGGCCGGCAGTTCCAGCACCGGGCAGGGATCGCTGTTCCAAAGCCCTGCATCTTGCCAAGCACCCGCCAAGGCTTCCCGCAGCGCCGCGCCGGGCGGCAGGTCCGTCAGGTCGCAGGTGGTGGCCTCGGGCGAAGCCTCCAGCGCCGCGCGCAGCAGCAGCGACGCCGCTTCCGCCGGCGCCTCCGGTTCCAGCAGCACGTCGAGGTAGTCCGACAGCCCGATCCCCATCGGCAGCAGCTTGGTCTCCTCCCCTTCCGGCAGCAGGTAGAGCGGCAGCAACCCGCGCAGCCACCCTGCCCCGTCCCGCAGCGCCGCCGCCCGTGGCTGCCCGGTGCCGAACTCCGCCCACCAGGGCAGCAGCCAGAAGGGCGACTGGAACGGCGTCGCCGCCGGGCAGCGCCGCCACAGCGCCTCCCATTCCGGCCGCAGCGCCAGCAGCGCCGCGTCGTCGCGCAGCACCTCGGCCCGCAGGCCGCACGCCGCCGCGCTCACGCCGCCAGCCTGCGGTAGATGTCGAGATACGCCGCCGCCATGCGCTCGCGGGAAAAGCGCTCCCGCGCCACGCGCCGGCATTCCTGGGGATCGATCTCGCCGACCCGGGCGATGGCATCGGCCATCTCCGCCGCGTCGCGCACCAGGAAGCCGGTGCGCCCGTGCTCCACCACTTCCGGCAGCGCGCCGTTCGGAAAGGCCACCACGGGCGTGCCGCAGGCCGCCGCCTCCATCGCCACCAGCGAGGAGGTTTCCGCCACCAGGCTGCACACCAGCAGGCAGCGCGCCGCGCCCAGCAGCCGCCGCTTCCGCACGAAGCCCAGCGGCCCCAGGAAGCGCCGCGCCCCGTCCAGCAGCGGCACCACCTCGCGCGCGAAATACGCCTCGTGCTCGGGGTAGGGGTATACCTCCCCGCCCAGCAGCAGCGGCACCTCGGCCGCCTGGGCCGCCTGCAGCGCGAGGTGCTGCCCTTTCTCCGGGCACACCCGCCCCAGGTTCAGCGCGAAGCCCCGCCGCGCGTGCCGCGCCCCCCCCAGAGCTTCCACCGCCACCCCGTTCGGCACCGGCGGCAGCAGCCCCGCCGCTCGCCCTTCCAGCCCGCGATGCTGTGAGGCCGAAACGCCCACCAGCCAGGTGTTCGGCCGCGCCGGGTGCAGTGCCTCGGCCGGGTACCAGTCCGGCGGCAGGTGCAGCGTTACCAGCGCCGGCGGCCCGGGGGGCGGCAGGGTGCGGTCGAAATCGATGCCGTGCAGGTGCACCACGTCCACCGGCTCCGCCCGCAGCACCGCCGCCACGGCCCGCGACGCCGCCGCCTGGGCCGCCGCCCTGGCCGCCGCGTCCAGTGCCCCGGCCGGGCGGGGAATGGCGCGCAGCTCACCCGCAACGCGCGAGCCTTCCTGCGCCACCACGATCGAGCGATGACCCGCCGCCACCAGCGCCGCGTCCAGCGTCGCCAGCACCTGTTCCGCCCCGCCCACGAAATCCGCCCCCACCGGCGCCAGCGGATAAGCCACGGACAGCACGCGCAGGGCGCTCACGCCGGCAGCCCGAGCTCCGCCCGCGCCGCGGCGGCAAGGCCGCGCCAGCGCGCGCCGTCCATGCCCCAGGGAAACCGCTCGTAGAGCAGCTGTTCCGCAGGCGGCGCAGTGAAATCGTAAGGAGGCGCGGCCCGCAGCGCCCGGCGCCCCAGGGGGAACTGCGCCAGCGTCGCGGCCTGGGTGCGGAAGCAGTCCAGCATGGCTCGCTCGCGTGCCGCTTCCTCCGCGGTCAGTGTCACCACGGTCGCTACCTCGCCGTCCGGCAGGAACTCGCCCACCGCCCAGCCCTGCGGCCCGGCATGGTAGAAGGCGGCCTCGAAGATCGCGGGCGGTTCGGGGCACAGCGCCGCTGCCGCGTGCACCGCGAAGGCCACGGCATCGTGGTCGGGATGCCCGCCCTCATAGGGATGCGTCAGCACCGCCCGCGTCCCCTGCCGCACGAAGGCCGCCGCAAGACGCCGCGCCAGTTCCGCCAGGGCCAGCGAGGCCCCCTGGTCGGCCACGCCCAGGCACAGCCGCTCCGCCGGAACCCCGGCCAGCGCCGCGTCCAGCTCGCGCGCCCGTTCCGCGCCATATTCCGCCGGCATGTCGAAACCCGCCGCCCGCGCGTCGGCCGCGTTTCGCGGGGCACCGTCGGTGACGTGGACGATCAAAAGCTGCCGGAATAGCGGCAGCAACGGCCCGGCGGCGATGGTCTCGTCGTCCGGATGCGCCACCACCAACGCGAGCGGCTCCTCGACCGGTTCGCGCCGTTCCAGCCGGGCGAGAAGGCTCAGGCCGCGGCCCCGGCGGAAAAGCGCCCGGGCGCGTAGCGGCGGATCATCGTGGCGCAGAACTCGGCGAAGCGCTCGGCCTGCTTGGGCGGGGCGGTGTAGTGCGCCCAGGTGCCCTCTTCCTCCGGCGTGAAGCAGAAGGTCACGGTGGTGTCGAAGCCTTCCAGCGCCCGCATCTGCCGGTCGAACCAGGCTTCCGCGTTGGGCCGCAGCCAGTCTGCCCAGCTCAGCCCGGTGCGGAGATAGGTGACGCCCATGTCCTTCATCTTGCTCACCGCGTCGTCCAGCCGGTGGTCCTCGAAGTGGAACCACTGGCACAGGCCGAACTCGGGCACGACCTCGCGGAAGTGCTGCGCGGCCAGCTTGGCCCGCCCGTGCTCGTCGAACAGGCCCATGTGGAAATGGCGGTAATAGGAGGAACCCTCGGCCTCGCGGTGGCGGGTCGTCGCCTCCCAGGTCGCCGGCAGGTCATACAGGCTGTACCAGTGGATGCGTGGCGCCTTGCCCCGCAGCAGCTCGTGCGTGCGGCGCAGGCCCCAGTCCTGCACCTCCTCCGCCCCGAAGGTGGAGATGCCGACCTCCGACACCCAGACCGGCTTGTCCGTCACCGCCTGGATGGAGGCGATCTTGTCCGGCCACTCGTTCAGCAGCCAGTGGTTCCAGTCCAGCGGGAAGCCGTGCACCGCCACGGCATCCACGTTGTCCATCACGCCCTGCGCCGCCAGCACCTGCAGGAAGCTGGGGTCGATCGGCGACATGCCGCCCAGCACGCGTGGCAACCCCGGCGCTTCCGCCGCGATCGCCTGCCCCGCCAAGTTGGTCATGTTGGCGAACATCGCCCAGCCCGGATCGGCCTCCAGGTCCCAGTGGGACTTGTTGTTGGGCTCGTTCCAGATCATCGCGGCTTCGATCATGCGCCTCGGTCCTTCTTCGCGCCCGATTAACCGGCCTGCGGCGGCAGGTCGCCACCGCCGGCATCGCCCGGCCCGCGCGCCGGATACACCGGGCCGGACCATTTCTCCGGCCGTTCCGTGCGTCGGCACAGGAACACCTCCGGCTCCGGATTCTCCAGCACCGCGAAGCCCGCCGCGCGCAGCATGGCGGCGGAAGCGGCACGGTTCGGCGCCCACCAGTTGGTGGGGTCGCCGGAATAGCTCTTCTCGATGAAGTGCAGCTTCGGCCAGGCGGGATCGTCGAAAATCTCGCTCTCGAAGAAGTCGTAGTCGGGCGCGATCGGCTTGATGCTCTCGCTGCCGCGCTGCATCGACTGGAACAGCAGCAGGTCGCCGGCGACGTGCTCCTGGATCAGGTCCAGCGCCAGCAGCGGGTGCCGCAGGTGGTACAGCACGCCCATGAACACCACGAGGTCGAAGCGCTCGCCCAGCTTGGCCACGTCATAGACCGACAGCTGGCGGAACTCGATCTCCAGCCCCTCGACCTCCGCCGCGAAGCGCGCCTGCGCCAGGTAGTCCTCGTCGAAATCGACGCCCAGCACGCGGGCGGCGCCGCGGCGCTTCATCTCCATGCTGTAGAAGCCGCCGTTGCAGCCGATATCCAGCACTGTCTTGCCGGTCAGGTCGGCGGGCAGCACGGATTCGAAGCCGCGGAACTTCACCGCCGGATAGTCGCCCAGGAAGTGCCCCGGCGCCGTGCGCACGCCGCGCAGGTCCAGGTTGTGGAACCACGGCCCCAGCTCGGCCGCGCGCGCCGCGATGCGTTCGGGTGTCCAGACCTCAGCGCTCATGCCACTCCCTCACCCTGTTCCGCCCCCGCACTGCCCGGCAGTTGCGCCGCCATGCCGCCCAGTAGCTGCGTCGCCTCGCGATAGCCGTTCAGCGTGCCGACGTCGACGTAGGAGCGCCCGGCCCGTACCCCCCAGGCCTCGTTGCCGCGGGCGATCCAGGCATTCACCAGTGTGCCGATATACTCGTCCTGCCGCTCGCGCGCTTCCCACAGGGCGCGCAGCGCGTGCAGCGTAGCGCCGGGCATCTTGAAGGCGCCCCAGATCCAGTTGGTGGCCGCCCCCGTGCGCTTGACCTGGATCTCCCGCACCCGGCCCTCGGCATCGGTGTCCACCGCGTCGAAGAATTCCGGCCGCGCCACCGGGAACAGCAGGAAGCTCAGCCGGTCGTCGGGCAGTTCGCGCAGCGCGTCCTCGGGGAACCACACCGTGTCCGGCAGCCCCACCAGCACCGGCTCCTCCGGCCGCACGAAGGGGGTGGCGCGGAAGATCGCGTCGCACAGGCCGGCCGCGCGTTCCTGCACCGCGTAGGCCACGCTCGCGGTGCCGAAGGCGCCGCCGTAGTAGCGCAGGATGTCGCTCTTGAGCGGCGAGATCACGAAGAGGATCTTGTCCGCACCTCCGCGCACCATCCGCTCCACCAGGTGCTCGCTGACCGCGCGCGGCCGCTCCACGCCCGATTCGTCCACCCGGCTGCCCACCGGCAGCAGCTCCTTGGAAAAGGCCAGCGGCTGAATCCGCGTCCCCTGCCCGGCCGCCGGCACGATGCCCCACATGCGCGGCTCAGGCCCCGGCCGGGGCGGTGGCGGACTCGATCGCCGCCACCATCTCGCGCGCCCGGCGCGCCGCCGTGTGCTCGGCCAGCACCCGCTCCCGCGCCCGGCGCGCCAGGGCGGCCAGCTCCTCGTCGCCCCGGTCGATCGCCGCCAGTGCGTCGTCGGTGTCGTGCGCCACCAGGATCTCGCGGCCCGGCTCGAAGAAGGCGTCCAGCCCGTCCCACCAGTCCGTCAGGATCGGCGCGCCGGAGGCCGCGGCCTCGAACAACCGCCCCGACGGGCACCAGCCCGAGCGCGCCATCGCCTCCCGCGTCACGTTCAGCGTCAGGCGGGAAGCGGCGTAGAAGGCCGCGTGCTCGGCCGGCGGCAGGTGGCGCACGAAGAAGGTGTTGGCGGTCCAGGGGAAGTCCTGCGGGTACTGCGCGCCCGCGATCACGAAGCGTGCCTCCGGTCGCAGCCGCGCCGGCTGCACGAACAGCCGCTCCAGCATCGCCTGCCGGTCGGCGGCGTAGGTGCCGATATAGCTCAGCGCCGCCCGGAAGCGGTCGGCCGGCGCCGCCGGCGCGTGCAGGGCCGGGTCCACCGAGCCGTAGATCGGCACCACCCGCCGCGCGCCCAGCCGGTCGCGCAGCGCCGCCAGCGCCTCGCCGCCGGTGTAGCTCAGCACCAGGTCGTAGTTCGCGAAGCCCTGCGGCCCGAGGTAGTCCACCGCCTCCCCCGCCGCCACGCGCGCCAGGGTCACGGGGGTGTCGAGGTCGTAGAAGCAGCGCAGCGCCCGCCCGTCCTCCAGCAGCGCTGCCGCCCCGGGCGCGTCCGGGCAATAGGAGGTGACCATGCCGCAATCCGCCTCCGCCAGCGCCCGGCGCGCCCGGGGCAGCACCTCCGACCAGTCGCGGTACAGCACCAGCTCGCCGCCTTCCGGCAGGGCGTGCAGGTCGCGGTTCTCGGCGTAGTAGGGCACGTCGCGCTCGAAGAAGGTGACGCGGTGGCCGTCCGCCAGCAGGGCGGTGATCAGCGCCCGCCACAGCGCCGCATGCCCGTTGCCCCAGGAGGAGGACACGGCGAGGCCGAAGATAACCAGCCTCATGCCCGGGAGGTTCCGGCGAGAACGGCAGAGGCGGCAGGCATGGGTCCGATCCAGCAAAGGATTCGGCGATCTTTGGTGGGCGGCCGTTCCGTCAGCAAGCCGTGAAGCCTTCACCATCCGGTGCGCCACCCGCCGGCGGGCCCGCATATCAGGGCTGGTCGGGGCCGAGCATCCGGTGAAAGCGGATCGAGGAATCGGTGAAGCCCAGCGCGCGGTAGAATGCCTGCGCCTCGCGCCGGTCGCGCCCCGTGGTCAGTTCCAGCCGGTTGCAGCCGCTTCGCTCCGCCAGCAGCGCCGCCGCGTCCACCAGCTGCCGCCCCAGGCCGCGGCCGCGCGCCCCTTCCGCCACCACCAGCGTGGTGATCCGGGCATCGGGGCGGAGCCGGTGCAGCATCCGCGTGGCATGCACCGCCACCACGCCCAGCACCTGGCCCGCCTCCTCCGCCACCAGCACGGGGTGCGAATCGCCCTCGCGCAGCGTGGCCAGCACCTCCGCCTCCGTCACCTGCCGGCCGAGCTGGCGCACCAGCTCCACCAGGGCGGGGGCGTCGGCCTCCGTGGCGCGGCGGATCGCGGTCACGCGGCCCGCAGCACCCGGCCGGCCACCGCGTCCAGCTTGGCCACCAGGGCGGGGTCGCGCGCCGCGGGGGCGGTGATGATCGCGTGCTCCAGCGCCCGGTCGCAGCCGGCCGGGCACGGCCCGCGCGGCGCGCCCAGCATCGGGATCACCGCCTTGACCAGCGCCTTGGCCTTGTCGGCATTGGCCAGCATCACCTTGACCACCGCGTCCACCGACACCGCGTCGTGCCCGGGATGCCAGCAGTCGAAGTCGGTCACCATGGCCAGCGTCGCGTAGCAGAGCTCGGCTTCCCGGGCGAGCTTGGCCTCCGGCATGTTGGTCATGCCGATCACGTCGCAGCCCCAGGCCCGGTACAGCTCGCTTTCCGCCTTGGAGGAGAACTGCGGCCCTTCCATCACCAGATAGGTGCCGCCGCGCCGGTGCGGCACGCCGGTTTCGCGCGCCGCATTCTCCAGCGTGTCGCCCAGCCGCGGGCAGGTCGGGTGCGCCATGGACACGTGGGCGACGCAGCCGGTCTCGAAGAAGCTCTTCTTGCGGGCAAAGGAGCGGTCGATGAACTGGTCCACGATCACGAAGTGGCCCGGCGGCAGGTCGCCGTTCAGGCTGCCCACGGCGGAGATGCTCAGCACCTCCGTCACCCCGGCCCGCTTCAGCGCGTCGACGTTGGCGCGGTAGTTCAGCTCGCTCGGCGGTATCCGGTGGCCGCGGCCGTGGCGCGGCATGAACACGCAGCGCACGCCGCCCAGCCGGCCGAACAGCAGTTCGTCCGAGGGCTCGCCCCAGGGGCTTTCCACCTGCCGCCATTCGCGCTCCTCCAGCCCGTCGATGTCGTAGAGGCCGGAGCCCCCGATCAGGCCGATAACCGGTTCGATCAGCTCGGACATGCGGTGCTCCAAACAGCAGAACGGCCGCTCGCGCGGCCGGTCGCCTCGATGGGAAAGGGCGCCGGGGATCCCGGCACGGCAACCGCCCGGTGGGCGCGCAACGGCGCACCCCCGGCCGGCCGCAAAGTCAGTGCAGGTCGGCCCAGAGCTTGCGCTTCAGCATGAAGGCCAGGCCCCAGAGCACCAGCAGGAAGATCACGATCCGCACGCCCATGCTGTGCCGCGCTTCCAGGTTGGGCTCCGCCGCCCAGGTCAGGAAGGCCGTGACGTCGCGCGACAGCTGGTCCAGCGACGGGTTGTCCTGCCCGGGAAAGGACAGCTGCCCGTCGTTCAGCGGCTTGGGCATTGCGATCATGTGCCCGGGGTAGAACTCGTTGTAGTGCATCCCCTCCGGCACGTGCACGCCGGCCGGCGGGTCGCGGTAGCCGGTCAGCAGGGCATGGACGTAGTCCGCCCCTTCCTCGCGCGCCTTGACCAGCACGGACAGGTCGGGCGGCAGGGCGCCGCCATTGGCCGTGCGGGCCGCCGCCTCGTTCGGGAAGGGGGAGCGGAAACGGTCGGTCGGCCGGCCGGGCCGGTCGGCCACCACGCCCTCGTCGTTGGGCGCGCCGGGCACCTGCACGCTGGCGGCGATGGCCTCCACCTGCTGCGCGCTCAAACCGATGTCGCGCAGGTTGCGGTAGCTCAGCAGGTGCATGGAATGGCAGTTGGCACAGACCTGCAGGTAGATCTGCGCGCCTCGCTGCAGCTCCGCCCGGTCAAACGTGCCGAGCGGACCGGAGAAGGAGAAGTTGGCGTCCGGGATTTCCGGCGCGGTGCCGTGGTCCTGGGCACGGGCGACGCCGGGCACCAGGGCGGGGGCGACCGCCAGGGCGGCAGCGAAGGCCACCCCGGCGAGCGTCTTGGACCAGTCGCGCAGCATCACGCCTTCTCCATCGGCTTGGCAGTGGCGGCGCCCATGGGCAAGGGCCCGCCTCCCCGGTGCAGCACGGGGCGCGAGATGCTTTCCGGCAGCGGCAAGGGCCGCTCCAGCCGCGAGAACAGCGGCAGCAGCACCAGGAAGTACAGGAAGTAGTAGGCGGTGGCGAAGCGGCTGATCGTCACATAGGGCTCCTCCGGCGGCTTGCCGCCGACATAGAGCAGCACCAGGAAGGAGATCACCCACAGGAAGAAGGCCGGCCGCGCCAGCGGACGGAAGCGCATCGACCGCACCGGGCTCATGTCCAGCCAGGGCAGCACGAACAGGATGGCGATGGAGCCGAACATCAGGATCACGCCGCCCAGCTTGTTCGGCACGGCGCGCAGGATCGCGTAGAAGGGCAGGAAGTACCATTCCGGCACGATATGCGCCGGCGTCACCAGCGGGTTGGCGGGGATGTAGTTGTCCGTGTGGCCCAGGAAGTTGGGCGCGAAGAACACCAGGATGGCGAAGACCAGCAGGTACACCACCACGCCCAGCCCGTCCTTCATCGTGTAGTACGGGTGGAAGGGAATGGTGTCCTGCGGCCCCTTGGGCTGGATGCCCAGCGGGTTGTTGGATCCCACGATGTGCAGCGCCGCGATGTGCAGGAACACCACGCCCACGATCATGAAGGGCATCAGGTAATGGAGGGAGAAGAAACGGTTCAGCGTGGGATTGTCCACGGAGAAGCCGCCCCACAGCCAAGTCACCACGCTCTCGCCCACCAGCGGGATGGCGGAGAACAGGTTGGTGATGACGGTGGCGCCCCAGAAGGACATCTGGCCCCAGGGCAGCACGTAGCCCATGAAGGCGGTGGCCATCATCAGCAGGAACAGGATCACGCCGAGGATGAACAGCAGCTCGCGCGGGGTCTTGTAGGACCCGTAATACAGGTTCCGGTAGATGTGGATGTAGACCACGATGAAGAACATGGACGCGCCGTTGGCGTGCACGTAGCGCAGCAGCCAGCCATAGTTCACGTCGCGCATGATGCGCTCGACGCTGTTGAACGCCATGTCCACCTGCGGCGTGTAGTTCATCGCCAGGAAGATGCCCGAGGCGATCATGATCGCCAGCGAGATCATGGCCAGCGCGCCAAAGGTCCACAGGTAGTTGAAGTTGCGCGGAGTCGGGAAGCTCCCGTACTCCTTCTCGAGCATGGTGAAGATCGGCAGCCGCTGGTCGATCCAGCGCAGCACGGGGTTCTTGACGTCGCTTTGGATCAGGCCCGGGGCGGCCATGGAATGCTCCTGCTCCTGAAGGCGGAGAAACGGGGGGCCGGCGGGATGCCCCGCCAGCCGGCCGCGGTCAGCCGATTCGGATCTTGGTGTCGGATGTGAAGCTGTAGGTCGGAACCGCAAGGTTCAGCGGCGCCGGGCCGCGGCGGATGCGGCCCGAGGTGTCGTAGGCGCTGCCGTGGCAGGGGCAGAACCAGCCGCCGTAATCGCCCCTGACGTCCGAGGATTTCTGGCCCAGCGGCACGCAGCCCAGGTGCGTGCACACCCCCACCACCACCAGCCACTCGTCCTTGCCCGGCTTCACGCGGCTCTGGTCGGTGGCGGGGTCCTTCAGCTCGCTCATTGGGGCGTCTTCCGCCGCCTTGATCTCTTCCGGCGTGCGGTGGCGCACGAAGACCGGCTTGCCGCGCCACACCACCGTGATCGCCTGGCCCACGGCCACCGGCGTCAGGTCCACATCCGTGGTGGACAGCGCCAGCACGTCGCGCGACGGGTTCATGGAGTTGATGAAGGGCCAGACCACCGCGCCCACGCCCACGGCGGCGGTGGCCGCCGTCACCAGCTTCAGGAAGTCGCGCCGGCCGTGCTCATGATCGGGCGCGGGCGGCAGCCCGGGGCGCTCGCTCTGGGTGGTCGGGGAACCCTGCAGCCCGGGGATCGACCCGCCGCCGGCCGTTGCCCCTGCGGTCGCCATCTGATCGGCCATGCGTCCTGTTGTCCTAACGTCGCAACATCCAATGGGCCGCCGCTGCGCCCCTCCCGCGGGGAACACCGTGACGGCCGCCATCCCCGCCGCGAACCCTGCGGCGGCACCGGAAGCGGCACCCCGGGCATATACCCCGGCTACCGCCCCCGCGCGGGGGCCATATAAAGGTCCGTCGCGACAGGTGGCAACGGCATCCCCGGCACGCCGGGAACACGGATCGGTTTGGAATGACACAGTGTAGCCCGCAGGCACCATCCCTCGGCCCCGACGGGGGCGATCCGGCCGCCCATCCCCTGGCCGGCCCCGCCCGCCAGTGGTTCGAAGGACTGCGCGACCGGCTCTGCGCCAGCTTCGAGGCGATCGAGGATTCGCTCGCCTCCGGCCCCCACCTCGCCCTGCCCCCCGGCCGCTTCGCCCGCACCTCCTGGCAGCGCACCGAGGGCGGCGGCGGGGTGATTTCGGTGATGCGCGGCCGGGTGTTCGAGAAGGTGGGCGTCAACGTGTCCACCGTGGCCGGCACCTTTTCCCCCGAGTTCCGCCGCCAGATCCCCGGCGCGGAGGAGGACCCGCGCTTCCTGGCCACCGGCGTGTCGCTGGTGGCGCATATGCGCTCCCCCCGGGTGCCGGCGGCGCACATGAACACCCGCTTCATCGTGACCCGCCGCGCCTGGTTCGGGGGCGGCGGCGACCTCACCCCCATGACCCCCGAGGCGCCCGAGGCGCAGGAGGACGCGGCCGGCTTCCACGCCGCCTTCCAGGCCGCCTGCGACCGGCACGACCCCAGCTACTACCCGCGCTTCAAGCAATGGTGCGACGAATACTTCTTTCTGCCCCACCGCAACGAACCCCGCGGCCTCGGCGGCATCTTCTACGACTGGCTCGGCCGCGACGAGAACCCGGCCCGCCTGCCGGAACACTTCGGCTTCACCCGCGACGTCGGCGAAGCCTTCCTCGGGAGCTACCCCGCCATCGTCCGCCGCCGCATGCACGAACCCTGGACGGAGGCGGAGCGCGAGCACCAGCTGGTCCGCCGCGGCCGCTACGTGGAGTTCAACCTGATCCACGACCGCGGCACGCTGTTCGGCCTCAAGACGGGCGGCAACACGGAGGCCATCCTGATGTCCCTCCCCCCGGAGGTCCGCTGGCCCTGACGCAGAGCCGGGGCGCATGAACCGTCCGGATCGGCTGGTGCGGGGATCGGCCGGCCGCACGTCATCATGGCCGGGCGCGCCATTCCCGACGCCGGCAAGCGGCCAATACGAAAAACCCGGGGCCGCTGCCGCGAACCCCGGGCCTTCCGTCACAACGGGCGCCGCCCCTCAGTAGCCGGTGCGGTCGCCCTTGCTCTTCGGGTCGTGCGTGTGATGGCTGTCCCGCTCGCCGCCACCCGTGCCGACCTGGCTCTGCGGCCGGTTGGTGGGGGCGCCGGGCTCCACGTGCTCTTCCTTGCGGCTGGCATGGCCGTGGCTGCCGCCCTGGTGGCTGCTGCCCGGGCCGCTGCCGGAACGGTCCGCTTCTTCGGTCTTCGGTGCGCCGTGTCCCATGCTCAACGGTCCTGCTGGTAGCCCTGGTGGGTGGTGTTCTGCTTGATGTTGCCCTGGCGGCCCTGCTCGCCGAGGTGACGGCGCGTGGGCTCGCTCTGGGCCTTCTGTTCCTGGGTCAGCTCGCCGGTGCCGGGATTGGCGCTGCCGCCGATCGGCGACTGGTTGTCGGGCGGCACGGGCGGCAGATGGGCCTTGGAGGACATGGGTTCTCCCTTCTTGTTCGGGTGCGGAGGTTCCAACGCCCCACCGCTGCGCAGGGTTCCCCCGCGGCCGCCATCGGTTGCGCAGCCGTGATGCCGTCGCCATAGGAAGCGCCGTGTCGTCCAACCCCTCCCCCGCCTCGCCCGCCGCGGCCGCCACGCCCCCCGCCGGCCGCCGCCCCGGCGGCTTCGCCACCTGGGCCGACAGCCTGCTGCACGACCACGCCATCCTGCGCACCGGCTGGCGCAACTGGGCCGCCGTGGCGCCCGGCCGCCTGTACCGTTCCAACCATCCGCAGCCCTGGCAGCTCCGGCAGGCGGCGCGCCGCGTCGGGCTGCGCACGGTGATCAACCTGCGCGGCCACCGCGCCAGCTGCGGCTCCGACGCCCTGTCCCGCGCCGCCGCGGCCGAGCTCGGCCTGGCCCATCACGACGCCCCCTTCGAGAGCCGCGGCGCCCCGTATCGCGACCGCATCCTGCGCCTGGCGGAGCTTTTCGCCCGCGTGGAGGAGCCGGTGCTGCTGCACTGCAAATCCGGCGCCGACCGCACCGGCCTCGCCGCCGGCCTGTGGCTGCTGCTGCAAGGCCAGCCGGTGGCGGCCGCCCTGGACCAGCTGTCCTGGCGTTTCGGCCACGTGTCCGCCAGCCGCACCGGCATCCTGGACGCCTTCTTCCGCGCCTATGCCGCCGCCGGCTCGCCACCTTTCCTGGACTGGGTCCGCCACGGCTACGACGAGGACGCCCTGCGCCGCGACTTCTCCTCCGCCCCCTGGGCGAACCGACTGGTGGACGGGCTGCTGCGCCGGGAGTAAGCGCCGGCTTCCACATCTGGCGGCCGGTCGCCCCCGTTCCGGCCGCAGCGCAGTTCCGCCCTTCCCGGCCCACCCTTCCCGCGTGAGGCGCCATGCACGCTTTCCAGGCCCATTGCCGCGACCAGCTGGCCCGCATGAGGACGGAAGGCCGCTACCGCACCTTCGCGGAACTCTCAAAATCCCGCCGCGACTTCCCCCGCTACCGCGGCCCGGACGGGCGGGAAATCCTGGTCTGGAGCTCCAACGACTATCTCGGCCTCGGCGGCTCCGACCTGCTGGCGAACGCCGCGATCGCCGCGATCGAGGCGCACGGCGTCGGCTCCGGCGGCACGCGCAACATTTCCGGCAATACCCCCATCCATGCCGAGTTGGAGCGCGAGCTGGCCACCCTGCACGGCAAGGACGCGGCGCTGGTCTTCACCTCCGGCTACGTCGCCAACCAGGCCGCGCTGGGCACCATCCTGGCCAGCCTGGACGGCGACTGGCACGTCTTCTCCGACGCGATGAACCACGCCTCCATGATCGCGGGCATGAAGAACGCCCGGCGCAAGTCGATCTTCCGCCACAACGACCCCGACCACCTCGACTCCCTGCTGGCCGCCGCCGAGCCCGGCACGCACAAGCTGGTGGCCTTCGAATCCGTCTATTCCATGGACGGCGACATCGGCCCCCTCGCCGCCCTGGCCGCGGTGGCCCGCAAGCACGGCGCCCTGACCTATCTCGATGAGGTCCACGCGGTGGGCATGTACGGCGACACCGGCGCCGGCGTGGCCGAGCGCGACGGCGTCATGGCCGAGATCGACATCATCCAGGGCACCCTGGCCAAGGCCTTCGGCTGCCACGGCGGCTACGTCGCCGCGGCCGCCGAGATCGTGGACTTTCTGCGCTCCGCCGCCTCGGGCTTCATCTTCACCACCTCCCTGCCGCCCTGCCTGGCTGCGGCAGCCCTGGCCTCCGTGCGCCATGTCCGCACCGCCCGCGAGCTGCGCGCCCGCCACGCCGAACGCGCCGCGCGGCTGAAATCCGCCTTCCGTGCCGCAGGCGTCGCGCCGATGGCCTCCTCCGTGTCGCACATCGTCCCCGTGCGCATCGGCGACGCCGCCCTGTGCCAGGAGGTCAGCCGCCGGCTGCTGGACGAGCACGGGCTCTACGTCACGCCCATCAACTACCCCACCGTGCCGCGCGGCACGGAACGGCTGCGCTTCACCCCCACGCCCCTGCACGGCGACGCGGAGATCGCCACCGCCGCCGCCGCCCTGGCGGAGGTGCTGGGGCAACTCGCCCCCCGCCGCGACGCGGACGCCGCCTAGCGGAAGCGGCCCGGCGGCCCCCTGCCGCCACCCCCGCTCGGACGGCCCCGCCGCACCCCCGCGACCGAAGCCACCCCACCACCGCGCCCCTGCCGGGCGCCGCGCGACGCTTGGCCGCCCTCCCGGCCCTGCCTATCTACCCGTCACACCTCGGATTTTCGTCCCGCCTTCATGCTGCGTCTCACCGAACTCAAGCTCCCCCTCCGCGACGGCGAGCCCGACCGCCAGGACGCCGCCCTGCGCGCCGCCGTGACCCGCCGCCTGCGCCTGGAGGAGGGCGAGTTGCTGGACCTCCAGGTTGCCCGGCGCGGCTACGACGCACGCAAGCGCTCCGACATCCAGCTGATCTACTCCCTCGACCTCGAACTGCGCGACGAGGCGCGCGTGCTGCGGCGCCACGCCGAGGACCGCAACCTCGGCCCCACGCCCGACACCGGCTACCGCTTCGTCGCGCGCGCGCCGGAAAACCTCCGGCGCCGCCCGGTGGTGATCGGCACCGGCCCCTGCGGCATCATGGCCGGGCTGGTGCTGGCGCAGATGGGCTTCCGGCCGATCATCCTCGACCGCGGCAAGGTGGTGCGGGAGCGGACCAAGGATACCTGGGGCCTGTGGCGCCGGAGCGAGCTGCAGCCGGAATCCAACGTGCAGTTCGGCGAGGGCGGCGCCGGCACCTTTTCCGACGGCAAGCTGTGGAGCGGGATCAAGGACCCCCAGCACCTCGGCCGCAAGGTGCTGGAGGAGTTTGTGCGCGCCGGCGCGCCGCCGGAAATCCTCACTGTTTCCAAGCCCCATATCGGCACCTTCCGGCTGGTGACCATGGTGGAGAGCATCCGCGCCACGGTGGAGTCCCTGGGCGGCGAGTACCGCTTCGGCTGCCGCGTCGACGACCTGGACATCGAGGTTTCGCCCGACGGCACCCGCCGGATGCGCGGCGTGGTGCTGCACACCGGCGAGCGCATCGCCGCCGACCAGGTGATCCTCGCCGTCGGGCACAGCGCCCGCGACACCTTCGCCATGCTGGCCGACCGCGGCGTCTACTTGGAACCCAAGCCCTTCTCGATCGGATTCCGCATCGAGCACCCGCAATCACTGATCGACCGCTGCCGCTTCGGCGACGCCGCCGGCAACCGCATCCTGGGCGCGGCCGACTACAAGCTGGTGCACCACGGCTCCAACGGCCGCTCGGTCTATTCCTTCTGCATGTGCCCGGGCGGCACGGTGGTGGCCGCGACCTCCGAACCCGGGCGCGTCGTCACCAACGGCATGAGCCAGTATTCGCGCAACGAGCGCAACGCCAATGCCGGCATCGTCGTCGCCATCGAGCCCAAGGACTATCCCGGCGGCCCGCTGGCCGGCATCGCCTTCCAGCGCCACTGGGAGGAACAGGCTTTCCGGGCCGGCGGTGGCACCTACGCCGCCCCCGCCCAACGCGTGGGCGACTTCCTGGCCGGGCGGCCCTCCACCGCGCTGGGCTCGGTGATCCCGTCCTACCGCCCTGGGGTGACGCCCACCGACCTGTCCACCTGCCTGCCGGACTACGCCATCGCCGCGATCCGCGAGGCCATCCCCGTCTTCGACCGCCAGATCCGCGGCTTCGCCATGGAGGACGCGGTGCTGACGGGGGTGGAAACGCGCACCTCCTCGCCGTTGCGAATCCGGCGGGACGCAGGGTGCGAGAGTTTGAACACGCGCGGGCTGTTTCCGGCGGGCGAAGGTGCCGGGTACGCGGGGGGGATTTTGAGTGCGGGGGTGGATGGGATCAGGGTGGCGGAGGCGGTGGCACGAAACGCCATCGTAAACTGAGCCTCCTCGTGCCGACGGCCCTGTGAGAGGGTTACGTACCCCGGCGAACCACCCCGGGAGAGTTCCTTTCGCCGTCTGAGCCGGGGTGAACGAGTGTTCCACACCCTTCCCGTCCGAGGGCATTCCGGATCGGCCGCATCCGACTTCGATACCGGACCAAATCTCGTCCGCTCTTCCCCGGCAGTTCCCGGGCGCACCCCACAGATCGTTTTGATGTTGACACATACCGGGGCCCGATGCGAGCCTGCCGTATCGTTTCGATACGAGATCGATGATGCTGTCGGATTTTGAAGCGAAGCTCGTCGGTGTCGCTGAAGGCGAATTCCGGTCCTTCAACGGCATTCACGAAGCCGACGAACCGCTGGCATCACGCATCCCGCTTTACTGGGAAGCGGTCGGTCAGCCCTTTCCCGGCGTGGACACGCCTTGGTCGGCGGTGTTCGTCAGCTGGTGCCTGAAGCAGGCCGGGGCAAAAACGTCGGAATTTCTGTTCGCGGCCGCTCATTCGCGCTTCGTCCATTGGGCTATCAACAACGCCGAAACCAACCGTGGCCTGTTCCGGGCCTTTCCGTTTCGCGAAGTCTCTCCCGCCGTGGGTGATCTGGTTCAATGGAACCAACCGGGAAATACCTTCGACTTCGCTCACGCAGAAGCCCATGCCCAGTATCCCTCCCATTCGGCCATTGTTGTGGCAACCGGACAGGACGCATCCGGCCGCTTCGTGCAGACCATCGGCGGCAACGAGGGAGATTCGGTGCGGCGGACCCGGATACAGCTCGACCACACGGGCCTGATCGCGGAACGGAAAAGACAATCTTTCATCTCCGTCGTGCAAACGCTGAAGTGAGGATTGTGCCGTGACCCTTTCCCTTCGCCGCGACCAGGTCCTGAAGGGCGCCGCCTGGCTCACCAGCAACTTCGCCTCCCCGATCGCGGAAGCGATCCGCGGGACGCCGGTCAGCATCGCCCTCGTGCAGGCTATTGCGTGCAAGGAAACGCATAATCTCTGGTTGTCGCGGACCGCGACGCACAGACCGGAGGAGCTCCTCGCGAATTGCATCGGGGATGCGTGCGGCGATGTGCCGGAATGCAGCCGCACGGCCTTTCCGCGAAACGGCGGAGTATTCCGCGCGGAGTATGGCGACGCTTTCGCCGACGCGCTGATCGCTGAAGCAAACAAGATGCGCGCGATGCGGGGAATGCCGCCGTCGAAACTTCTCTACAAGGGCTACGGCATCTTCCAATACGACCTGCAACACGTCAAAGCGGATGAAGATTTCTTTCGCAAGTTCCAGTGGCACGACATGAACCATTGTCTCCATCGGCTCATGCGCGAGTTGAAAAAGAAGTTCGCCTCCGCGGGCGGCAACACGCGCGAGGCGGTGCGCCGGTACAATGGTTCCGGGGCGCGAGCGGAAGCCTATGCGGATGAGGTGATGCAGTTCTGCTCCTGGTGTGAGGGAACCACCTGAAACACCCTCCGGCCGGACAAAGGTGCCGAGAGCGACCTGAACCGTCCAGGGATTCAGGAAGCGGCTTTCTGAGCCGGACCGGGACCTCCGCTGAGAGCCTGCCGGAATGAACCGAGGTTTCGCAGCCGTGGGCGCACGGCGGCCGCTGGCGGGCTTTCGGCCCTTGCACCCCACCCCCCTTGCCCCAACCTCCCACCAAGTCCACACACCCTACCCCCACCTCCAGGAGCCCCGCCCTCAGTGCCAGCCTTCAAGTTCAACAACTTCAACGACCGCCAGAAGCACTCCGCCGAAGCCAAGAAGGCCCTGCTGGAGAAGTTCAAGGCCGCCCCCGGCCAGGACGACCCCGAGGTTGCCGCCCGCCGTGCCGAGCGCATGGCCATCGCCGAGGCCCGCGCGGTCCGCGAAGCCGAGCGCAAGCTCCTCAAGGAAGCCGAGGCCAAGCGCCGGGCCGAGGAAGAGGCCGCCCGCAAGGAGGAGGAAGCCCGTCTCGCCGCCGAGGCCGAGCGCGCCGCCGCCCTGGAAGCCCTGCGCCTCCGCGCGCTGGAAGCGGATGCCAAGGCGGCCCGCGACGCCCGCTACGCCGCCCGCAAGGCGCGTCGCCGCTGATCCCGGCGCGCCGGCCCGTCCCTTCCGATGGATGGGCCCGCGCCCTGACACTTCCGGCCGTATCTCTCACGTCGCCTTCCCACCGGGGCGCTGCGCGGGCGTCGTCGCGCCGGCCGGAAAACCTGGACAGCGCTGTTTTTCCTGATGACTTTCTGATCTCAACGGGATGATCGCGCTCGCCCGGCCTCCCATCCGGCCAATGCCCCGTGAAGTCGTAAGAAGGTAAGGCAGACACCCCGGCCCGATCACGCCCGGCGGAGCGGCCCGCTTCCCCCGCGCCCTCCCGCTCCTGGGCTGCTAGGCTCCGCGCGGCACCCTCGTCGCAGGAACCCCGGATGCCGGCACTGCCTCACCTGTCCCGCGACACGCTGCTGGCCCAGGGCGGCGGCCCCGACCCCGCCACGGGTGCCCTCGCCGTCCCGATCCACCCCGCTGTCACCTTTGCCCGCGACCCGGACGGGGCGCTGCGTTCCCCCATCGGCTACGGCCGCGAAGGGCAGGACAACCTGCGCCGCGTCGAAGCCCTGCTAGCCGCGCTGGAGGGCGGCGCGGACGCCCTGCTGTTTCCTTCCGGCTCGGCCGCCGCCACCAACCTGCTGCTCACCCTCCGGCCCGGCGACCACCTCCTGCTGCAGCGGGGGATGTACTACGAATTCCTGGACTGGATCGGCCGCTACGCCGCCGCCCACGGCATCGCCCTGGACCAGGTGGACCCCTCTGACCCCGCCGCTCTGGCCGCCGCGCTGCGCCCGGGCCGCACGCGGCTGGTCTGGATCGAGACCCCCTCCAACCCGCACTGGCGCAGCATCGACATCGCCGCCGTGGCCGCCCTGTCCCGCCCGGCCGGGGCGACGCTGCTGGTGGATTCCACCGCCGCCACCCCCGTGCTCACCCGCCCGATCGAGCACGGCGCCGACCTCGTGCTGCATTCCGCCACCAAGGCGCTGAACGGGCATGACGACGTGATGGCCGGCGCCCTGGTCTGCGCCCGCGCCGACCCCGCCTGGGATGCCCTGCGTGCCCTGCGCTACGCATCCGGCGCCGTGCCGGCCGCGGCGGAAGCCTGGCTGCTGCTGCGCGGGATGCGCACCCTGGCGCTGCGCGTCGGGCGCGCTTCGCACAGCGCCGCCCGCCTCGCCGCCGCGCTGGACGGGCATCCGGCGCTGGAGCGGGTGCTCTACCCCGGCCTCCCCGCCGATCCCGGCCATGCCGTGGCCGCGCGCCAGATGCGCGGCGGCTTCGGGGGCCTGTTGTCCCTGCAACTGCGCGGAGGCCCGCCGGCAGCCGGCCGCGCCGCCGCGGCGCTGACGCTGTTTCACCGCGCCACCTCCTTCGGCTCCTGCTCCAGCCTGGCGGAATGGCGCGCCAACGGCCCGGCGCCGGAGCTGCTGCGCCTGTCGGTCGGGCTGGAAGACCCGGCGGAGTTGCTGGCCGACCTGCAACAGGCGCTGGCGGCGGCGTAGCGAACTTTGTTCACGCGACGCGGTTAAGCCCACACCATATTGTTTCCGACGATGACACCGTGCCCGCCCCCCACCCCGCCTCGGGACCCTGCCGCGTGAGCCTGCCCGTTCCCCTGCGCCGGAACCCCGCCGCGTGAGCCTGCTCCGCACCTCGCTGCGCGACGGCTCGGCCCGCTTCGCGCTGCGCCGGCTGCGCGCCATCCGCCCGGCCGCCGAGCCCGCCTCCCCGGCCGAGGCGCGAGACGCCGCCGGGCTGGTGCGCGTCGCCTCCTACAACGTGCACAAATGCGTCGGCCGCGACGGCAAGTTCGACCCCGGCCGCGTCGCTGCCGTGATCAACGAGATCGGCGCCGACGTGGTGGCGGTGCAGGAAGCCGACCGCCGCTTCGGCCGCCGCACCGGCCTGCTGGACGCCCAGCTGCTGCGCGACGAGGGCGGGCTGTGCCTGGTGCCGGTGTCCGACCTGCATGACGGCCACGGCTGGCATGGCAATGCCCTTCTCCTGCGCCACGGCGAGGCCATCCGCATCCGCCGCCTCGCCCTGCCGGGCGCCGAGCCGCGCGGCGCGGTGATCGCGGAGCTCGCCCTGCCCGCGGGCAAGCTGCGGGTGGTGGCGGCGCATTTCGGCCTCCTGCGCCGTTGCCGCGCGCGCCAGGGCGCCGCCATCCTGCACGCCCTGCGCGACGGCGAGCCGATGCCCACCCTGATGATGGGCGACCTCAACGAGTGGCGCCCCGGCCGCCGCTCCGCGCTGCGGGTGATGGAGCCCTTCTTCGGCCCGCTGCCGGACGGCCCCCCTTCCTTCCCGACGCGGCGGCCGGTGCTGGCGCTGGACCGCATCCTGGGCTGGCCGCAGGGGCTGGTGGCCTCGGTGGAGGTGCATGACAGCCCGCTGGCTCGCGTGGCCTCCGACCACCTGCCGCTCACCGCGCGGGTGGACCTCAGCCCGAACGGGGCGGTGCAGCTGTGCCGCCCCGCCGACGCGGCCTGACCCGCCCGTGAGCAGCACCGCCCTCCGCCGCGCCCCGGACTCCGTCGGCCCCGGCGGTGCCGTGCCGCTGGACGACACGCTGGACCGGCTGCTGGGCGAGATCCGCGCCCGCACCGGCGCGGCGCTGGTGGTGGACGGGCTGGAAGCTTTCGCCCTGCGCGCCGTCTCGGCCCGCTCCGCCACCCGCACGCTGGACCTGCAATACTACGCCTGGCACGACGGCGTGACCGGCCGCCTCCTGGCGCGGGAGGTGCTCTGCGCCGCCGACCGCGGCGTAAAGGTGCGCCTGCTGCTGGACGACACCGCCGTGCTGGGCGACGACGCTGCCTTCGAGGCGCTGGTGACGCTCTGCGTCCACCCCAGCATCGAGACGCGGCTGTTCAACGCCCATCGCTGGCGCTTCCTGGGGCGCTTCGGCTTCGCGCTGGAGATGCTGCTGTCGCGCGGGCAGCTGAACCACCGCATGCACAACAAGTCCTGGATCGCCGACGGCCGGCTGGCGATCCTGGGCGGGCGCAACATCGGCAACGAGTATTTCGATGCCGCCGGCGACTTCAACTTCCGCGACCTCGACATCGTGGTGGCCGGCGAGGCTGCCTCCCAGGCGGTGACGCAGTTCGAGCGCTACTGGAACCACCGCCTGTCCCGCCGCGTCTCGGCCTATGCCGGCACGGTGCCTTCCGCCGCGGCGCTGGAACACCTGCGCCACTCGCTCGCGGCCTCGGTGGAGGACCCCGACGCGGCACCCTACCTGGAATGCCTCCAGGCCGCGCGCGACGCGGGGGACATCCTGCACGGCGACCGCGCCCTGCTGCCGGCCGACCGCGTGCGCGTGGCCGCCGACCCGCCGGACAAGGCCACCGGCGCGGAGGTGGAGGGCAAGCTGGTGCGCGCGGTGGACGCCGCGCTCAGCGAAACCCGCTACGAGGCGCTGCTGATCTCGCCCTATTTCGTGCCGGGCGAGGCCGGGGCGCAGGTGCTGATCGACCTGGTGAAGCGCGGCGTGAAGGTGTCGGTGGTCACCAACTCCCTGGCCGCCACGGACGTGGTGGCGGTGCATGGCGGCTACAGCCGCTACCGCCGCCGGCTGCTCAAGGCGGGGGTGGAGATCTTCGAGCTGAAGCGCTCCGGCCAGGAGGAGAGCGGCGTGCTGGGCTCCCGGGGTGCGAGCCTGCACACCAAGGCCTTCGCCCTGGACGGCACGCAGATCTTCGTGGGCTCCTTCAACCTCGACCCGCGCTCGGCCGACCTGAACACGGAGATGGGAGCCTTTCTGCGCCACCCCGGCCTGACCCGCGCCCTGCGCGAGGAATTCGCCCGCCTCGCTTCGCCCGAGCGTTCCTACCGCGTCGCCCTGAAGCACGGGCTGATGACCTGGACCGACCGCGGCGCGAAGGGCCGCCGCCGCGTGCAGCGCAAGGAACCCGACGCCGACTGGCGGCGCCGGCTGATCACCCAGCTCGTGCGCTGGCTGCCGATCGAATCGCAGCTGTAGCGCCGCTCCGGGACGCCGCGGGAGGACCTCCCGGCAGCGATCTTGATTTCATCTCCGGAACGGACTTCGATACTCGCGCTCGACCCGGACAAAGAGCGCGAACATGCCGGACTCCCAGCCTTTCGGGCCTCCCCTCTCGGATGAGGACGGGGAGGTGCTGAAATTCGTCCGGAGCCTGCAACGGGACGGCCGGCTGCTCCTTCGCCACATCGCCCGGCGCTCGGACACCTCGCTTCCCTGGAGCGCGCAGGCCAGCGGCGGCCAGCTCGAGCACGCGCCTGCCATCCTGCTCGCGGACGCGCAGCAGCTGGCGGAAAGCCCCGACCACCTCGCGGCGCTGGCGAGCCAGGTGGACAACCTCAGCCGCCACGCCGCCCCCGCCAATGTGCGGAGCATCCGCCTGACCTGCGCCTATCTGCGCATGTCGCCCGAAGGGGGCGAGCCGTCCGAGGATGTGCGGCGTGAGGCCAAGCGCCTGAAGCTCACCATGAACGGGGTTGCCGCCTTCTCGATCACCGTGTTCCTGGTGGCCGTGGCCCTCCTGGCGCATGTGGAGGACGGCAGGCGGGCCGTGCAGCGGCTGGAAGCCATGCGTGTCGAGCAGCTGGCCATCCAGCGCGACATGGCCGCGCTGACCCTGGCGGATACCCGCCCGCTGGCCGTGCCGGAAACGGCGGGACCGGCTGCGGGCGCGCCGGCGCCGGCCGGCAGCCCCGCGCCCGCGACGCTGCCGCAGCCCGGCGAGGGTTTCCTGCTGTCCTGCACGCCGCCGGCCTCCGCGGCCGGGGCCGCCAACGCCGTCCACCGGCGGGTTCCCGCCAATGAGCGCGCGGCGGCGGTGTGCGGCCGGTTCCAGGATCTCGGGCGCCGCTTCGACCTCACCTATGTGCGGCTGGGCACCTGGAACTGCCGGACCCATGCCGTGCTGACCTTCGGCCTCGGCGGCTGCGGCAGCCCGTCGGTTCCCCTGCCCGCCGGCATCGACCTGGAAGCCTGGCAGAACACGGAGCTCCGCGTCGCCGGCACCATGGCGGTGCTGACCGGCTTCGCCTTGCCGATGCTGCTGGGCTGCCTGGGCGGCTGCGCCTACGCGCTGCGGCGGCTGGACGAAAAGCTGCTGAACTGGACCCTGGAGCCGCGCGACGGCAAGCACTCCGTGCTGCGGGTCGCGCTGGCCGCCATCCTGGGCGGGCTGGTGGGGGTGGTCTGGACGGCGGACGAGCCCGTGCATCTCGGCGGCTTCGCGCTCTCGCTCTCGGCGACGGCCTTCTTCGTGGGCTTCTCGGTGGAGGTGGTGTTCAAGGTCATCGAGACGGTGGTCAGCGGCGTTGCCGCCACGCTGCGCTCCTCGACGGCGCCCCAGCCGCTCCCGACGCCCGTTCTCCCGGCGCAGCCGCAGGCCCGGAGCCTGGGCCTGCCGCCGCGAACGGGCAGCGGCACGGCACCGGCCGGCACGAGGAACGCCCCCATCACCGCCGCAGAGCCGGCCGGCGCCGTGCAGCCTGCCCAGTAAGCCGCGACGCGACCTCGGACCCTGTCGCGGCCAGGGTGGCAGCCGGCACCCTCCGGAGCCACGGCCCATCACCGCGAGCCGGGGCGGCGACACCGCCCGGCCGCCCCGGTGAAAGCCGCCGGCGCTGCACAGCCGCGAGGTCGGCCGGCCGCCTCAGTTCCCCACCGCCGCCCCGGCCGGACGGCGGTTGTCGTTGGCGCCGTAGAACAGCCCCGGCCGCATCCCGCCGGTCAGCGAGGCATCGTTGCCGGACGACGACGCCCCGGCCGCGGCCGGCGCCGCGGCACCCAGCGCCACCACCTCCGCCGCGCCCCAGGGCGTCTGCTCGGTGATGCGGTAGCCCATCTCGCGCAGCAGCTTCTGCGTGTCCGCCGACAGGGCGAAAGGCTCAGCATAGACCTCGTCCGGCAGCCACTGGTGGTGGACGCGCGGCGCGTCCACCGCCGCCTGCGGCTCCATGCCGTGATCCACCACGTTGACCAGGGTTTGCAGCGTGATGGTGATGATGCGCGACCCGCCGGGCGAGCCCAGCACCAAGAAGGGCCGCCCATTCCGCAGCACGACCGTCGGCGCCATGGACGACAGCGGCCGCTTGCCGGGGGCGATGCTGTTGCGCTCGCCCTGCACCAGCCCGAACAGGTTGGGCACGCCGGGCTTCACGGTGAAGTCGTCCATCTCGTTGTTCAGCAGGAAGCCAGTGTCGCCCGCGATCACCCCGGCCCCGAACGATCCGTTGATGGTGTAGGTCACCGACACCGCGTTGCCCGCCGCATCCACCACCGAGTAATGCGTGGTTTCCGGCCGCTCATGCGGCTCGCCGCCCGGCACCACCTCGCGGGATGGGGTGGCGCGGTCGGGCAGGATGCGGGCGCGGGTGGCGGCGGCGTATTCGGCCGAAAGCAGCCGCTCCACCGGGTTGCGCACGAATTCCGGGTCGCCCAGCAGGGTGTTGCGGTCGAGATAGGCGTGCCGCATCGCCTCCACCATCACGTGCACGGTGTTGGCGGAGTTGAAGCCAGAGGCGCGCAGGTCGTAGCCCTCCAGCACTTGCAGGATCTGGCACATCGTCACCCCGCCCGAGGAGGGCGGCGGGGCCGAGAGCACGGTGGTGTCGCGGTAGCGGCACGTCAGCGGCTCGGACTGCGTGACGCGGTAATTCGCGAAATCCGCCGCGGTCAGGATGCCGCCCCCGGCGCGCGAGGCCGCCTCCACCTGCTGCGGGATGCGCCCGGCATAGAAGGCGCTCGTGCCGTCGCGCGCGATGGCCTCCAGCGTGTTCGCCAGATCGGCCTGCACCAGCCGGTCGCCCGGCCGCCAGCGCGAGCCGTCGGGCCGCAGGAAGATGCGCGCCACGTTCGGTTGCGCGCGGAACATCTCCGTCCTGCTGTCCAGGATGTCGGTGTCGCCGCGCACCAACACGAAGCCCTCGCGCGCCAAGCGGATCGCCGGCGCCATCACCTGCGCCCGCGGCAGCGTGCCGTAGTCGCGCAGCGCCGTGTCCAGCCCCATCACCGTGCCGGGCACGCCCGCCGCCTTGAAGCCGTTCAGGCTGGCGCCGCGGATCACCTCGCCCGCCGCGTCGAGATACATGGCGGCGGTGGCCGCGGCCGGCGCCATCTCGCGGAAGTTGATGAAGCGGGCGCGGCCATCGGCCAGCCGCAGCACCAGGAAGCCGCCGCCGCCGATGTTGCCGCAGCAGGGATTCACCACCGCCTGGGCGTAGCCCACGGCCACCGCGGCATCCACGGCATTGCCGCCGGCGCGCAGCATCTCCGCCCCCGCCTCGGAGGCGAGCCGCTGCGACGATACCACCATGCCGCGCTCGGCCTCCGCCGCCGGCGCCGAGGCCGCCCGTGCCGCGCCCGCCGCGGCCAGCAGCAACAGCCCGGCTCCGCACGCTGCCCATCCCCGCATGAACGCGCCTCCCCCATCCCGGCCCCGCCGCCACGTTGCGAGGGCGACGGCCACAGGGACGCATGCGGGCACGGCGGCGACAAGGCTGTCCCGCGGCGGCGTCACGCCGCGGGCCGGCGCCGCGCTTCCAGCAGCAGATGCGCCGCCGGCAGCAGCAGCGGCACCCCGCTATACACCAGCCCGGCCAGCACCCGGTCGGCGTCCAGCGGCGCGGCAAGGAGGTCCTGGGCCACGCGCGGCAGGGTCCATAACAGCAGCGGCGGCAGCGCCGAGAACACCCCGATGCGCACCAGCCTCGCCCGCCGCCGCAGCCCCGCCCGGCCATCCGCCAGAAAGGTGACCGCCAGCGCGAGCAGGCAGCACACCGCCACCACGGTGCAGGCCGCGAGCAGTGCCATCAGCAGGACGCCGCCCCCGGTCCACAGATCCTGGAACAGCTTCGGCCTGCCCTGCACCAGCATCGCACCGAGGCTGAACAGCGCGATGGGGGTGAGCATCACCGCGGCCGGCACGGTCATGGTCAGCATCAGCACCGCGCAGGGCAGCGCCGGCAGCATCTCGGCCGCCAGGAGCAGCCGGCTATGGGTTTCGCGCATGCGCGGCAACCTGTTGCAGGACGGCAACATCCTGCCCGAACCGGGCGGGTCGGCGCCATCCCCGCCCCGCCCGCGCCTTAGCCCGGCACGAAGGCCTGGGTCCGCACCAGCCGGGCATAGAGCCCGTCGCGCCCCATCAGCTCGGCATGGCTGCCAGCTTCCGCGACGCGCCCCTCCTCCATCGCCACGATCAGGTCGGCATCGCGCACCGTGCTCAGCCGGTGCGCCACCACCAGCGTGGTGCGCCCCTGCCGCAGCCGGGCCAGCGCCGCCTGCACTGCCGCCTCGTTCTCGGCGTCCAGGGCGGAGGTCGCCTCGTCCAGCAGCAGCACGCGGGGGTCGCGCAGCAGCGCCCGGGCGAGCGCCACGCGCTGCCGCTGCCCGCCCGACAGGCGCGAGCCGCCGGTGCCCAGCACGGTGTCGTAGCCCTGCGGCAGCGCCTGGAGGAAGCCATGCGCGGCGGCGGCGCGGGCGGCTTCCTCCACCGCGGCACGGCTGGCGCCGTGGCGGCCGCAGGCGATGTTGTTGAAGGCGCTGTCGTCGAAGATCACCGCCTCCTGCCCGACATAAGCGATGGCGTCCCGCAGCGAAGCCAGCGACACCGCGCGCACATCCGCCCCGTCCAGGCAGACCCGCCCGCCGGACACGTCGTGCAGCCGCGGCAGCAGCGCCAGGGCGGTGGACTTGCCCGCGCCGGAGGGTCCCACCAGCGCCACCGTGCGCCCCGGCTCCGCAGTGAAGGAGACGCCGCGCAGCGCTGCCTCGGCCACGCCCTCGTAATGGAAGGACACGCTCTCGAACTGCACGCGCCCCTGCCCGGCCGGCAGGGAAGGCGCGCCGGGGGCCTCGGTGACGCGGCGCGGCGCGTCGGTCACGCCGAAGACGCGCGACAGCCCGGCCAGCCCTTCCTGCAGCGCGGCGTTCAGGCTGCCCAGCGCCCGCACCGGGCGGGAGGCGATCAGCAGCGCCGCCACGAAGCCGGTGAACTCGCCCACCGTGCCGACGCCGGCCGACACCCGCCACCCCACGAAGCCCAGCACCGCGGCCACGGCCACGCCGCCGAGCGCTTCCAGCATCGGGTCCAGGCTGGCGCGGGTGCGGGCGATGCGCAGCAGGCTGTCGCGCAGATGGGCAAAGGCACCGGCAGCGCGCCGTTCCTCCGCCTCCTCCAACCGGTAGGCGCGCACGACGCGGGCGGCGGCGAAGGATTCCGTCAGCGTCGCCGCCAGTTCCCCCACCCGGTCCTGCATCCCACCCGAAGCGCGGCGGATGCGCTTGCCCAGCCGCAGCACCGGCACGATGGCGAGGGGATACAGGATCGCCGCCACCAGGCTCATCTGCCAGTCCAGCCACACCATCGAGGCCACCAGCCCCACCACCGTCAGCACGTCGGCCACGCCGTTGATCGCCTTGGTCAGCGCTTCGCGGATGGCCTGGGCATCGGCGGTGAAGCGGGCGGCGTGGCGGGCCGGCGCGTCGCGCGCCAGGGCGGCCAGGTCGGCGCGGGTCAGCGCGCGGAACAGGTCGTTCTGCAACGCCTCGATGACCCGCAGCACCACGGACTGCACCGACACCGCCTGCCCGTATTGCGCCAGCGCCTTGAACAGCGTCAGCACGATGATGGCGGGCGGCGCCAGCCAGACGATGCGCGGGTCGCCGGTCGTGAACAGGTCGAAGGCCTGCTGGATCACCACCGGATACAGCGCCGTCAGCCCCGCCACCGCGCCGGTGCACAGCAGCGCCACCAGGATGCCGCGCGGGTGCTGCCGGACATAGTGTTTCCACAACCGCGCCAGCAGCACGCGCGAGGTGTCGTCCGTCACGGCCGGCTTCGCACGGCCCGGCGCAGCAGCGGGAACCACCCCGGCACCGCGGCTGGCGGCGGTGTCCTCCGGGGCCGAACCGGCCAGGGCCGCGCCGGGACTGGCCTCGGCCCCGGGCATCGCGCCGGGGACGGGCAGAACACGGGACGCGCTCGCGGGGGGAGCGGAAGAAGCGGGAAGCGCCATGGCGCGCCGGGGTTAGCACGCGCCCGCCCGCCGCGCGCCCCTCCTCCCCGGAGGCGCCGGGCCAAACCCGCCGCACGCGGTCCCGGGCAGCCCCGGCACACCCGTGGCACGCGGCTGGCTACGGCGCGCAGCCGAAGGGCGCCCCGGATCGCCGCCCCGTTTGCCCAGGAGTATCATGCCTTGCCCGACACCCGCCGCCGCGCCGCCCTGCACCGCGTGCCCATGCGCCACCCCGGCGACACCGCGGCCATCGAAGCGCTGTTCGACGCCGGCACGCTGGACCCCGCCGCGGTGGTGGCCATCCTCGGCAAGACGGAGGGCAATGGCTGCGTCAACGACTTCACCCGCGCCTATGCCGTGGCCGAGCTGGGCACCATGCTGGCGGCCCGCCTGGGCACCACGCGCGAGGCGGTGCTGAACCGCGTCGCCATGGTGATGTCCGGCGGCACGGAAGGCGGGCTGTCGCCGCACTTCCTGCTGCTCTCCGTCACGCGGACCGCCGATCCCGCCACCCCCGAAGGCGCCCTGGCGATCGGCACCGCCTTCACCACCCCCTTCCGCCCCGAGGAACTCGGCCGCATGCCGCAGGTGGAGCGCACCGCCGCCGCCGTGCGCGAGGCCATGCGTGACGCCTCCCTTTCCGACCCCGCCCAGGTGCATTTCGTGCAGGTGAAGTGCCCCCTGCTGACCACCGAGCGCATGGCGGATGCCGCCAGCCGCGGTCAAACCGTGGCCACGGCCGACACCTACGAATCCATGGCCCTGTCGCGCGGCGCCTCCGCCCTGGGCGTCGCCCTGGCCCTGGGCGAGGTTTCGCCCGAAGCCCTGTCCGACGCCGCGGTCAATGCCGACCTGTCGCTCTGGTCCGGCCGCGCCAGCGCTTCCGCCGGGGTGGAGCTGGAGCGTAACGAGGTGATCGTGTTCGGCAACAGCCCCGGCTGGGCCGGCGACCTGGTGATCGCGCACGACGTGATGCGCGACGGCATCGACCTGCCCGCGGTGCAGGCGGCGCTGCGCGGCGCCGGGCTGGACACCGCCGGCGGCCAGCTCGCACCCGCGGAAGCGGAACGGCTGCTGGCCCTGCTGGTGAAGGCGGAACCCGCCGCCTCCGGCAACATCCGGGGGCGGCGGCACATCATGGCGGATGACAGCGACATCAACGCCACCCGCCACGCCCGCGCCCTGGTGGGCGGCGTGGCCGCGGCCGCCGTGGGCCGCACCGACCTCTTCGTATCCGGCGGCGCGGAGCACCAGGGGCCCGATGGCGGCGGCCCGGTGGCGGCCATCGCCCGGCGCGCCCGCTGAGTGGCAGGCCGGGTCGTTGCGGCTGAGGCCAGGGGGGCGCTGCCCCCTCGGCCAGGGTCCGTTCAGCCCGGAAAGAACCGTTCCGTCCGAACGAACCCGGCGACGCTCAGCTCAGGCCGCGACGCTGCGGCTGCGGCGGGCGTTGTCCAGCGCCCAGGCACCGGGCCCGGCCACGGACAAGTACAGGAAGATGAAGCAGAACAGGATCGCCGCGTCGCCGCCATTCAGCACCGGGAAGAAGTTCCGCGGTGCGTGCCCCATGAAATAGGCGAAGGCCATCTCACCCGCGAGGATAAAGGCCACCGGCCGGGTGAACAGGCCGAGCAGCACCAGGATGCCGCCCACCAGTTCCAGCACGCCCGCGAACCAGGACAGCGTCATCGCTTCCGGCAAAGGCCGGCCCAGCGGGGGGAAGTCGAGCAGCTTCTGCGAGCCGTGCGCGATGAACAGCAGGGCCGTCATGATGCGCAGCACGGCCAGCATCCGTGGCGCCCAAACCGTGAGCAGGGTGTCGTTCGGCAACATGGGGGGCGATTCTCCGGCAATTTTCCGGAAGGGTTAGCCTGTTCCGCGCCCGCCGGCTCCATTCGCCGCGCCGATAACCGCGATCACCTCGGCCAATCGGGCGCGGCAGGCCTCGGCCCCGGCCACGCAGCCGCCGGCCAGCCACCACTCCTCCACCGCGCGCAGCACCGCGCCCACCCGCGGGCCCGGCCGCACGCCCAGGGCCAAGGCGTCGCGCCCGGCCAGGGGAAAGCGGGGCGGCGGTTGCGCCGCCACCTCCGCCCGCAGCGCCGCACGGTCGGCGCCGTCCCGCGCCTCGGCCAGCCACAGCGCCAGCGCGGCATCCGTGCCCGGCGCGGCGAAGCCCGCCCGGTGCCGCCAGGCCGCCACATCCCCGGCCGAGGCACCCGGGCGCGGCACCGCCTCGCCGGCCACCAGGGTCGCCAGCCGCCCGGCTTCCTCGTTGGACAGGCGCAGGCGATGCGCCAGCGCCGCACTCTCGGCGCCCAGGGGCAGCAGCGCGGCCAGCCGCAGCAGCGATTCCGCCGGGGCGCCCAGGCGCACCAGCGCCCGCAGCCCATCCAGTTCCGTCGCTTCCGGCAGCACGGCGCCCAGCACGCCGCTTTCCGCCATCAGCGCCACCGCCGCGACCGGGTCCGGTGCGGCCAGCAAACGCTTGATCTCGCTCCAGACCCGTTCGACCGAAAGCCGCCCGAGATCGGGCACCGCGCCGCGGATGGCGGCCACCGCCGCCGGGTCCGCCGCCCCGGTGCCGTAGCGGGCGTGGAAGCGGAAGAAGCGCAACGCCCGCAGCGCGTCCTCGCGCAGCCGGGTGGCGGGGTCGCCCACGAAGCGCACGATCCCGGCGCGCAGGTCGTCGCGCCCGCCGAACCAGTCCCACAGGTTGCCGGCGGCATCCACGGACATGGCGTTCACCGTGAAGTCGCGCCGGGCGGCGTCCTCGCGCCAGTCAGTGGTCCATTCCACCACGGCGTGCCGTCCATCCGTGGCCACGTCGCGGCGCAGGCTGGTGACCTCCACCGGATCGTGGTCCAGCACCGCCGTCACGGTGCCGTGCGACAGGCCGGTGTCGAAGACCCGCAGCCCCGCGCGCCGCAACCGCGCCGAGCTCTCCTCCGGCGGCAGCGGCACGCCCACATCCACGTCGGCGATGGGCCGCCCGGCCAGGGCATCGCGCACGCAGCCGCCCACGGCGCGGGCGCCGGGCAGCGCGGCCAGCACCGCGGCCGCGGCGCCCTCGCGCAAACGGTCCGGCAAGGGCCGCAGCCAGCCATGCGGGGCCTCGTCGCCCGGGGTAGGCAGGGTCGGGGCAGGCAGGGCCAGGGCAGCCGTGCCCGGGGGCGGCGGGTGCGGGTGCGGGGCCGTGCCATCCGGCGCTGCCGCACCCGGCACAGCATCGCCGGCCCGATCTGGGCTAGGCCCGGTCACGTTTTCGGCACCGCCCGCGCCGGGGCCACGCTGCCATCCGGTTGCAGCTCGCCGGGGACGTAGACGACGTCGCGCCCCAGCCGGTGCCACAGCCCGTAGCCCGCCGTGGCCGCGGCGGCGAGCACCACGCCGGCCAGGCACAGCCAGATCACCGGCAGGGGCGGCGGCCGCGCCCCCGGCAGCAGCCAGCGCCACAGGAAGAACAGCACGAAGGGCGTGGCAAACAGCGCCACGTCGATCAGCGCGGGCACGGCGCCCGCAGCACCAGGGCGAGATTGCGCAGGATTGCGGCCGTGGCGCCCCAGATCAGCTGCGTTTCGTGCGGCCAGACCCAGTAATGCCGTTCCCGCCCGCTCCATACCCCGCTGCGGCGCTCCGGAAAGGTCGGGTCCAGCAGGCGGTCGATCGGGTACTCGAAGATTTCCGCCACCTCGGACGGGTCGGGCGTCACCGAGAAGGGCGGGGTCAGCAGCGCCACCACGGGGGTGATGTGGAAGCCCGTGCCGGTGCGGTGTTCCGGCAGGCGGCCGACGATTTCCGGCAGGCGCGGGTCCAGCCCCACCTCCTCCGCCGCCTCGCGCACCGCTGCGGCCTCGGGGGTTTCCCCCGCCTCGATGCGGCCGCCCGGCAGCGCCACCTGCCCGGCATGGGCGGACAGGGCCGCCGAGCGCAGGGTCAGCAGGATGCTCGGCGCCTCGCCCAGCAGCACCGGCACCAGCACGGCGGCGCGCCGGCGGGGCGGCACGTCCTCCATCCCTTCGGCATCGTCGCTCTCGCTGGCCGGCAGGAAGCCGGTGCCGCCCGGCCGGCCCAGCGCCGCCAGCAGCCGGCGGGACACCTCGGCCGCCGTCAGCCCCTCGGCCGCGCCTGCATCGGTGTCGAGGGGCGCCTCGGGAGCCGCGACCTCGGGCGCGCTCACGCGCCCGGGTTGTCCAGGGCGTCCTCGTCCTCGTCGTCCCAGTCCTCGGCCTCGTCCGAACCGGGCTCGCCGATGGGAAAGAACACGCCCTCGCTCCAAACGCCCAGCACCTGCCGGCCGTCCAGCGTTTCAGGCTCGGCCAGGGCCACCAGCTCGTAGAACACGGCGCGGCAGATCCGGGCTTCCAGGCCCGGCCGCACCAGGATGTAAGGGCTCGGCTCGCCGGTGACGGGGTCGATCTCGACCCGGATCGGGTGCTCGCTGTTGGCCGTCACCACCTCGTCCAGGTTGGTGCGAAAGGTCAGGCATTGCTGCTTGCCGCCGTCATGGGCGCAGTTGCAGTGCCGCCAGCACAGCTCCACCGCTACGAAGGGCACGTCGTCCACGACGATCCGCCCCCGCTCCACCGGCGTTTCCAGCACGTAGCCGCCATCCGGCTCGCGCTTCAGGACGCTGGCGAAGAGGCAGACCAGTTCCTTCCGCCCGATCGGGGAGCCCTGGTAGTGCCAGGTGCCATCGCGGGCGATCCGCATGGCGAAGTCGCCGCAGTCGGGTCTTCGCGTCCCCCCCGCCGCTGTTACCAGCGGTAGCGGTTTCGTTGTTTCCTCGCGCGCCGCTAGGGTCATAGGCTGATCCATGCCGTGACGACTGTGTTCCACCGGGTCCCGATCTCGAGCCACCGGACCTGGCGGCAGGCTGCATATAGGTAGGGGGTAAGGTATGGTTGAAGTGGCAGCCGACACGCATCGCTCTCCGGCCGGTGAGGAAGCCACGGTTCTGGCCGCCCAGGCCGAGGCGCTGGGCGAGCGGCTGTCCCTGGCCCGCGACGCGGTGGGCCGGGTGATCCTGGGCCAGGCGGAGGTGGTGGAGCAGACGCTGGTCTCCCTCCTTTCGGGCGGCCACGTGCTGCTGGTGGGTGTTCCCGGCCTGGGCAAGACCAAGCTGGTGGAAACCCTGGGCACGGTGCTGGGGCTGGACAGCCGCCGGGTGCAGTTCACCCCCGACCTGATGCCGGCCGACATCCTGGGCTCCGAGGTGCTGGAAGAGGGCGAGGGCGGCAAGCGCGCCTTCCGCTTCATCCGCGGCCCGATCTTCTGCCAGCTGCTGATGGCCGACGAGATCAACCGCGCCTCCCCGCGTACCCAGTCCGCCCTGCTGCAGGCCATGCAGGAGCGCAAGGTGGCCGTTGCCGGCGAGGTGATCGACCTGCCCGCCCCCTTCCACGTCCTGGCCACCCAGAATCCGATCGAGCAGGAAGGCACCTACCCCCTGCCCGAGGCCCAGCTCGACCGCTTCCTGCTGGAGGTCGAGGTCGGCTACCCCGATGCCGCCGCCGAGCGCGCCATGCTGCTGGCCACCACCGGTGCCGCCGAGGCCCGCGCCCAGCGCGTCCTGTCCCCCGGCGAGCTGGTGGCCGCCCAGGCCCTGGTGCGCCGCCTGCCGGTCGGCGAGGCGGTGCTGGACAGCATCCTGCGCCTGGTGCGCGGCGCCCGTCCGGACGACGCGGCGGCCAGCGAGGTCAGCCGCCACCTCGCCTACGGCCCCGGCCCCCGCGCCGCCCAGGCGCTGATGCTGGCCACCCGCGCCCGCGCCCTGCTGGACGGGCGCCTGTCGCCCTCGCTGGACGACGTGGCCGCCCTGGCGGAGCCGGTGCTGCGGCACCGCATGTCCCTGAGCTTCGCCGCCCGCGCCGACGGCGTCCGCCTGCCCGAGGTCATCGCCGCCCTGAAGAACAGCATTGGCTGAGCGCCCCCTGCCCGACCCCGCCGCCCCCCGCCCCGCCCCCAACGCCACCCCCGCCGGCGCGGCGGGAACGCGGCCGCCGCGCGGCACCCCGGCGCCGGTGTCCCCACGCGATGCCGCCGCGCGGGCCGAGGCCGCCGCCAGCGCCCTGCCGCCCCTGGCCGTGGCCGCCGAGCGCGTGGCCGCCACGGTGATGCAGGGCGTGCACGGCCGCCGCCGCTCCGGCCAGGGCGACGCCTTCTGGCAGTTCCGCCCCCACCTGCCCGGCGACGGCGCCGGCCGCATCGACTGGCGCCAGAGCGCCAAGACCGACCGCCTCTTTGTCCGCGAAACCGAATGGGAAGCGGCGCAGACCGTGGGCCTGTGGCGCGATGCCGGCCCCGGCATGGATTGGTCCGGTGCCCCCTCGCGCGGCACCAAGCGGGCCCGCGCCGACCTCCTCCTGCTGGCGCTCGCCGCCCTGCTGCTGCGCGGCGGCGAGCGGGTGCGGCTGTTCGGCCACGGCCGCGCCCATGCCGGCCGTGGCGCCCTGGCCCCCCTGGCCGACGCGCTGAACCGCGCCGCCGGCCCACCGGCCGAGCCGCGCCTGCCCCGCCACGCCCGCGCCGTGCTGTTCGGCGACTTCCTCGCCCCGCTGGAGGAAATCCGGCGCGAGGTGGCGACCCTGGCCGCCCAGGGGGTGCGCGGCCATCTGGTGCAGGTGCTCGATCCCGCCGAGGAAACCCTGCCCTTCAACGGCCGCGTGCGCTTCGAGCCCCTGGCGGGCGGCGAGGCGGCGCTGGTGCCGCGGGTGGAAGGCGTCCGCGCCCTCTACGCCGAACGCCTCGCCGCGCATCGCGACGGTTTGGCCGCCGTGGCCTCCGCCGCCGGCTGGCGCCTGCTGTGTCACCGCACCGACCACCCGCCGCAATCGGCGCTGCTGGCGCTGTGGCAGGGCCTCGCCCCGGCGCGGGGTGCCGCGTGACCCTGGGCCCGCTGCTCTTCGCCGCGCCCTGGCTGCTGCTGGCGCTGCCCGCCCTGCCCGCCCTGTGGTGGCTGCTGCGGGTCACCCCGCCCTCGCCCAAGCGGCAGTCCTTTCCGCCCGCCCGGCTGCTGCGCGACCTGCCGGCAGTGGAGGAAACCCCGGCCCGCACTCCCCTGTGGCTGCTGCTGCTGCGCCTCCTCGCCGCGGCGCTGATCGTGCTCGGCCTGGCGCGGCCGGTCTGGGATGCCGCGGCCGGGGCCGGCGGCGCCGGGCCGCTGCTGCTCGCGCTCGATGACGGCTGGGCCTCGGCGCCGGATTGGCCCGCCCGCCTCGCTGCCGCCCGCGCCGCGCTGGACGCCGCCGGGCGCGAGGGCCGCCCCGTGGCCCTCCTCGGCACCGCCGCGGACGAGCGCGGCGACCCGCCCCGCCCCACCCCGCCCCTGCCGGCGGAAGAAGCGCGCGCCCGCCTCGCCGCGATGCGCCCGAAGCCCTGGTCGCCCGACCGCGCCGCCGCCGCCGCCGCCCTGCCGGACTGGCAGCGGGCGCACGGCAACCGCGCCGCCTCCCTGCTGGTCTCCGACGGTCTGACCCACGGTGCCGAGGCGGCCGACCCGCTGGCCACCGCCCTGGCCGCGATGGGCCCACTGACGGTGGCGCGACGCGATGCCGCCCATCCCCTGCGCGTGCTGCCGCCGCCGCGCGCGGAAGCGGACCGCCTCGTGCTGACGCTGCGGCAAACCCCGGCCCCCACGGCCACGCAGGCGGCCGTGCTGGCGCGCACCGCCGATGGCCGCACCCTCGCCCGCCTCGCCGTGCCGGTGCCGGCCGGGGCCGCGACGGCCGAAGCTTCCCTGGAACTGCCGCTGGAGATCCGCGAGCAACTGATCCGCCTGGACCTGGAGGACGCCCCCGGACTGTCCGCCGGCGCCGCCGGCACGGTGCTGCTGGACGAGCGCTTCCGCCGCCGCCCCGTCGGCCTGCTGGCCGGGCAGGAGGACGCGGCCGACATCCCGCTGACCGGCGCGCTCTACTACCTCGACCGCGCGCTTTCCCCCTTCGCGGAGGTGCGCCGCGGCGCGCTGGACACGCTGCTGTCGCGCAAGCTGGCCGTGCTGGTGCTGGCCGACCGCCCCCTGACCGACGCGCGCGAGGTCCAGGCCGTCACCCGCTTCGTGGAGGAAGGCGGCCTGCTGCTGCGCTTCGCCGGCCCCCGCACCGCCGAGCACCCCGACCCGCTGCTGCCCGTGACCCTGCGCGCCGGGGAACGGCAGCTCGGCGGTTCGCTGAGCTGGGAACAGCCGCAGCACCTCGCCCCCTTCGCCGACACCTCGCCCTTTGCCGGCCTGCCCGTGCCGCCGGAGGTCACCGTGAGCACCCAGGTCCTGGCCGAGCCCGCGCCGCGCCTGGCCGAGCGCACCTGGGCGACGCTGGCCGACGGCACGCCGCTGGTCACCGGCCTCGGCCGCGGCGCCGGGCGGATCGTGCTGATGCACGTCACCGCCAACGCCGACTGGTCCGACCTGCCGCTTTCCGGCCTGTTCGTGGACATGCTGCGCCGCCTCGTCTCACTTTCCGCCGGGGTGGCGGGGTCGGAGAACGGCGTCACCCTGGGCCCGATCGAGACGCTGGACGCCTTCGGCCGCCTCGGCGCCCCGTCGCCCGCCGCCACCGGCATTCCCGCCGACCGCTTCGCCGACACCGCCCCCGGCCCGCGCCACCCGCCCGGCTGGTACGGCGTCCCCGGCGAGGGCGGCGAGCGCCGCGCCCTGAACCTGTCCGCCTCCCTGCCGCCGCCCACCCTCCTCGGGGCGCCGCCGGCCGGGGCGCGGTTGGAAAGCCTCGGCGGCGTGCCGGCGGAGCGCGACCTCGGACCCTGGCTGCTGGCCGCGGCGCTGATCCTGCTGGCCGCCGACCTGATGGCCTCCCTGTGGCAGCGCGGCCTGCTGCGGCCGGCGCGCGCCGTGGCCGGCGCGGCGATCCTGGCCCTGCTGCTCGCCCCCGCCGCGGGCTGGGCGCAGGGCGGCCCCCGCGCCGGCAGCCGCGGCGCCCCGGCGGAGGACTCCCCCGCCCTGGCCACCCGCCTCGCCTACGTGGTTACCGGCGACGCCCAGGCGGACGACACCGCCCGCGCCGGGCTGGTGGGGCTGTCGGACTACGTCAACCGCCGCACTGCCACCGCCCTGGCCGATCCGCTGGCGGTGCAGCCCGGCACGGACGACCTGAGCTTCTTTCCCCTGCTCTACTGGGTGGTGCTGCCCGACGCCCCGGCGCTGAGCCCGCAGGCCTCGGAAGCCATGAACGCCTTCATGCGCAACGGCGGCATCATCCTGTTCGACACCCGCGACGAAGGCTCCGGCGAGGGCACCTCCCCCGGTGCCGCCGCCGCCCTGCGGCGGGTGACGCGCGACCTCGCCATTCCGCCCCTGGCCCCGATCCCCGAGGACCACGTCCTGAAGCGCTCCTTCTACCTCCTCCCCGACCTGCCCGGCCGCTGGGCCGGCGGCACGGTCTGGGCGGCGCGCGACGAGGACCGGGCCAATGACAGCGTCTCCCCCGTGATCATCGGCGGCCACGACTGGGCCTCGGCCTGGGCGGTGGACGCGCGCGGCAACAATCCCCACGCCGTGGTGCCGGGCGGGGCGCGGCAGCGGACGCTGGCCTACCGCTTCGGCGTCAACCTCGTGATCTACGCGCTGACCGGCAACTACAAGGGCGACCAGGTCCACGTGCCGGCCATCCTGGAACGGCTGGGCAATTGACCCCGGCGGGAGTTTTCGGCGCGTGACCCGCACCCTGTCCAGCATCGACTTCGCCCCGATCCTGCCCGTCTGGCTGCTGGCCATCCTGGCGGTGCTGGCCCTCCTTGCCCTCGGCCTCGCCCTGCTGCGCCGGGCGCGCGGCGCCTGGTGGCGCGCCCTGGCCTTCGCCCTGGTGCTCGGCGCCCTGGCCAACCCGCGGCTGGTGGAGGAAAGCCGGGAAACCCGCCCCGACATCGCCCTGCTGCTGGTGGACCGCTCCGACAGCGCCCGGCTCGGCCCCCGCGCCGCGCAGATCGAGGCCGCCCGCGTCGCCCTGGAAGCCCGCGCCGCCCGCCTGCCCGAGCTGGAGCTGCGCACCGCCACGGCCGAGGAAGGCGGCAACCGCGGCACCCGCCTCAACGCCGCGCTGGAACGCGCCCTGGCCGAGATCCCCCGCGCCCGGCTGGCCGGTGTGATCGCCCTGACCGACGGCCAGGCGCACGACATCCCCGCCGAGCCCGGCCTGGACGCGCCCTTCCACGTCCTGCTCCCCGGCCGCCCCGGCGAGGTGGACCGCCGCCTCCGGGTGATCGAGGCCCCCGGCTTCGGCATCGTCGGCCGTTCCGTGGAGCTGCGCGTGGCGGTGGAGGATCTCGGCGCCCCGTCGGGCAGCAACGGCGCCGTGCGCCTGAGCATCCGCCGCGACGGCGGCGCCCCGCGCGTGGAGAGCGTCCCCCTCGGCCGCGAGCACCGCATTAGCGTGCCCATCGAGCGCGGCGGCAACACGGTGGTGGAGGTCGCCGCCGAGGAACGCCCCGGCGAAGTCTCCACCCTGAACAACCGTGCCGTGGTCACCGTACACGCCGTGCGCGACCGGCTGCGCGTCCTGCTGGTGTCCGGCGAACCCCATGCCGGCGAGCGCACCTGGCGCCGGCTGCTCAAGGCCGACCCCAACGTCGACCTCGTGCACTTCACCATCCTGCGCCCGCCGGAGAAGGACGACCTGACGCCGCTGAACGAGCTGGCGCTGATCGCCTTTCCGGTGCGCGAACTGTTCCAGCAGAAGCTGCGCGACTTCGACCTGATCGTCTTCGACCGCTTCTCCAACCGCGGCATCCTGCCGCCGCAGTACCTGCGCAACATCGCCGAATACGTCCGCAACGGCGGCGCCCTGCTGATGTCGGCCGGGCCGGAGTTCAGCGGCCCCGCCAGCCTGGCCGCCACCGCCTTGGGCCAGGTGCTGCCCGCCCGCCCGCTGCCCGGCGCCGGCGCCGTGGCGGAAGGCCCCTTCCGCGCCCGGGTCAGCGAGGCCGGCCAGCGCCATCCCGTCACCGAAGGGCTGCCCGGCGCCAACCCCGCCCCGCCGGCCGGCGCGGTCGCCGCTCCGGACGCGCAACCCTCCTGGGGCCGCTGGTACCGCCACCTGCGCGCCGACCCGCGCGGCGGCACGGTGGCGATGGAAGCCGACGGCGCCCCGCTGCTGCTGCTGGACCGCGTCGGCGAAGGCCGCGTCGCCCTGCTGCTGAGCGACCACATCTGGCTCTGGGCCCGCGGCCACGACGGCGGCGGCCCGCAGGCCGAGCTGCTGCGCCGCATCGCCCACTGGTTGATGCGCGAGCCGGAGCTGGAGGAGGAGGACCTCACCGCCGCCGTGGCCGACGGCACGCTGACCGTCACCCGCCGCAGCGTGGACGCCGCCCCGGCGCCCGAGATCACCGTCACCGCCCCCGACGGCACCGTGTCCCGCCACGCCCCACGGGTCGCCGGCGGCGGCCGTTCCGTGGTGGAGCTGCCCGCCACCGCCGCGGGCGTTTGGCAGGCCAGCGACGGCCGCCGCACCGCCTTCGCCGCCGCCGCCGCGCCCAACCCCGCCGAGATCGCCGACCTGCGCGCCGATCCCGGCCCGGTGCAGCCGCTGCTGCGCGCCTCCGGCGGCGGGGTGCGCTGGATGGGCACGGGCGAGCAGCCGCTGCTGCCCGATCTGCGCCGCGTCGCCGCGGGCCGCGACGCCCAGGGCGGCGGCACCGGCGGCGGTGCCGGGCCCAGCGGTGCCGCGCCCGGCTGGATCGGCCTGCGCCGCAACGAGGACCACACCGTCACTGGCCTGTCCGCCCTGCCGCTGCTGCCGCCCTGGCTGGCGCTGGTGCTGGTGCTCGGCACCGCCGTGATCGCTTGGCGCCGCGAAGGCGCCTGAGGCGGGGCACCGCCGCCCGGAGGCGCCGGGGCAGCGCCCAAGGGGGCCCCCGGGGGTGCCAGGGGGCACCGGGCATCAACAGCCCGCGCGCGGCCTTCCCGGATGGCCGCGGCGCGACCACCTCGGGAGGGCCATGCGATATGCCCTGCTCGCCCTTCCCCTGCTCGCCGCCGCCTGCGCCGCCCCGGGGCCCACGCTGGACCAGCGGCTGGCCACCTTTGTTGGCCGCCCCGAGGCCGAACTCGTCGCCGAACTCGGCGTGCCCGTCCGCACCTACGAGACCGGCGGCCGCAAGTTCCTGGAATTCCAGAACCAGCGCACCGTGGCGGTGGCCGGCGACCCGCTGATCGGCGGCTTCTACGGCACCGGCTTCTATGGCGGCGGCTTCTACGGGCCGCGCGGCATCGGCCTGGGCTACGGCAGCTTTGGCACCTCCTACGTGGCCGTCGGCTGCAACGTCACCTTCGCGCTGCGCGACGCCCGGGTGGAAAGCTTCACCTTCCGCGGCCAGGGCTGCGCCTGATCCCGGCTCTGCGGGGCAGCGCGCGGCCGGCACCACGCCGCAGGTCCGGCCCGGACATGCGCCCGGGGTGCGGCCGCCTCCCCCGAGGCGGCGTGAGGCATCTCCGGCCCCCGCGAAGCACCTTCGGGGTGGCCGCGACACCGTTCCGCCGCTAGGATGGCGCGATCATGCGCCGCCTGACCCTTCTCGCCGTGCCGCTCCTCCTGCTGCCCGCCTTCGCGGCGCAGGCGCAGCTGGACAGCCGCCCGCGCGGGCCGATGACGCCGCAGCAGGGCCCCTCCACCGACCGGCCGCCGCCGGCCGCGCTGCCGGGCCTGGCCAACCGGCCTGCCTCCGAGCCCATCCCCTCCGACACGCCCAGCGCCAACATGCCGCCCAACGCGGCGTTGTTCGACGCCATCAACCGCGGCGACATGGCCGCGGCGCGCGAGGCCATGTCGCGCGGCGCCGACCTGGAAGCCCGCAACGCGCTGGGGCTGGCGCCGGTGGATGCGGCGGTGGACCAGGGCCGCAACGACATCGCCTTCTACCTGCTGTCCGCCCGCGCCGCGTCCCGCACCGTGGGCGAGCCGGAGGACGCATTCGCCCCGCCTCCGCCCGCCCCGCGCAACGCCCGTCAGGCCGGCGGCCGCCCATCGCGCGGCGCCGAGCGCCCGCAGCGCGAAGCGGCGGAGCGCCCGGTGCGCGAAGCCCCCGCCGCGCGCACCCGCGCCACGCGCGAAGCGGCCTCGGCCCCGAACCGCGGGCTGGAACGCGCCTCCTCCGCGGATGGCGGCACGCCGCGACCGGATGCGGGCTTCCTGGGCTTCAACGGCGGCCGCGGCGGCTGAGGCTTTCCGGCTTTTCACCTCGCCTCCCTGTGCCAAGGCGCCTTTCCGGACGTTGAATTCCCGGCCCGGCAGGACGGACTGCGGAAAGGGCCGGTGATGAAGGGCAGTCCCACGAGCCTGTGGATGAGTGCGGCGCATCGCGCCATGGGCTGGTGGCGCGGCCAGGTCATGGCCGAGGCGGGCCGGCAGAAAGGCCGCCTCCTGCGCGTCGCCCTGCCCAAGCTCCCGAAGCGCAAGCCGCGTCGGCCCCTCCAGGGCTGACGGCGCACCGCTCCAGGTGCGTCCCGCGCCGTGCGCCCCTAACGGTCGCCGAAGCGGACGCCGACCACCCGCACGTCGCCGCCGGACCAGCTCACCTCCAGCCCGACTCCGCCCTCGTAGTCCAGCCGAGCGGCGGTAATCCCGTTGCGCTGGGCGGCGCGCAACCGGCCCAGGCCGGGCACCGCCCCGTCGCGCGGGGCGATGTTGGGGCGGGCCCGCAGCCGCAGCCAAGCCGCCACCGCTTCCGGCTCACCCCAGGCCGCCGCCATCTCCGCGGCCATGCCGTTCAGCCAGGATTCCGTCCCGGGCGGGTTGTCGCGCGGGCCGGCCGGCCGCAACTCCGCCGCCGCACTGCGCCGCAACGCCGCCAAGTCGAGATAGGGCATCATCTCCCGGGGGTTGCCGCCGTCCACCACCGGGGCGATGCGGAACGCAATCAGCCAGGGCGACCCCAGCCAGACCGCGGCGCCCGACACCACCAGCAGGGCCAGCAGCACGGAAAACCGGTTCACCCGTGGCCGCGCCGTCCCACGGCCGACCGCATCCTGGCCGGGCAAGCGGATAACAACGGCAGCGGCCGGCACGACCCGCTGCCGCAGGTCGTACTCGTCCCAGACGCCGTCCCAATCATCCGCACCGGCAAACTGCGCCATGACCCTCGACCCCGACCCACCGAGGTTACGTGTAGCTCCCGTTCTGGTTGCGTAGCACGGCCGAAACTTCCCGTCATGAGGGTTAACAAATCCTGAAGCCCGGCCGGACCCGCATGGCCCTCGCCCGGTGCGCAGACCGTCACCCAGTTCCCTAAGGGGAGCTGCCCTCCCGACCCCTCAAGCCGCGCGGGATCAGAGCGCGTGGCGCGCCAGCACCAGTTCCAGCCCGCTCAGCGCATTCCCTAGGGCTTCCACCATGGCACGGGCCTGCACCTCCGGCGGCACGGGGCGCGCGGGCGGCACTGGGCTGGTGCCGACATGGACGGACTGCGCCAGCACCCGGGTGGCCAGCGTGGTTTCCCGCAGCAGCACCGCCGCCAGCGCCGCCCGCGCCTCGCTGCGGCCGAGATCGACGTGGAGCTCGGACAGTTCCACCTCCACGGTGAAGTCGGGGGTGGCGTGGGTGCCCGGCGCGACCACGCCGGCGTAGAGGCCCGAGGCCAGCAGCCAGCGACGCAGCGCGTCCTCCATTGCCTCGGCGGGGGGCGCGGTCCATTCGGCGTAGTATTCCACGCTCTCCGTGCCGTCCGGATTGCGCGAGCGCAGCAGCCGCCCTTCCTGCCCCGGCGCCGCGCGGGCCAGCCGCACCAGCAGCGTCCGCCGGCCGTAGCCCGCCAGCGGCGGCCCCTGCCGGACCGGCAGCAGCGGAAAGCGCTTGGGCTCCACGAAGGGCGTCTGGAAGGCCGAGCAGGCGGCCAGCACCGGCAACAGCAGCACCCCCAGGGCAGCCCGCCGGCCGGCGAGCACCCCCGCCACCCGGCCGGGCACCGGCACCGGCGCGCTCACCGCCGCCGCTCCGTGGCATAGGGCGGCGCCGGCGGCGGCGCGCCCAGGATGGCCTGGGACGGCGCGCGCCGGATCAGGTCGGTGGTGTCGCGCAGGTTGGCGGCGGTGGCACGCAGGTCGCGCAGGATCGGCGCCAGGTCGGCATTCACGTCGTTCACGGCTCCCCGGGTGGCACGGGCGGTCTGGTCGATGGCGCCCACGGTGTTGGGCAGGCGCTGCGCCGTCACCCGCAGCTGTTCCGCCGCGTCGCGCGCGGCGCGCAGCGTGGCGCGCAGCTCCGGCCCGCCGGCCACGCCGCGCAGCTCGGCCACCGCGCCGCGCAGGTCGCGCACCAGCCCCGGCAGGTCCGCCGCCTGGGCGCTGTCGCGCAGCGAGCGCACCAGCGCGGCGCTGTCGCCGATCGCCTGCCGGAGGTCGCCGTCATGGGTCTGCGCCCGCAGGTCGGACAGGATGGCGGCGAGGTCGGCCACGATGGCCTCCACGGGGATGTTCTGCACCCGCGCCAGCAGCGTTTCGGCCGCGTCCTGCACCTGCGCCACGGTGGAGGGGATGGAGGGGATCACCACGTGCTGCGGCTGCCAGGGCGGTGTCTCGGCGGGGAAGCGCTCGGTGTCCACGAAGTCCAGCTCGATATACACCACCCCCGTCAGCCCCTGGCTGGTCAGCCGGGCGCGCAAGCCGGCATCCACCGCGCGCTGCGGGTCGGGGGTGGCGGTGCCGAGACGGGCGGCATCGATGGCGAAGCGCACCACCACCAGCTGGAAGGCGCCCTCGAAGGGCGTGCCCTCCGGCCGGCGATAAGCGGAATTGGCCAGGGTAATCTCCGTGACCCGGCCCAGCGCCACGCCGCGATAGCGGACGGGGGCGCCGACCTCCAGCCCCTGCACGCTCTCGCGCGTGTAGGTTTCGAACACCACGGCGTCGTTGTTCAGCCGGTTGGCGGTGAAGAACAGCACGAAGCCCGCGGCCAGCGCGATCCCGGCCAGGATCAGCAGCCCGACCCGCAGGTAGAGCCTGCGCCCGGAACGCCCGCTGCCGGACATCAGGCGGCCTCCCGCCGGAAGAAGTGCCGCACCGTGTCATTGGGCGGGTGGTCGCGCAGCGCGCGGGGGTCGCCGGCGGCGATGATGCCCTTGGCCGCCTTGTCCAGCATGATGCAGCGGTCGCCGATCGCCAGGATGGATTGCAGCTCGTGCGTCACCACCACGAAGGTGGTGCCGAGGTCGCGGGCGAGGTCGGTGATGAGCTGGTCCAGTCCGGCCGAAGTGATGGGGTCGAGCCCGGCGGAGGGCTCGTCGAGAAACAGCACCGGCGGGTCCAGCGCCATGGCGCGGGCAATCCCCGCCCGCTTGGCCATGCCGCCCGAAATTTCCGCCGGCAGCCGGTCGGCCGCATCGGCCAGCCCCACCAGCCCGAGCTTGAGCCGCGCCACCGCGTCCCGCGCCTCCGGCGGCAGGCGGGTATGGGCTTCCAGCGGCAGCATCACGTTCTCCAGCAGGGTCATGGAGCCGAACAGCGCGCCGGACTGCCACATCACCCCCAGGCGCTGCAGCATGGCGCGCCGCGCGGCGCCCTCGGCCGAGCGCAGCTCCTGCCCGAGAATGGCGATGCGGCCTTCCGTGGGCTCGTGCAGGCCGATCATCAGCTTGAGCAGGGTGGACTTGCCGCAGCCGGAACCGCCCAGGATCACGAAGACCTCGCCCCGCCGCACGGCGAAGGACACATCTTGGAACAGCATGTTCAGGCCGAAGCGCATCGTCAGCCCTTCGACCTGGATCACCTCCGGCGCGTCCGGTCCGGGCTGCGCGACGGGCGCCGGACCCACCGGCGCGCTCGCGGCCCGCGCGCCGGGCGCATCCGCCGCCGCGCCATCCGGCGCCAGGGCATCCCGCGGGGCCACGGCGCTCAGATCCCCAGCCGGTAGAAGATCACGGCGAAGAGCCCGTCCAGCACCACGATGGCCACGATGCCCCCCACCACCGCCGAGGTCGCGGCATCCCCCACCGCGCGCGGGCCGCGCCCGGCGGCCAAGCCGGCGCGGCAGCCGATGCCGGCGATCACCAAACCGAACACCGCCGCCTTGACCAGCCCCTGCCAAAGGTCGCCCAGCCCGACGCCGGACAGCAGCTGCGTCCGCACCAGCACCGCGGGGTAGCCCAGGCTCATCATCACCCCCGTCATGCCCAGCAGCCCCGCCAGGTCCATCAGCAGCGCCATGACCGGCATCGCCAGGGTCGCCGCCAGCAGCCGCGGCAGCACCAGCAGCACCATCGGGTCGATGCCCATGATGCGCAGCGCGTCGATCTCCTCGTTCACCGTCATGGTGCCGAGCTCCGCGGCGAAGGCGGAGCCGGTGCGCCCGGCCAGGATCACCCCGGCCAGCAGCGGCCCCAGCTCCCGCAGCAGGGAAATCCCTACCAGCCGGGGGATGAAGATTTCCGCCCCGAACTGCCGCATCGGCACGGAAGACTGGAAGGCCAGGATCAGCCCGATCAGCACGCCCAGCAGCAGCACCAGCGGAAAGGACCGGGTGCCGACCTCGTCCAGGTGGCGCAGCAGCTCCCCGAAGCGCAGGTCGCGCGGGCGGCGGACGGCGTTGACCAGCGTGGCCGCGGCCTCCCCCAGGAAGCCGATCGCCACCAGCAGCGCCTTCCAGCGCCCCACCCCCCAGGCCCCCAGTGAGGTCACGAAGGGCAGCGGCGGCATGGTCCGCCGCGGCGCCGGCTGGTTCAGCGCCGTGCGGGCACGCTCCAGCACCGCGGCCACCGCCTCGCTGGCACCCTCGATGCGCGGCGGCGCCTCGCCCGCGGCATCGCCACCCGCCCGGCGGTCGCCCCCCTGGGCGGCGCGCAGCAGCAGGGCGGCGCCGGTGGTGTCCAGCGCCGTCAGCCCCGACACGTCCAGCACCCGCGCGCCCTCGGCCTCCCGCAGCGCGTCGCGCCACAGGGGCGCGGCGGTGGCGGTCACCAGGGCGCCGGAAAAGCGCAGCGTGTCCCCGGATTTCTCCAGGGCCGGGGCTTCGGGCGACTCCGTTGTGCGCGCGCTCATCGGGCGGCGGTGTAGCAGCTTCCCCCGGCACTGCCGCCGTCCCCCTCCCCGGGGCGCAGCGCCGCCGCGACATGGCGGGCCGCGGCCAACCCGGTTTCCCAGGCCCCGCCCAGCGTGCCGGCCAAGCTGGGATGGCAGTGCTCGCCGGCGAAGACCAGCCGGCCGCCGAACAGCGGCTCGGCCAGCACCCGGCGCGCCGCGGCCGCACCCGGCCGGGCGTAGCTGTAGGCGCCGCGCGCGAAGGGGTCGCTGCCCCAGCGGCTCACGGCCGCCCCCGTTGCCGACACCGCGCGGCGCGCCCGGCTGCCGAACAGCCCGGTCAGCTCGTCCAGGGCATGCGCCACGGCCGCGCCCTCCCCGGCCCGCTCCAGCTCCCAGGCCAGCTCGCCGCCCGCGAAGCCTTCCAGGTGGTCGCGGCCGAAGGGCCAGGCGATGAACGCCATGCGCCGCTCGCCTTCTTCTACCCGGCGGTCCAGGCCGCAGAAGGGCGGCAGGTCCAGCCGGTCCTCGCCCGCCGCGCGCAGCCCGAGCTTGAGCAGCAACCCCATCGGCAGGCCGCCGATCGCCTCCTGAACGGGGACGGGCAGCGGCGGGTCGAAGCGCAGCCCGCCCGCCGCCAGTACCCCCACGGGCAGGGTGACCACCGCCGCCCGCGCCGACACGCTGCCCCAGGCGCCGCTGGCGCGCACGCCGCCGGCGGCACCCCATTCCAGCTTCTCCACCGGGCAGCCCAGCCGGATCGGCAGCGGCGCCGCCAGGGCCGCCAGCAGCGTGCCGCAGCCGGCCTCGGGCAGCAGGTTGGGCGGGTCGAGCTGGTTGCTCAGGAAATCCGCCACCCCGATCCGGTGCAGCTCCGTCGCCGCGATGGTGGGGCCTTCCCAGGCGGCGATGCTGGCGTCCCAGTACCCGCCGCGCGGCGCCACCGCCGCCACCGGCCGGTCGGGCTCGGCCGGCGCATCCCGCACCGCCGCCAGCCAGCGGTCATAGGCGGCGTCGAACGCCGCTTCTTCCGCCGGGCCGGCCCAGCGATCCCCGACCCGTAGCCGGTGGGCGCGGTGCTCATCGTGGTTCAGCAGCCGGAAGCCCGCTTCCCGTGCCAGCGGCACCAGCGGGTTGCTGTTCGCCTGATGCAGCCAGGTGGCGCCGAGGTCGAAGGGCGCGCCCAGGGTGGCGTTGTCCGTGGCCGCCCGGCCGCCGGCGCGACCGCGTGCTTCCAGCACGAGGCAGGACAGGCCGCGCGCCGCGGCCTCGCGCGCCGCGGCGATGCCGGCGGCACCGGCACCGAGGATCAGGAGGTCGGGTGGGGAAGACATGCGCCCCTTCAGGTGGCGTCGCGTCGCGCCGGTGTCAGCACCCCGCTCGCCGCGGGTCCCGGGACCCGGCACGGCCCGCCCCAGGGACCGGGCACCGCAGGGCTCTGCACCAGGCCGCGGCGCCGATCGCCTCCACCGCCGGTCCGGTCCGCCGCATCACCGCCCGCCCCGTTACGCCGTCGCGTCGTGCAGCCGCGGCGGCCCCATGCGGAACCAGGCACGCGCGATCCGGCCATCCTCCACCTCGTAGATGGCCACCACATCCACCTCCCCCGGCCCTTCCGGGAAGTTCCGCGTCACGGTTTCCTCGTCCACCACGAGGTTGCCCAGCGTGATGCGGTTGCGCAGGCGGCCGAACAGGTCCGGCTCGCGGAAGCGTTCCTCGTGGCGCGCACGCACCGCCGCCGCGCCCTCGGCCAGCAGGCGCGAGGGGAACTCGTAGTACCGGCAATCCTCAGCCCACCACCGCATGAAGCCATCGATGTCGCGGGCGTTGTAGGCGTCGAGCTGCCCTTGCACGGCAAGGGCGGCCCCGGTGATGGCGTTCATGGCTGTTCCGTTTCTCCGAATAAAAAACCCCCGCGACGGGTGTCGCGGGGGCTGGAAACCGTACCTGTTGGGGGCTGGGCTCAGGCGGCGGGAAAACCCGCCGCCCCCTGGCGTCGCGACCCGACGAGCACGGCGCAGCCGCCGCGGTTCTCGCGGCGTCGGCGTCGTTCGGCGGGGTTGCGGGCGGGGCGCATGCGGCGTCGAGCTTCGCGGGCCGCCGCCCCGCCCGTCAAGCGCCGCTTTCCGCTTCCCTCGGCACCGCGAAGCGCGACACCATCCCGCCGCTCCCGTGAGCGGAACCGGCCGGCGCGCAGGCCCCGGTTCCGCGCCCGGGTGCGCCGCGCCACCGCCCAGGACCCCCGGAGCCCATGCAGCGACGCCCCTTTCTCGCCGGCACCGCCGGCCTCGCCCTTGCCGGGCTGGCCCGCCCGGCCCTGTCCCAGACCAACGCCCGCGTGCTGCGCTTCGTGCCGCAGGCCGACCTGTCGATCCTGGACCCGCTGAACACCACCGCCTACCCGACGCGCAACCACGGCCACCTGTGCTGGGACACGCTGTACGGCGTGGATACCGAGTTCCGTCCGCAGCCGCAGCTCGCCGAAGGCCACACGGTGGAGGATGACGGCCGGCGCTGGACCTTCACCCTGCGCGACGGCCCCACCTTCCACGATGGCGAGAAGATCCGCGCCGCCGACGCCGTGGCCTCGGTCAAGCGCTGGATGCTGCGCGACACGCACGGGCAAACCCTGGCGGCGCGGCTGGCCGAGATCCGCGCGGTCGACGACCGCCGCTTCGAGCTGCGCCTCAACCGCCCTTTCGGCCCGATGCTGGACGCGCTGGGCAAGGCCTCCTCCTACCCGTGCTTCATCATGCCGGAGCGCTTCGCCAGCACCGATCCCGCCCGCGCCTTCACCGAGGTCGTGGGCTCCGGCCCTTATCGCTTCGTCGCCGACGAGCGCGTGTCCGGCAGCCTGGCGGTGTATCGCCGCTTCGAGAACTACCGGCCGACGCCGGTGGGCACGCCCTCCCTGACCGCCGGCCCCAAGCTGGCGCATTTCGAGCGCATGGAATGGCGCACCATCCCCGACCCCGGCACCGCCGCGGCCGCGCTGCAGAACGGCGAGGTCGACTGGTACGAGAACGTCGCCCCCGACCTGTCCCCGCTGCTGCGCCGGGCGCGCGACGTGGTGATGGACCGCCCCGACCTCGGCGGCACGGTGGCGATGCTGCGGCCCAACCACCTGCAGCCGCCCTTCGACGACCCCGCCGTGCGCCGCGCCGTGCTGCCCGCCCTGTCGCAGGCGGATTTCATGGCCTCGATCATGGGCGACGACCGCTCGCTCTGGCAGGACGGCATCGGCTGCTTCACCCCGGGCAGCCCGATGGCCAGCGATGCCGGCATGGCGGCGCTGACCGGGCCGCGCTCGCTCGACGCCGCCCGGCGGGCGCTGGCCGCCACCGGCAAGGCGGGCGCCAAGGTGTCCGTGCTGCACCCGCTGGACGTGCCCAACAACAACAACCTCACCGCCGTGGCCACCGACCTGCTGCGCAAGGTCGGCTTTGCCGCGGAAAGCGCCACCTCCGACTGGGCGACGCTGTTGCAGCGCCGCGCCAACAAGGGGCCGCTGGACCAGGGCGGCTGGAGCGCGGTGGTGGTGCTGTTCGGCGGCATGGACCTCGGCAATCCCGCCGGGCACCCGCTGCTGCGCGCCAATGGCGACGCCGCCTGGTTCGGCTGGCCCAGCTCGCCCCGTCTCGAATCCCTGCGCGAGGAATGGTTCGAAGCGCCCGATCTGGATGCCCAGAAGCGCCTGGGGCGCGAGATCCAGGAACAGTTCTTCCAGGACCTGCCCTTCTGGCCGCTGGGCCAGTACCTGGTGGACACGGCCTATCGCCGCGGACTGACCGGGGTGCGGCGCGGCATGACCCTGCCGCTCAACGTCCGGCGGGAGTGAAGCGGCGCACCCGGCCGCCGGCTCGCTGCAAGGTTCCGGCGGGCCGACACCCGGGCCCGCGTCGCGGACGATCGACAACCGGCCGGCCCGCGCGGGCGCTCCTCGTTGGCCCTCCCCGGAGCGAGCGCAGCCGGCCGAGGTTTATCCCCGATGCTGCCGCTACGCCTCGCCGAGCCCAGCTCCGGCCCGCCCCATCCGCCCATCCGGCATCGGGCAGCAGGGCCGTCCCGGGTCGAACCTCACCGAAATCTTTGTCCGGCCGGAGTGTTGTAGGAGGCGAAGACCTTCGGATTGACGGGGTTCTCGGGGGTGGAAGCCGCATCCGTCACGAAGCGCCACTTATCGCCCTCGGCGTGATGTCGTCCGCCAACGTGGCGGGATGCGCTGACGAGAACGTTGCCCGAGCTGTTGGACACCGTGTTGGTTTCATCGGCTCGCGCGGTCACGTCCACCGTGAGGTCGCCGCAGATGCGGGCGAGCTTGTATGCGAAGGACGTGCGGGGATCGACCGTGAAGTCGCCGGGCCTGTTCGATGATCCCGCGATGGGAAGCGCTCCGCGGTTGCCGCCGCCGTAGCACATGTGGAGGCTGACGCGCTGCACGCGCGTCGTCTTGTATCCCGAAGCCGTCAGCCATTTCTTCACCTCGGCATACAGCTGCTCGGGCGTGAAGCTTCGTCCACCCTGCGTCGCCGTGGCGATGAAGGTGGAAGCCTCATTGCCGTGGCCGAGTATGATGAGGCGCGACGTCGCCTGCCGGTACTCGAGAGGCAGGGCGGTGATCTGCGTGTAGGCGAAGATCCGGCTCTTCGCCAGGTCGAAGTCGAAGGCGTTCTCCGTGTCCCCCGCCGCCACGCGCTTCCTTTGCAGCGTGTTCGCGGTTCCCCAAAGGTCATCCGCCAGATAGACGATTGCCTGGCTGTCGTACCTCATCTTCTTCGGCGGCTGGGTCATGGCCTCGCCCTCATCATCTCGGAGTGGAACCTGAATCGGGCCTGGATCGGCCAGGGAAGCTCCGCATCCCCGACGTATCCGGACGGGTGTGTGCCGGGTCATCCGGCGGCCTGCAGGGCGGGCCGGAATGCCGTCGGCCGAACAGCCGCTGCGCATTGCAGCAGAGCGGCAGGTCTTCTTCCACGCGGGCGTGTGGCTGTTTCTGGAAGTTCCTGGACAATCCACGCTTTTCCTGCGCTCCATCCTGCTCCGAAGCGGACAGGGCAAGAGGACCCGCGGCGTGGCCACGGATTTCGACCGGAAGCTGCGCATGGCCGCGGCAGCCCTCGGCTGCACCTCCCGCAAGGAGTTCTGCGCCCGCTTCCGGCAGGTGAACCGGAACACCGCCTGCGACGTCGATCGGCTCAACAAATGGGTGCAGGGCCGCTCGGTGCCGCGGGCCGCGTCGGTGTTCACGGATCTGGGCGCGGTGATCGGCACGGTGAGGCCCGGCGCCTGGATCGCCGATTGCAGCCTCGGCGACTTCGCTGCCGAACTCGCCGCCTGCACGGGGGTCGACGTGGCGCAACCTGCCCCGTCGGACGTCGCCCTGTCCCGCAACAACGCCCAGGCCGCCGGCCTGCTCGGCGGCGTCGCGACGCTGGCCGGCGCCTTCGCGGCCTATTCCCCGGCCTGGTCACCGCATTTCCGCGGCCGCCTGATCCGCGGTTCCCTCCACCTGGAAGCGCGCCGGAACCGCAGCCTCATCGCGACCTATGCCGAAACCCTGGTCGGCCGGACGTTGCGCCTGTCAGGCGAGGTGCAGTTCAACGGCCGCTCGGTGCACGTCACGGTGCGGGAACCCGGAGGCGACATGTCGCTGTTCTTCAGCCTGCAGCTGCCCGGCCCACCGGCGAGCATCATCAGCGGCATCATGTCGGGCGTCGCCTTCGTGGCGCATGAATCCCTGCCCTCCGCCTGCCGCATCGCCTTTGTTCGCGTGCCCGAAACCCCACGGCTCGACGGCAGCAACCGCTACCTGGAGCCGGTGCCCGGCGCGGTGGCGGCAGACCTGGCCGATCTCGGCGCGAGCCCCGTGGAAGCCGGCCGCTTCGATGCCCTGCTGCGCGACTTCCTCGGCGCCAGCCCGGTGCAGGTGACGACGCAGCACCAGGCCAGCTTCGCGGGCCTGCTGGACCGCCAGTACCTGGACGCGGCCAGCTAGGCCCCGCCAGCCAAGCCCGCCCTCGCCCGGGCCGGGACCGGCCGCCCCGAGCCCGCGCACGCTCCCCGGACCCGCCGCGGCGATCAGCCCGGCACCACCCGTCAGCCGCCCCGGGCCTGCCAGAAGAACATCTTGTCCGGATGCGCGGTGCCGCGCACCGGGTCCTCCTGCGCCACCATGATGGCGCCGTCGAACAGGTCCCAGTGGTCCCCGCTGGTGCGGGTCACCACGCCGAAGGTGCGCGCCTTGAGAATCTTGTCCCCGGCGGTCGGATAGCAGTTCTCGATGTAGAGCACGCCGCGGCGGCCATGCACCTGCGGCCAGATGTCGCGGCCCACGCCTTCCACGTCCGCCGGGCCGAAGGCGCGCTGCACGATCGGCAGCAGGTCGGAGGCGCGGGCAAAGAACAGGTCGGGGTAGTCGGTGCCGGACGGGCCGCCGGCGATGCGTGACGCCCGCTTCAGGTCCTCCTCCTTGCCGGGGATGTCCATCAGCGTCGCGTTACCCTCCGCCTTGGCGGGCGTCAGTTGCAGCGTGTAGCCCATGCAAACGGCGCAGCGGTTGGTTTCGGCCCCCAGGACCTGTTTCGCCCAGGGGCGCACCCGCGTGAAACGCTCCGCCATGCGGTCGTAGGTGAACGGAATGCTCATTCATACTCCTCGTGGTGCGTCCGGTTCGATGCCACCGCGAAAACTAGATTTGGTTTCGCAATAAATCCAGCGCCCGGCCCGCCCGCCACCGGGGCCGCGGAACAAGGGACGCCCCCCGTTCCGCCACCACGCAGCTTCGGCGCGGGGGCGGCGTTCGTTGCGCCAGTACGATCCCCGTTCCGGAGTTCCCCATGCCAGGCAGCCACCGTTCCCTGCTTTCCCAGGGGCTGCTCGCCCTGTCCCTGCTCGCCCCGGCGCTGCTGGCGCCGGTACCGCCGGCCGCTGCCCAGCCCGCCCCCGACACGCTGGCCGCCGTGCGCGCCCGCGGCACCCTGGCCTGCGGCGTCAGCACCGGTGCGGCGGGCCTGAGCGCGGCCGATAGCCAGGGCAACTGGCGCGGCATCGACACCGATTTCTGCCGGGCCGTGGCCGCGGCGGTGCTGGGCGACCCGAACAAGGTCCGCTTCGTGCCCACCACCACGCAGAACCGCTTCACCGCGCTGCAATCGGGCGAGGTCGACCTGCTCAGCCGCGGCACCACCTGGAGCCTGAGCCGCGACACCGGCATTGGCCTGGCCTTCACCGGCGTGACGCTGCAGGACGGCCAGGGCTTCATGGTCCGCCGCGACGCCAACCTGTCCTCCGCCAAGCAGATCGACGGCGCCACCGTGTGCCTGCAGCCCGGCTCCACCACCGAGCTGAACCTGAGCGACTGGGCCCGCGCCAACAACGTCCGCTTCACCCCCGTGGTGATCGAGAGCTTCGCCGAAGCCCAGGGGGCCTTCTTTGCCGGCCGCTGCGACGTCTACACCACCGACCTGTCCGGCCTGGCCGGCATCCGCGCCGGGCTGGGCGACCGCGCGAACGACTACGTGCTGCTGCCCGAGGTGATCTCGCGCGAGCCGCTGGGCCCCATCGTGCGCAAGGGCGACTGGCGCTGGTTCGACATCGTGCGCTGGACCGGCAACGCCCTGGTGGCCGCCGAGGAGCTGGGCGTCACCGCCGCCAATGCCGAGAGCCGCCGCGGGGACCCCAACCCCGAGGTGCAGCGCCTGCTCGGCACCTCCGGCGAGTTCGGCCGCGCGATGGAGCTGGACAATGCCTGGGCGCTGAACGCCGTCCGCGCGGTGGGCAACTACGGCGAGATGTGGGAACGCTCTCAGGCCCCCCTGGGCGTGCAGCGCGGCCCGAACCGGCTGGTGGCGCAGGGCGGGATGATGTGGTCGCCGCCCTTCCGCTGATCCCGGCTTGGCGGGGTTGGGAGCCCCCGCTCCGCCGGCAGCGGCCGGAAACTGAAGCGGGCAACTGAAGCGGGCAACTGAAGCCGGGAACTGCGGTCGGGAGCTGCGGCTCGCCTTTGCCTGGTGCCGCCCGACCGATGCCGCCGCGGCGGGCCTTCCCCCGCAGATCAATACGGCGGCGGCATTAGGCTTCCCGCAATCCCCGCCTGCGATGGTGGGGGCGGGCCGCGCCGCGGCTCCACCGTCCCCAGAGCCGAAGCACGGAACACCCCGACCCATGTCGCTGACCCGCCTCACGCGCCGCATCCTGCCCGCCGCGGCCGCGCTGCTGCTCTCCGCCACCGGCCTCGCCACCGCCGGGCAGCAGGATTTCGCCCTGAGCAACCGCTCCGGCTACCGTATCGCCACCGTGGAGGTGAGCCCCTCCTCCAGCCGCAACTGGGGCCCGGACATCCTCGGCCAGGACGTGCTGGACAACGGCCGGACGCTGAACGTCTCCTTTCCCAACAACACCAGCGCCTGCGCCTTCGACCTGCGCGTGACCTTCAGCGACGGCGATCAGGGCACGCTGAGCAACGTGGACCTGTGCAGCGTTTCGGCGATCAGCGTCGCCTGGCGCAACAACCGCGCCGAATTCACCACGCGCTGACGCCGCGGCAGTCCCCCGGCCCGTCCCAGCCCGACCGGGGCGGGCTGCCGGCCACGGCCGGCGCCCGCGGGCCCAGCCGCCGGGCCCGGGGGCGGGTGGCCCCTGGCGTTGCGGCGTGGTTCGGCCTACCCAACTGGCAACCTCGTGGGGGACACCCACCTAGGGGGACCACGACGGGTACGGGCTGCGGGATCGGGCATGGCGGGGCAAGGCGAGGCGGATCGACACAACCAATCCGGCCGGGACATCCAGGGTGGCGGGCAGAGCAGCGGCATCCCCGCCCGCGGCGAACATGACGGCGGCAGCTATTCGCCCCTCGGCGCGCCTGGGCTGCGGCACTGGCAGGAAGCCACCATCAGCCAACCGGGACTCGACGATCGCGGCGGCATCTTCTTCGCCGCGATCGAGATGACCCGCATGCCGATGATCCTCACCGACCCCAACCTGCCCGACAACCCGATCGTCTTCGCCAACCGCGCCTTCCAGGACCTCACCGGCTACGAGACGGAGGATCTGGCCGGCCGCAACTGCCGCTTCCTTCAGGGCAGCCAGACCGACCGCGCCAAGGTGGCCGAGCTGCGCGACGCCATCGCCGAACGCCGCGCCGTGTCGGTGGAGCTGCTGAACTACAAGCGCGACGGCACGCCCTTCTGGAACGGCGTCTACATCGCCCCCGTGCACGACCAGTCCGGCAAGCTGATCTACTTCTTCGCCTCGCAGCTCGACGTCACGCGCCGCCGCACCTCCGAACAGGCGTTCCGGCAGGCGCAGAAGATGGAATCCATCGGCCAGCTCACCGCCGGGCTGGCGCATGACTTCAACAACCTGCTGCAGGTGGTGTCCGGCAACCTGGAAGTGCTGCGGGGCAAGCTCGCGGATGACCGCCTGCTGCGCTATCTCGGCAATGCCGCGGCGGCGGCCGAGCGCGGCGCCAAGCTGACGCGCCAGCTACTGGCCTTCGCGCGCAAGACCCGGCTGGAACCCCGGGTCGTCGACCTGAACGCGCTGATCCACGAATTCGGCGAGATGCTGGAAAGCACCGCCGGCAGCCAGGTCGCGCTGCAGGTCAACCTGCGCCGCCGCCTGCCCGCCATCCAGGTCGACCCCGTGCACCTGGAAATGTCGCTGCTCAACGTGCTGATCAACGCGCGCGACGCCATGACCAGGGGCGGCAACATCACCGTGTCCACCGGCACGGCGGTGCTGGAACCCGGCCTGCTGCCCGGCGGCCGCTACGTTTCCCTGTCCGTGACCGACGACGGCGAGGGCATGCCGCCGCACGTGCTGGAACGCGCCACCGAGCCCTTCTTCACCACCAAGCCCACCGGCAAGGGCACCGGCCTCGGCCTCGCGATGGCGCAGGGCTTCGTGCAGCAGTCGCTCGGCCGGCTGGAGATCGAGAGCGAGCCCGGCCGCGGCACCACGGTGCGCATGCTGTTCCCGGCCGTGGACGGCGCCGAGGCGCCGAACCACGCCAGCGCCTCCCAGCCCGCCGAGGGCCGGGAGGGAGAGCCGCGCGGCAGGGCGGAAACCATCCTGGTGGTGGAAGACAATGACGACGTGCTGGCCATCACGCGCGAGCACCTGGAAACCCTGGGCTACCGCGTGCTCACCGCCACCGGCGGCAGCGAGGCGCTGGAGGTGCTGGAAAGCCGCGGCGAACAGGGCATCGACCTGCTCTTCACCGACCTGGTGATGCCCGGCGGCATGAACGGCCTGGTGCTGGCCGAGGCGGTGCGCCAGCGCCTGCCGGGCGTGCCGATCCTGCTCACCACCGGCTACAACGAGGAGCTGGTGGCCGAAGGGCCGCGCACCCCGGCCATGGACGTGCTGGGCAAGCCCTATCGCCGCGCCGAACTGGCCGACCGGGTGCGCGCCGCGCTGGACGGCAAGCCCGGCCGCACCCCGCCCGACCCGCGGGGCTTCCCGGCCGTGCAGGGGCCGCGGCACGAAGGCTGAACGCCGCCCACCGGCGCCGCCCGTCGCGAACAGGCCGCCGGCGCGGGAGGGCCAGCAGCCGTCCGGGAGCCACGGGCAGGCCGAGGGTGCAAGACGGCCCGCCGCCCCGTCCGGAATCAGTCCAGCGTGGCGCCGGAGGCTTCCACCAGCCCCTGCCAGACCCCTTCCTGCGCCCGCATGTAGTCGCCGAAGGCGGCCGGGGTCTCGTCCCAGACGGGGGCGAAGCCCAGCGGCTCCAGCCGGCCGCGGAATTCGGCCGACTGCGCCACGCCCAGCACGGCGCGGTGCAGGATGGCGACGCGGTCGGCCGGCGTGCCGGCGGGCACCGTGACCCCGTACCAGGACTGCGCGTCGATGCCGGATTGCGGCAGCAGCTCGCGCATCCCGGGCACCTCGCGCAGTTCCGGCACGAAGGACACGCGCTCGGCCGAGCCGACGGCCAGGGCGCGGAAGGTGCCTTCCCGCACCTGCGGCAGCAACGCCGGGATCACGTCGAACATCATGTCGATGTTGCCCGCCACCAGGTCCTGGATCGCCGGCCCGCCGCCGCGATAGGGCACGTGGGTGATGTCGATCCCGGCGGCGCGGTTCATCGCCGCGAGCGTCAGGTGGGACACCGTGCCGGTGCCGGAGGATCCCATGGTGATCTGCCCCGGGCCGCGCTTGGCCGCCGCCACCAGCTCGGCGAAGTTCTGCCAGGGCCGGCGGGCATTCACCACCAGCAGCACCGTGCCCGAGCACACCCGCGACACGGGCGCGAGGTCGCGGATCGGGTCGAAGGGCATGGAACGGCGGTACAGGAACTTGTTGGCCGCCAGGATGGTGGCGGCGCCCAGCAGCAGCGTGTGCCCGTCCTTCTCGGCCTTGGCGACGGCATCCGCGCCCAGGTTGCCGCCGGCGCCGCCGCGGTTCTCCACCACCACGGTCTGGTTCAGCGTGGCCCCCAGCTTCTCGGCCAGCAGCCGGCCGGTGATGTCCACCGCGCCGCCGGGGGCATAGGGCACCACCAGCCGCAGCGTGCGGGAGGGAAAGGCGTCCTGCGCGCGAACAGGCAGGGCGGCGGGCAGGCCCAGCGTGGCGATGGCGGCCCCGGCCAGGCTGCGGCGGCGGATCGGCATGGGTGTTGCGGTCCCGAACAGCGTGTGCGCGCCATGTTCGGCCTGCGGCGGCCGCCGGCAAGGCCCGGGGTGGGGCTGCGCCGGGCTTTTCGCCGCTGCTCGCGACATCGCGCACGGTGCGGTGCTGGCGCCCCTGCCCGTCCCCGGCGCCGGGCCCGCGCGGCGCCTCGACCGCTGGCCGACTTGCCGGCGCCTCAGCCCCGCCGGCCCAGCGCGTGGATCAGCACCGCCGCCGCCACGGACACGTTCAGGCTCTCCACCCGCCCCGATCCCGGCAGCGTCACCCGCGCGGCGCAGCTCCCGGCGGTGGCGGCGCCCAGCCCCTGCTCCTCGTTGCCCAGCACCAGCGCGATCGGGCGGTCGCGCGGCAGGGCTTCGGGCGCCACCCCGCCGGTGGCCACGGCGGCCACGGTCAGCACCGCATCCCCGATACCGCGCAGCGCCGCCGGCAGGTCGGCCGCGGTGTAGAGGCTCAGCGCTTCCAGCCCGCCCTCCGCGGTGCGGAAGGCGGCCTCGCCCAGTCCGGCCTGCCGCGGATCGCCCGACAGCACCATGCCGATGCAGCCGAAGAACGCCGCCGAGCGCGCGATGGCGCCGAGGTTGTGCGGGTTGCCCACCCCGTCCAGCACCGGCAGCACGGGGGCGGCGCGCAGGGCGGCCGGCAACGGCACCGGCAGCGGCGGCAGCCGGCGCTGCGCGGCGATCGCCACGATGCCGCCGTGGTGCGGCGTGCCCGCGATGCGCGCCAGCTCCGCCGTCTCGACCTCCCGGTAGGGGCGGCGCAGGCGGGCCAGGGTGGCGCAGATCGCCCCCGCCTCGGGGCGCAGGGCGGGGGTGTAGAACAGGCGCTGGATGTCGCCGGGGCGGCGGGCAAAGGCCGCCAGCACCGCGGCCCGGCCGCAGATGCGGTCGGGTTCAGGCGGGCGCGGCGGGAAGGGCCGCGGGCCCGGCGGGAAGCGGTTCGGGGGGCGCTGGCTGGGCGGTTGCAGGGGAAGCGGTCTCCGGCTCGGGTGCGCCGACGAAGCGCAGGTTCTGGTCCCGCAGCCGGGCGCCCGCCTCGTCGTAGAGGAAGGGCAGAAAGGCGTAGCGGCGGCCGCGGGTCACGGGCAGCGCCTCGTGCAGCAGCGAGCAGGAGAACACAACCGCCCCGCCGGTGGGCGCGCGATAGGTGCGCCGGCCGAACTCGGGGAAGCGCAGCTCGCCGCCCTCGAACTCCTCCGTGTTCAGGTTCACCGTCACTGCGAAGCGGCGATGCGCCGTGCCGCGCGTGGTGTTGTCGCGATGCGCCCGGAAGAAGCCGCCCGTGCCGCCATCGTAGCAGGCCACCAGGAAGCGCTCGATCCGCGTGGCCTGGAACTGGAAGGCCTGGTGGATGGCGGGCAGCAGCCGCCGCGCGATCCGCTCGCGCAGCATCTCCAGCACCGCCGGGTCGGAGACGAGGTGGTCGGAGCGCCGCTTGAAGCCGGGGTCGGAGGCCGCGACGGTGCGACCGTCCACCTCCCGCATGAAGCCCGAGGCTTCGCCGCCCGCGGCATCGTACAGGCCGATCAGTCGGCGGCAGAATTCCGGCTCCAGAACGCGCGGCAGCACCAGCACGGGGGCCGGCACCTCGTCGGGCCCGGCATGCTCGGGTGCCGGGGGCAGCGTGCCCAGCCGCGCCAGCAGCTGCGGCGCCGCCGCGAAGGGGCCGCTTTCCAGCACGCGATGGAAGGGGTCGAGCAGGATGGCCGCGCCCGCTTCCGGGTCGCCGCCGCAGGCGGCCAGCGCGGCGCCGTCGGGGTCGGCCAGCACGCGGATGCCGGGCAGGCTGTCGCGCCAGCGCGTGCCCAGCCCCTCGGCCCGCGGCACCACCAGGAAGAACAGCGCGTCCTCGTCGTCCAGCCGCCGGCGCACCGCGGCCAGGGCGGCCTCCGCGGCGGCGGTAGCCTCGCGCGGCAGCGCGTCCTGGCGCGGCAGGAACAGCAGCAGCGTCCAGCGCCCGGCGACGCTGGCCACCATGTAGCGCGGGTTCCGCGTCCCGGGCAGGGCGAGGTGGGGAAGCGGCTCCCCGAAACCGATCAGGGCCATGCGCGCAGGCTAGACCAGAACCGCCCCGCGCAAAATTCCTCCCGGCGCGCTCGCCGCCCGCTTGCAGCCCACGCCGGACGCGGCGCCGCGCGCCCCCCTCCGTGCCCCCTCGGCACGGCGCCTCCGCCTCAGCCGGCCGGGCCGCCCGCGGGCGGCGTCGCGGCCAGCCGGCGCAGCGCGTCCAGCGTGGCCTCCGGCACCTCCAGCCCCGCGGCGGCGGCCCGCTCCTCGGCCTCGCGGCGGCGGCTGCCGGGCAGGCGCACGCCCTCGTCGGCCAGCATCGCCGCCACCAGCGCCTCCACCCGGTCCAGGAACACCGCCTGCCCCGCCAGGGCGCCGGGATCCACCGCCAGGATCGCCTGGCCGAGCCGGGGCTGGTTGCCCTCCGCCACGAAGAAGCTTTCCGCCTCGAAGCCGAAGGCGGCGCCGGTCAGCGCGACGCAGAGCAGCTCCACCACCACCGCCAGCAGCGCGCCCTTGGTGCCGCCGGCCGCCAGCATCGCCCCCGTCAGCGCCGCCTTCGCATCCGTGGTGGGCCGCCCTTCCGCGTCCAGCGCCCAGCCTTCCGGGATGGGCGTGCCGGCCTGCGCCGCCTGCTGGATGCGGCCGCGCGCCACCTCGCTCAGCGCCAGGTCGATCACCAGCGGCGGCGCGTCCCGGCGGGGGAAAGCGGCGGCCACGGGGTTGGTGCCGAGCAGCGGCCGGCGCCCGCCCGGCACGGGCATGGCGGCGGGGGAATTGGTGAAGGCCAGCGCCACCAGCCCGGCCCCTGCCAGCCGCGCCACCGGCAGCCCCATCGCGCCGGCATGGTGGCTGTTGGTCACGCCCACGAAGGCCACGCCGTTGCCCCGGGCGCGGCGGGCCGCCTCCGCCTCGGCCAGTTCCAGCGCGGGATAGGCGAGGCCATTGCCGGCATCCACCAGCGCCGCGCCGCCGCGTTCCCGCACCACCGCCGGCACCGCGCTGCCCGCCGCCCGGCCGCCCCGCAGGAAGCCGCAATACATCGCCACCCGTGACAGGCCATGGCCGCCCTGCCCCGCGGCCTCGCCGGCCACCAGGGCGCGGGCGGTGGCCTCGGCCATGAAGGCTTGGGCACCGGCGTGGCGGAGCGCGGCGGCCGCGAGGTCGCGGGCCGCGTCGAGCGAAAGGGTCGGCATGACGCCCAGGGGGCGCCGCGGCGGCCGGGGCGTCAAGCCGCGGCGCCCCCGCGGCGACGGCCTGCCCGGCGGCACCGTTCCACCCCCGCGGCCCGCCGGCCCCGCCCCTTCAAGCCCGCCCTTCCGCGTGCCAGAAGCGACACCCTTTGCGCGCAGGAGTTCGTGGATGGCCGGCGTTTACTGGCACAACGGCGAATGGTTCTCCGAGGAACCCAAGGTGCTCGGCCCGATGGACCATGCCTTCTGGCTCGGCTCCATCGTGTTCGACGGCGCCCGCGGAATCCGCGGCACCGTGCCCGACCTGGACCTGCACTGCGCCCGCGTGGTGCAGAGCGCGCGCAACATGCTGATGCAGCCCACCCTGACCGCCGAGCGGATCGAGGAGCTCTGCCGCGAAGGCGTGCGCCGCATGGGTCCGGAGGCGGAGCTCTACATACGCCCGATGTTCTTCGTGCGCCGCGGCCTGGGCGCCGCGCAGCCCGAACCCGGCAGCACCGAGTTCATCCTGGCCGTCTACGACAGCCCGCTGCCGCCGCCGAACGGCTTTTCCGCCTGCCTCGTGCCCTTCCGCCGTCCGGCGCCCGACCAGGCGCCCACCGACGCCAAGGCCTCCGCCCTGTATCCCAACTCCGCCCGCGCCGCCGCCTGGGCCGGCCAGCACGGCTTCAACAACGCGGTGATCTGCGACCCCGACGGCAACGTGGCGGAATTCGCCACCGCCAACATGATGCTGGTCAAGGACGGGGTGGTGATGACGCCCGCCGCCAACGGCACCTTCCTGGCCGGCATCACCCGCACGCGCATCATCACCCTGCTGCGCGAGGCCGGGCGCGAGGTGCGCGAATGCACCGTGACCCCCGACATGCTGCGCAGCGCCGACGAGATCTTCGCCACCGGCAACTACGCCAAGGTGCAGCCCTGCACCCGCTTCGAGGAGCGCGACCTGCAGCCCGGCCCGGTGGCGGCGCAGGCACGCGAACTCTATTTCGCCTTTGCCGAGACCGCGCGCATCCTGCCCAAGGCCGGCTGAGGCCGCGGGCCCGGCCGCCATCCCGGCGCGCCGGCCGGGATAATGGCCGCCCCGGTGCCGCCCGGCCCGGCCGGCCATCGCCCCGGCGGAGCAGGACGCCGCCCCGCCCGGCACCCCGCCGGCGCCGCTTCGCCCGGAAGCGGCGAGAAACACCGCAGCAAGAGAACCGCAACGGTTCCCCACGGAGACTGTCCGACATGATCATCCCCTTCCGCCGCCGCGCCGTCCTGGCCGGCGCCCTCGCCCTTCCCGGCCTCGCCACCCCCGCCGTGCTGCGGGCGCAGGGCGCCGACACCTGGCCGCGCCGGCCGATCCGCATCGTGGTGCCCTACGCCCCCGGCGGCGCCACGGATTCCTCCGTGCGCGCCATCAGCGACAAGCTGGGCGCCGCGCTGGGCCAGAACCTGGTGATCGAGAACCGCTCCGGCGGCAGCGGCACGGTGGGCGGCAGCGCCGCGGCGCTCTCCGCGCCCGACGGCTACACCTTCCTGATGGAAGGCATCCCCGCCACGCTGAACCCCTTCATCCTGCGTAACACCGCCTTCGACTACCGCACCGCCTTCACCCCCGTGACCCAGGTGACGCGGCTGCCGCTGGTGCTGGCGGTGAAGAACGACCTGCCCGCGCGAAACGTCGCAGAATTCGTGGCGATGGCGAAAGAGAAGCCGGACACGCTGAGCTGCGGCCATGCCGGCAACGGCACCGGCGCGCATCTCGCGGGCGTGCTGCTGCAGGGCGGCGCCGGCATCAGCCTGGTGCCCGCCCCTTATCGCGGCGGCGCCGACGCGGCGCGCGACCTGGCCGCCGGCAGCCTGGACAGCGGCACCCTGTCGCTGCTCAACGTCGCCCCCCTGGCCGAGGGCGGGCGCGTGCGGCTGCTGGCGGTCTTCTCGCCGCAGCGCACGCCGCTGAAGCCCGACCTGCCCACGATCGGCGAGAGCGGCGTGCCCGGCGTGGTGCTGACGGACTGGATGGGCCTTTTCGCCGTGACCGGTACCCCGCCGGCGATCATCGACAAGCTGCAGAGCGCCGTGGCGGCCGTGCTGCGCGAACCGGATGTGCGGCAGCGCCTGGCCCAGCTCGGCGGCGAGGGCGTGGGCAGCACCCCGGCGGAATTTGCCGCCTTCGTGGCGCAGGGCCGCACCGAGGGCGAGCGCCTGGTGCGCGAGGGCAAGATCGAGATGATCTGAGGCCCGCCGCGGTGGCGTGCCGGCCTGCTGGCAGGCGCGCCGCCGCGGTGCTGCCGCTCCGCACGCGGCGCGGTCAGTCCGTCCCGTCCGGCAGCGCCGCGAACCATTCGGCATAGGGCGTGTTGCGCGCCATGTGCCGGTTGAAGTCGGGGGCGCCGTCCGTCCACCAGACCGGCCCGCGCTCGCCCAGCGCGTGCTTCGCCGCATCCACCCGCGCCCGCGCCGCTTCCCGCGCCGCCTCGTCGCCGCGCCGCATCGCCTCGCCCTTGCTGCGCCGTGCCGCCATCAGCTCGCGCGTCAGCGCGGCGCGCTCTCCCGGTTCCAGCGCGGGATCGGCGCAGCGCCACAGGCGGCCGCGCACGGCGAAGTACCGCCCGTCCGGCGTCACGGGGTAGGGCGGGGCCGCTGCGGCCGCGGTGGCCCGTGCCCCATCGGCCGATGCCGCCGGGCGGCCCGGCGCCGGAGGGCTGCGCCGCCGCGCCGCGCTCATTCCGCCGCGGCGGGATGGGCGGCGGGGGTGGCCCAGCGTTCCGGGTGCAGCTCCTCCTGCCGGTCGGGAAAGAACAGGGCGCAGAGCAGCGTCACCCCGCCCACCGCGGCCAGCACGATCATCGCCACGGCCTGGCTGCCCGTGGATTCGTGCAGGAAGCCCACCAGCGGCGAGGCCAGCGCCGCGCCCAGGAAGCCCACAAAGAAGCGCACGGAATACATCTTCGCCCGCAGCGCCGGGGCGATGTAGCGGGCGGTCATGGTCTCGTTCACCGTGACCTGGCCGAAGATGGCGGCGGCTGCCAGCCCGGCCACCGGCAGCACGATCCAGCCGTCCAGGAAGCTCAGCGCCACCAGCGCCGGCACCAGCGCCAGCGCCATCGGCAGGAAAGCGCGGCGCAGCGTGGTGCGGTCGATCAGCCGCCCCACCGAGAACTGCGTCAGCCCCCCGCACAGCGTCGCCGCGAAGGCCAGCACCCCCACCACCGGCAGCAGCCCCGGCGAGGCCGCGAGCCGTTCCTGCATCAGCTTGGGCAGCAGCAGCGTGAAGGCGTTGAACACCAGCCCCGAGGCCGCGGCCATCAGCAGCAGCGACACCACCGCGCGCCGCACCACCGGGGTGGGAATAACCGGAAACGGCTTGGCCCGGCGGGCCGCAGCGTGATGGTCGAACACCGGCTCGCGCAGGTACAGCGCGCCGATCGCCAGGACCAGCACGGCCGGCATCCAGAAGGCCCAGCGCCAGCCGGCCTGCGTCACCAGAAAGGCCGTCAGCACCGGCGCCAGCGCCACGCCCAGGTTGCCGAAGACGCCGTTGTTGCCCACCGCGCGGCCGACCCGCTCGCCCGCCGCTTCCACCAGCATGGCCGTGCCGACGGGGTGGTAGATGGCGTTGAAGGCCCCCACCACCGCCAGCGCCGCCGCCAGCGTCCAGGGCCCCGGCGCCGCGCCGGCCAGGACCAGGCCGCCACCGACGCCGACGAAAAAGGCGCCCATCAGCGCCCGCCGCCCGAAGCGCGCCTGCAACCAGCCCATCGGCAGGGAGCCCACGCCGTAGAGCACGAACATCGCCGTGCCCAGCGCCAGCACGGGGCCGTAGCCCTCGCCGAAGCGGCCCGGCTCCTGCGCCACCATGCCCAGCACGGCGGTGGCCAGGATCAGCAGCACGTAGTGGCAGCACAGGTGGGCGGCATTGACGAACCAGACCTGCCGGTCCGCGGCGTCGGTGGGCATTCGGCGTCTCCTCGGCCGCGAGCCTAGACGCTGCCGCGGATCCGCCAAAGGCGCTTGTTCCCCGGACACCGCGGGAAACGCGGCACCGGGCGGAAGCGGCACCCCGTACCGCCGCGTCGCGCGCCGCCACGCCCCGGCAGCATCGCGCAGGCCCGGCAGCCTTGTCCCCGCCGCCGCACACCGTCTAGAGGCTGTTGTGGACCTGCTCCAGGTTGAGGAGGTTCTTGAGCATGAGGCAGGCGAAGGCGACGAGGTGCAGGCCCGCGAGGGTTTCGGGGAGGCGCTCGTAGTCACGGACGAGGCGGCGAAAGCGGGTGGCCCAGGCGAAGGAACGCTCGACCACCCAGCGGCGGGGCAGGAGCACGAAGCCGCGCTTG
>NZ_JBLLEB010000049.1:0-29715 GCF_047690175.1 Roseomonas sp. BN140053 | reverse complement strand
CCCGCACCATCCCGGACCTCTGGGCCGCCATCGCCGATGCGCTCCCGCAGTTCACGCCCGCCGAGTGCGCCAACTACTTCACCGCGTGCGGATATGAGCCGGAATGACCGGAAACTGCTCTAGCTTCTTGCCCCGGGTCACGCCGGTGTTCAGCACCCTCCTGGCCAGCATGGCCCAGTGCTGAGTGGTGAGCGGGGGACACCACTGCGGGTTGAGTCCGTCACACGCACTGACCTCGTGAGAGTCGATCAGCGCCAATGCGCCATGCACTCGTCGCCGGGGTCATGCTGCCCGGGCAAGAAGCGACGGCACGCCCTTACCGCGCACCTCCGCTTCCTCACGATCCGCAGCTGCAATCGCCCGATCGAGCGCAGCGCGCAGCTCCTTGGCGGTCTCAAGCGTCAGCTCGACACCGGCGCGCGCTCCAGGCTCAAGGCCGGTGTTGATGAAGTCGAGCGTGATGACGTCGCCCAACGGCGCATGGCGCGCGTGGTCATAGGCGACCACTGCCTGTGTCAGCGGAAACCACTCGTCCCCGCGCTTCGCCATGCCTTCTGCGGGGACGATCTCGACGATGGACGTGCACATGTTCAGGGCCCCCTACTTCGCCAAGTGCTTGCCGAAGAAGCTGAAGACCTTGCTCCAGCCATCCATGGCCTGCTCGGGCCGGTAGAGCGGCCGGTGCCAGTAGAAGAAGCCATGCCCAGCGCCATCGTAGCGGTGGAACTCGTAGTCCTTCCCGTGTGCCTTGAGCTCGGCCTCGTGCTCATTCACCTGCTCCGGGCTCGGTGCGCGGTCGTCGTTGCCAAAGATGCCGATCAAGGGGCAGGGGAGGTCCTTGGTCAGCGTGATGGGCGCCACAGGCGTCTTGGCGTTGAGCTCTTCCTTGCCCATCACCACGCGGCCACCCCAGAGGTCGGCGCAGGCATCAACGTCCTGCTTCTGGCAGGCATAGAGGAAAGCGTGCCGGCCGCCTGAGCAGGAGCCGAACAGCCCCACCTTGCCGTTGTGCTCGGGCTGCGAGCGTAGCCAACCCACGGCAGCCTCGGTGTCACCGATCACCTGAGCGTCGGGAACGCCGCCCTCCGCACGGACCTTGGCCGCAACGTCGTCCGGGTTGCCGGCTCCGGCGCGCTCATAGAGGTTGGCGCAGATCGCGAGATAGCCGTGGTGCGCGAAGCGCCGCGTCGTCTCGATGTAGAACTCGCTCCAGCCGGGGAGGTGGTGGACCAGCACCACGCCCGGGAAGGGGCCTGCCCCTTCCGGCTTGGCTACGTAGGCGGTGATCGGGGTTCCGCCGTCCCCTTCGAGCGCCACGTTCTCGCAGGTCATGCCGTGGTAGAATGACATCCGTGTTCCTCCTCAGGCGCGATCTCGATGGCTCGTCGGTGCGTCAGGGTGCCACGCCGCCGTTGCTGCGCGGACCACCGGGCCTGTCCAGCGGCCTTGTCGTGCGACGAGTATTCGCCCGCCACATCACGGCGGCAATAAGCGCAGCCCCATCGCGCGGTCAGTCAGGGTGGCGATCGATCAGGCGATCGGAGGCCGCTAGTCGCCGGCCACGGACGCTACGATCTCACGGTACGGCAGCTGGGAGCGGAGGGTTTCGCGGTGACGGCCCTGTACTGGTGCTACGCCAACCGGGAGCTGCGCGAGGCGGCGACGGCCTTCCACCCGCTAGATGAATACATAGGGCAGCTCTCGCGCTTCGCTGAGGGCGAACTGCCTTGTCGGGGAGGGGAGAGGGACGGTCCGCCCCCCTCTGATAGCATCCTCCCCTAGCTAATTCAGGCCAAGCTGGCGGCGAAGGCCTCGGCCACACGCCGGGCAAAGTCGGCCGGATCGCGCGGGCTCTCGCCGTCCTGCACCCGCGCGAGATCAAGCAGCAGGCCGGCCGCGTCCGACACGTCTGCTTCCGGCTTCGCCGCCAGGGCACGGATAAGCGGATGGCGCGGGTTGATCTCCAGCACCGGCAAGCCAGCGCCGAGGCCGCGCCCGGCACGCTGGAGCAGGCGCTGCATGTGCAGGTCGGGGCCAAACTCGGGTGCGGCGAGCACCACGGCACTGTCCACCAAGCGGTCGGTCGCCCGCACCTCCGAAACATCCTTCTGCAGCGCCGCCTTGAGTAGCGGGATCAGTTCCGAAACGTCGGCCGCGTCCTCGAGCGTGCTATCCCCGGCCGCGACCTTGGACAGGTCCACCGAGCCCTGAGTGATGCTGCGGATCGGCTTTTCCTCGAAGCGGTCCAAGCGCTCCGGCCAGAAGGCGTCGATGTGGTCGGACAGCAGCAGCACCTCGACCCCACGGGCGCGGAAGCCCTCCAGCTGAGGTGACTTGGCCAGCGCCTCTGGGCTCTCGCCGGACAGGACGTAGATTGCCTCCTGCCCCTCCTTCATCCGCGCTACGTAGTCGGCGAGGGTGGTCCAGCCCTCCACGGCGGAGGAGCGGAAGCGCAGCAAGGGGGCTAGGTCCTTGCGGTGCTCCCCGTCCTCCCAGACTCCCTCCTTCAGGACGGGGCCGAAGTTCTCCCAGAACTTGGCGTAGTCCTCCGCGTCCTTGGCGCGCGTCTTCAGCTCCGACAGCACGCGGTTGGTGACCGCGCGGCGGATGCGGGCCAGTACTGGCGTGGCCTGCAGCATCTCGCGCGACACGTTCAGCGGCAGGTCCTCGGTATCCACCACGCCCTGCACGAAGCGCAGCCAGGACGGCAGTAGCGCCGCCTCGTCGGTGATGAACATGCGCCGGACGTGCAGGCGCAGCTTGCTCTCCCGCTCCCCCTCCACGGCCTGGAACGGCTTCATGCCGGGGATGAACAGCAGGGCGGTGAACTCGGTGGTGCCCTCAGCCCGCCAGTGCAGCGTGGCCCAGGGCTCGTCGAAGTAGTGGCCGAGGTGGCGGTAGAACTCCGTGTAGCTCCCGGCGCTCACCTCGGACTTAGGCTTGCGCCACAGCGCCGTGCCTTCGTTGGCGGGCTCGTCTACTCCGTCCTGTGCTACCGTGATCGGGATGGTGATGTGGTCCGCCCACTTGCGGATGATGGTCCGTAGCCGGATCGGCTCCAGGAACTCATCGGCATCAGGCTTGATGTGCAGGACGATGTCAGTCCCCGGCTCCTCTCGGCTGGCAGGTGCCAAGGTGTAGTTGCCGCGTCCTTCAGAAGCCCACACCCAGGCCTCGTCGGATCCTGCGCGGCGGGAGGTGACCTCGACGCGCTCGGCCACCATGAAGGCGGAATAGAAGCCGACGCCGAACTGGCCGATGAGGCTGGGGCGGTCGCCGGGCTTGGCGTCGGACAGTGATTGCGTGAAGGCGCGTGTGCCGGAGCGGGCAATGGTGCCGAGGTTCTCGGCCATCTCGGCCTTGCTCATGCCGATCCCGGGATCGGAGATGCTGAGGGTGCGTCCCTCCTTGTCGGGGACGATGCGGACGCCGGCGCCTTCCGGCACCGCAGGGGCTGCACCGGTCAGGGCCTCGAAGCGCCGGCGATCAGTCGCGTCAGCGGCGTTGGCGACCAACTCGCGCAAGAAGATCTCACGGTCCGAGTAGAGGGCATGGACCACCAGGTCCAGCAGACGCCCGACCTCCGCGCCGAACTCGTGGCGCTCCACCGTTTCACTCACGCACGTCCTCCAAGGCCTAAATGCACCGGAGGCGCGATATGAAAGATGGTCAGGTGGCCTTCAAGAGCCGGGGAGAAGGGAGCCCGAGCGTAGCGCCTCTCGCCAGTGCTGCTGGTCGAGTTGGGCCTGAAGCGGACCCGTTTAGCCGTTGAAGCAGACCGCCCGAGCAGTCGGACCTCGAACTTACGAGGCCGGCATCCACGCCGAAAGCGATGTAGATCAAAGCACTAAAGGTTGTTGGCTAAATCGCCCAACTCCCAACCCCCGGAGACAAAACGCGCTCCGGAGAGAGAAGTCGGCGCTCGTTCCGCAATAGGACCATCAACCCAGCAAGCAAAAACCCAGGCCATACCTGCGCTTCTGCGCGGCCTGTACTTGCTGGGAGAGAGTTGGTCTAGGGTCCGACTGGAGCAGCGGTAGCAACCGGGAGCAAACATTCTCTGACGGCGAGCTGCGAGCGACTGTCGATGGCAGTGGAGATCATCGCGGTCGAGCTCGGGCCGGTAGAAAACCACAGGCCGGAACGATCTACCTCTACTCGCGGCCAAGCTCCTGCGTGCGGTTTCCGAGCGCACGCAACAAAGCCTGCAGGTCGGCGGGGGTGGCACGGTCGCCGATCAGGTCGCGCGTTGCATCCTGATCACCCAGCGCCGCACGGGCAATCGCCAGGTTGGTCGCGACACGGGGCGTCGCGCCAGGGCGGCGGGCGAGGGGTTCGAGCACGGCCTGCGCTTCCTGGAACCGGCCCGCCAGCAGGAGGGAGACGCCGAGATTGTTGGCCGGACCAATAGCGCCGGGGGAGGCCGCCAGAGCGGCGCGATAGCTCGCCTGTGCCTCCGCGTGCTGGCCCAGCATGTCGAAGGCCATGCCGCGTCCATCGAGTGCGGCGGCATCGTCGGGCTTGGCGGCGAGCAACTGGCCGAAGGTTTCCAGCGCCGGTCGGGCCAGCCCGCGCCGGATCTGGAGCCGGCCCATCTGGTTGATCAGCGCGGGATCGCGCGGGGATTGTTGCAGGGCGCGGTCCAGGATGTCCTGCGCTTCGGCATCGTTGCCGGAACGGGAAAGGGCGCTCGCCAGGCGGGCCAGCACCGCAGGGTTGCGAGGCTCGGCCTCAGCAGCGGCCCTGTACAAGGAAAGGGCTAGGTCCAGCTGGCCGGAGGCCTCTGCCGCGGCGGCGACCCGGAGGCGTGACCCGCCATCCGGCTCACGAAGGCCCCGGGAGGTTTCTCCGGTGCCGGTGGAACAAGCTGCGAGGAGCAGGAGCCCGAGCAGCCCCCCCACGACGGAAAACCGCAAACCTACTGACCCGTGCCGAATGAGCGCCCCATCTCGATGAGGCTAGGGCCGATCAGGGCGATGAACAAGGCGGGCAGGATGAAAAGGATCAGCGGCCCGACCAGCAGTGCCGGCAGGCGGATGGCCTTCTCCTCGATCCGCAGCATGCGTTCCTGCCGCATCTCCGTGGCGAGGATGCGCAGGGCCTGGGCCAGAGGCGTGCCGTATCGCAGCGTCTGCGACAGGGTAGCTCCCAGACGCTTGAAGCCTTCTACGTCGGTCCGCTCGCCGAGCCGTTCGAGCGCCGCCCGCCGGTCGGGCAGGATACGCATCTCCTGGACCAGCACGGTGAGCTCGATCGCGATCGCGCGGTTCGTGCCGGCCATCTCCCGCGCCACGCGGTCGATCGCCGTTTCGAGCCCGAGGCCGGCCTCCGCGGCCACCACCAGTAGGTCGAGGGCATCCGGCAAGCCGCGTCGGAGGCTTTCTTGGAAGGGCTTGCGCAGCCGTCCCATGACGATGTTCGGGACGTAGATCGCCGCCGCGATGCCCAGGAACACCGAGACGCCTATCCAGAGGCCGTCGAAGCCCACGACCAGAGCGACCGCCAAGCCGCCCAAAGGCGCCAGGACGATGAGCACCGCCTTCGCGCCGAGGAACAGAGGCACCGCCCGGTCCGCATTCATCCCGGCGGCCGCGACGGCGCGCTGAAACTCCTTCAGCTCCTTCTCCGAAACCAGCGCACTGCCGTGGAGCCATTCGCCCAGCTGCCAGAGGGGCAGCCATGGTGAGATACGCTTCCGCGCGGGGGGCTGGTCGCCACCCGCCGCGGCGGCTGACGGCACCGCGGCCCGGATCCGCCGCGCGAGGTCGCGCTCCTCGGCCACGCGGGCGATCAGGGTCGCCGCTGCCACGGCGAGCCCGACGGCGCCGAGCGCGGCAGCGATGGTCAGCAGCCAGAGGGAGGAGATCGCCAGCATCAGTCCCGTCCTGCCTGCCGGATGAGGTGACGAATGCTGAACAGCCCCAGCAGCATCAGGCCGAAGCCGATCATGGCCAAGCGCTGGCCGGTCGGGTTCTCCGTGAAGGTGCGGAGGTAGAAGGGCTGGATAAAGGACATACCCGCCGCGGCCAGGAAGGGCAGGACGAAGAGCATCCCGGCCTGCATTCGGCCCTCTGCCGCCAAGGCCTTGGCCCGCTTGCCCATGGCGACGCGCTTGCGGCACATGTCCGCCAGGGTTTCCAGCGTTTCCGCCAGGCTGCCGCCGGTCTGGGCCTGCAGCCCCAGCGTGACCGCCAGGAAGGAGAACTCGGTCAGGCCGGTGCGCGCGTAGACCCGCATCAGCGCGCCGTCGACTGGCCGGCCGATCGCGATCTCGCCCACTACGCGTGCGAACTCTTCCCGGATCGGCGAGGGGCCTTCGCGGGCGATGCCGCGCAGGGCTTCGGCGAGTGGCAGGCCGGCGCGGATGGCCCGCACCACGAGGCCCAGTGCATCCGGAACCTGCTGGAACACGGCGTCCTCATATCGCCGCTTCTGCCACTTGAAGAGGCTGCGGGCGAGGAGGAGGGTACTCAGCACCCCGGCGACGGGGGCGAGCAGCATCCCGAGCGTTCCCGCGAGCCGCCACGTGGCAACTATTCCGCCGATAGCTGCGATCAGCGCCACGACTGGCCATGGGATGACCTGGGCCTCGGGCAGGTCCGGATCGAACTGCACTACGCGCAGGAGTCGGAGCTGCATGGGGCTGCGGTGCGTTTCCGTCACGCGGATGCTGGGCATCGGCAGGGCCAGGCTGACCGCCGGCTTTCCGGCCAGTGCGAGAACCCGCGCGCGCAGCCGGCCCGTCCGGCGCACCTCGATCATGGCCAGCACGCCCAGGAGCAGGCCTGCTAGGAGAATGCCCGCCAGCAGGAGGAGTGGGGCGTTACGCATCCTCAGACCTCCCGCACCGCGCGCATCCAGGTCTCGCCGAGGCCGAAATACTCCAGGCGGTCGAAGAATCCCGGGCGCATGCCCGGGCTCGTCCAGCGGCCGAGGATCCGGCCATCGGGGCCGTCGCCACCGTATTCGAAGGTGAAGATCTCGTTCATCGTGATGACGTCGCCTTCCAGCCCCGCTACCTCCGAGACCTGCGACACCCGACGGCCGCCGTCGCGCATGCGCTCGACCTGCACGATCACGTCCACCGCGCTGGCGATCTGGGTGCGGATGGCGCGGCTGGGCAGGCTCGTCTGGCCCATCAGCACCATGTTCTCGATGCGGGTCACCGCGTCGCGCGTGGTGTTGGCGTGGACCGTGCAGTAGGAGCCGTCATGGCCGGTGTTCATGGCCTGCAGCATGTCGAAGGCTTCCGCGCCGCGGACCTCGCCCACGATGATCCGGTCCGGCCGCATGCGCAGCGCGTTCTTCACCAGGTCGCGCTGGTTGATCTCGCCCTTGCCCTCCAGGTTCGCCGGGCGGGTTTCCAGCCGCACCACGTGGGGCTGCTGCAGCTGCAGCTCCGCCGCGTCCTCGATCGTCACGATGCGCTCGCCATGGTCGATCATGCGACTCATGGCGTTCATCATGGTGGTCTTGCCGGAGCCGGTGCCGCCGGAGATCACCACGTTGAGGCGGCAGCGGGCCGCGATCTCCAGCACCACCGCGACGTTCGGGGACATGGAGCCACCGGCGGCCAGATCCCGCAGATCCGCTTTCCGCTTGGCGAACTTGCGGATCGAGATGCAGGCGCCGTCGATGGCGAGGGGCGGGAACACCACGTTCACGCGGCTCCCGTCCGTGAGGCGGCAGTCCACCAGCGGGTTCGATTCGTCCACGCGGCGTCCCACCGTCGCGGCCATCTTCTGCGCGATGGCGTTCAGCTGTGCCATGCTCTGGAACCGGACATCGGTGAGGTGGACCTTGCCGCGTACCTCCACGAAGACCCGGTCCGGACCGTTCACCATGATGTCGCTGATGGTGTCGTCCCGCAGGAGCGGCTCCAGCGGGCCGTAGCCCACCATGTCGTGCGTCAGCTCCTCGGCGATCCGCAGCTCGTCGCGGCCCGAAATCTCGATCCGCTCCCGGTCCGCCACGTCGTGCACCAGGGCCCTGATCTGGGCCTGGAGGGCAGGGCCGGCGAGCCGACCGGCCGCGACGGGGTCCACCTTCTCCAGCACCTTGGTGCGCAGCAGCCTGAGTGCGTCGTCCTTGGCGCCCGCTGCGGCCGGCGGCGTAGCCGCCGGTACGAAGGTCTGGGCCGGTGGTGCTTCCTCAGCGCGTCTTCCGAAGGTCTTCACGGCGGTGGACCAGGGATGCCAAGTTTATCCGCCGGCCCGGCCGAGCAGCCGGGATAGCAGGGAGGTGCCGGCCTCCGCGGGTTTCACCGCGGCGATCCGATGCGTTAGAGGCGTCAGGGCCTTGCGAAAAACCGCGCTCTCCTCGATGGCGGGCCGGCCGAAATGGGCGGCGCGGGGCAGGTGGCGGGGCAGGTCGGGGATGATGACATCGGGCGCCGCGCCCAGGCCGTCGCTTACCAGCTTCGTTTTCAGCCCGCCGGGCAGGTTCTCCCGGTTCAGCACCGTCAGCACGTTCCCGCCCCCGAGCGAGGCGGCGAACTTGCGGATCGCCAGCGTGTCCCGGATGCCGGCAACGTCGGGTCCCGTGACCACGACCCGGTTCTGCGCCGTCGCGAGCGCGATGCGCTCGGCGACGCCGGGCGGCGAATGCGTGTCCACGACGACGAAGTTGAAGCGGGCGGTCAGCATGGCCAGCAGGTTCTTGACGCCGTTCTCCGTGGGACGCGGGGCAGCCTCCATCGGCTCCTCGGAGGCGACCAGGCGAACCCGGTCCGCCACGGGGATGGAGGATCGGTCGAGGAACAGGCTGTCCACCCGGTCCGGCTCCTCAAGCGCGACGCGCAGCCCGGTGCCGGAGCGCACGCCGAGCATGATCCCGGCCGTGCCGGTGCGCAGGTGCAGGTCGAGCAGCGCGACATGGCCGCGACTCACCTCGGCGAGTTGCAGGGCGAGGTTCACGGCAATCGTGGTTGCCCCGCAGCCGCCCCGTGCGCCGGACACGGTGATGACGCTGCCTCCCCTCTCGCCGCCGCCCTGCTGGGCCGCGCCGGTGACGTGGGGACCGAAGAAGATCGCGACGTTCTCGCGGGTCAGGGGCTTGTAGAGGTATTCGGCGATGCCGAGGTCACGCGTCAGACGCCTGTAGAGTGTGAGGTTCGAGCTTTCGCCGACCACCAGCACTCGCACATCGGGCGTGCAGACACTGGCCAGCGCGTCCAGGGCCGCGAAAGGGTCCTCGATGCCCGAGATGTCCACGAGCAGGATGGCCGGGGTTCCCTCCTTCTCCAACGTGCGGGCGGCGGTGTGCGCGTCGCCGCGTCGCGCCTGGAAGCCCGCACCGACGTCGACGAACCCGCCGCGCAGCGCCGCCTCGCTCTCGTCATCGGTCACGAAGGCCAGAATGGGCACCCGCGACTGCTCGGGCGGCGCCACGTAACGGCTCTCCTGGGCGGCATCCCGCGCCGGCTTGCGCTCAACGTGCATCTGCGCCTGCCGAGGGTGCGGCGCCTGTGGCAGATCCCCAGGTCGAGAGCGGCAAGGGCTTGCGCCGGTCGTTCAGCAGCCGGTTGATCGGCGCTGCCGCTGCGGCGCCGCGCTCGTCCCGCGCGGCAACGCCACGGTTGGCATCCGCGGGGTCGGACAGCATGGCCTGCAGGTTGATCTCGTTAACGCCCGTCGGCTGCCAAGTGCCGGCGCGGCTGAAGTCGTCGTGCCGGCAGGCGGCCAGCAGTAGGAGCAGAAGAGTGCAGGACAGCCTGGGCACCGCGCCTCACTCCACCAGGAAGCCGGCATCGAAGCGGGCGCGCAGCGGCTCCGGCCGGCTGCCGCGCTCGATCTGGCGGCGCTCCAGGATACGGTCGAGGTCGGAGGCGGGGCGAACCCGATCCGTCGGCGCGGCCAGGGCCCGCGGGTCCGAGACGGGCCGGACCAGGTAGGGTGTGACGATGATCACCAGCTCGGACTCGTTGCGCTGAAAGCTGTTGGAGCGGAACAGGGCGCCCAGCACGGGAAGGTCACCCAGGCCGCTGAGCCCGTTGCTCCTGTTTGCGCTATTGCGCTGCAGCAGGCCCGCGATCGCGAAGCTCTGGCCGGTGCCGAGCTCGACGCTGGTTTCCGCCCGGCGCACGTGGAGCGCGGGGATGGTCACCACGCCGTTGGAAAGCGGCAGGCTGATTGCCCCTTCCGTGGACAGCTCGCTCACCTCCGGCCTGACACGCAGGTTGAGCCGGTCCGGGCCCATCACGGTGGGCACGAAGGCCAGGGATACGCCGAACTGCTTGAACTCGATGGTGATGGTACTGCTGTTCGCGCCGCTGTTGGCCGCCACGGGGATCGGGAACTCGCCGCCGGCCAGGAAGCTCGCGACCTCGCCGGACTGTGCCGTGAGGTTCGGCTCGGCCAGGATGGTGATGAGTTCGTCGCTCGCCAGCGCATCGATCACGGCGTTGATGTCGAAGCGGGAGGAGCTGATCCCGGCCCCGACGCGGGCTACGGAGTTGGTTGCCGAGAGACCTCCCGTGATGGCGCCCACAACCCCGCCGGCGACGCCCGTCCGCAAGCCGATCAGGAAGTTGTTGCCGTCATTCGCGAGGGCCTGCCAGTTGAAGCCGAGATCACGCGAAACCCGGCGCGAAATCTCGGCCACGCGGACCCGCAGGTTCACCTGGAGCGAGGAGAGCAGCGACAGGGAATTCACGAGCTCCGGGCCGTCGCCCAGCGCCGCGCGGGCGATTGCCTCGGCGCGCTGCGCGTCGGCGGCGCTGGGAACGGTGCCCGACAGCACGAAGCCGGTGCGGCCGGCCGCTGCCACGCGCACGCCCTCCGCGCCGCGCACCATGCGCCGGATCATGCCCTCGATGGCGGAGGCCGAGGGCGGCGGTGGCGCGGGAGCGGCGGCCGGCGCACCCGGCATGACGAGGGGGCCCGCTGCGGGCACCGCGGTGCGGCTCGGCGACACGGTGACGTCGTACTCGGCGACCGGCGTGCCGTCCTCGGCGGTGGCAACGATCGTGGTGCGGCCCGCGGCGACGGCCATCAGGAACAGGCTGGTGGGCGAGGCGGGCTGGACGCGCGCCACGCGCGGATCGGCCGCCAGCACGGTCAGGGCAGGGCGCGGCAAGGTCACCAGGCGGCCGGTTCCGGCCTCCAGGGCAACGGCGAGGGGCACGACGGCCACGGCGGGCGTTGCCGGGGCCGGCCTCGCCAGGTTCGCGAAGGGCGAGGGGGCGGAAGCGGGCGCCGGCGGCAGAACGGTCTGCGCGAGCGCGGGCGCGGCGAGGAGGCAGAGGGCCAGGGCACCTCGGAGAACATGCATCACCGGAACATCACCTCTTCCTTTTCGCCACCTTGGATCACCTGCATGCGCGCCCCCTGGGACATGCTTCCCGCCGCGAGGGCGGGCGACACATCGGCCCCGAACACCGAGCTGCCGGTCTGCGCCGAGGCTTCCGGCGGCTCGATCGAACGCACGGTCAGCGAGATGCGCCCGAGGCGGCTCGCCACGGCGACGCGTTCGGCCTGCGCGCCCGTCACCTCCAGCGTCACGGTCCGCGCGATGCGGCCGGCGCTGGCCTCGTTGCCGATCGTGCCCTGGGTGAACTGCTGGTCCACGGCGATGACGCGCACGTCGGCGAGCACCGTTTCGCCGATTACTCGGCGTCCCAGCGGCGCGTCCGTCGCGGCGAGTTCCTGCGTTAGGATCAGGTCCACCTGGTCGCCGGGCCAGATCAGCCCGGCGGTGCCCGTGACCACGTCCACCCCGACGGAGATGGCCCGGAAGCCGGGACGCATCACGCCGGCCAGAAAGCCGCGGTCCCGCGGGCGCAGCACTTCGGCGCGTGGCAGGGGCTCCCCGGCTTCCAGGTAGCGCCGCAGCAGGCCACCCTGCAGTTCCTGGCGAGCCTCCTCGAGGGCAGCGCCCGGCGGCACTGCCTCGGGCGCCACCTCGCGCACGGTCAGGTCCGCGTCCTTGAGCAGCGTGCCGGCGGCCAAGGGGTGGGCGGCGACGAGCATCCGCACCAGCACCGGCGCAGGCGCGGCGGGCGCCTCCGCGATGGGGACAGGATCAGCGGGGGCGAAGGCGCGTAAGGCCAGCGCCCCGAGGCCGATGGCGCTCAGGAGAAGGGAGAGGATAACGAGAACCCGGAGATACATGCGTCAGGGCCCCGGCGAGCCGAGCAGGGCTACCGCACCCCCGGCGGCGATGGCCACGGCATAGGGCAGCGGCCCGCGCCGGCGGATGCGCCATGCCTCGACCGCGAGCACGCGGCCGAGCAGCCCGTGACCTCCGGGGCTACGGGGCGCGAACCTCGCCGCGGCGAGGTAGCCGGCCGCCAGCACGCCTCCCGCCAGAACCGTGGCGACCAGGAAGTCCCAGGCTGCCGCCGGTGGCATCGCGACGACCAGAGCGCCCGCGAGTTTGACGTCGCCGCCGCCAAGGAAGCCCCGCATGGCCAGGGCGAGGAGAGCGCAGAAGAGCATGCAGCCCACGCCGAGCGAGGCCAGCAGAGCCGGCCAGCCGACCGGCACGCGCAGGGCAAGCGAGACGAGTAGGACGGCGAGGCAGAGACCGTCCGGGATCAGCCGCGTGGCGATATCATGCCAGGCGGCCAGCATCAGCAGTCCCAGCATGAGCAGGATCAGTGAGGCGTCGGACATCGAGAATCGCCTGCTGTCCCCGGCACCGTCGGAGAAAAGCCCGGCCGGCGCACATCCGGGCGCGCCGCCGGGCCACGCACCCGCCGTTAGCCGCCGAAGATGCTCGCGAACCGGGTGGAGATGCTGCCCCCGAGTGTCGCTGCGGCAGCACCGACCGCGATGACGATGCCGACGGCGAGCACGGCGTATTCGGCGGCTGTCACACCCTTGCGGTTGCGAAGGGTGGCCACAGCGAGCGGGACAAAGTGATCGAGCACGGAGGCCTCCTAAGGTTGGATCGGCCGGCTGCAGCTCGCGCATTTCGAGCGTCACAGTCGTTCTTCGTTAACTGAATTTAGTACTTCTGGTTTCATGCAACCGCAAGTTGCTTTGCAGCTTTTTAATGGTCATGCTCCGTGGACGAAGCATCGTCGGCTGGCTGGTCCGGGGGGACGAGGTGGGAACATGGGGAACAGATCCTCCGCGGGAGTTGTTCCCGGCTCCTCATGCTGCCCCTGCGTCCAGGCGGGTGGAGAAGGTTCCCGGCGATCTGGCTGACACGCCGAGCCGTGGCACGGAGGTCTGGCGCAGCCGGAGCGGCGCGGCCGCTCTGGAGTTCGCGCTGGTCGGGGTGCTGCTGCTCAGCCTCTTGATCGGGATCCTGCAGGTCGGTCGGTACCTGATGATCCTGGGGGCGGTTCGGATGGTGGCGGCAGACGCGGTGCGTATGGCGGTCCTGCGGGGAACGGCGAATCTGAATCGCAGCGCACCCGCTTGCAGCAACCTGTCGGGCAACCTTCCCGGGGCGGCTGCCAGGGCCTCCGTGCTTCAGGATGCCGGTCTTTCCGTGGTGCTCAGCGACTGCGGTACTCGTTCCGGCGTGACAACCGTCACGGTGACGGTCAGCTATCCGTTCACCTACTCGATCCCCCTCGTGCCGAGCAGGGCGCTGCAACTGCGTGAAACCGCCAAGGCCGTGATCAACTAGGCACTGTGCGATGCAGCCTCTGCCCGGTTCAACAGGGTGGCGCAGAGTGGCACCCCTACCCCGGTAGCGCCGGAATACCGGCCTGTTCCTGCACCGGGAGAACGGGCTGTCAGTGCAGCCGTAGTTCCACGTTGCCCCGAAGGTTCGGACGATGCGGGAGGAGATAAGTGCTGATGGGCGAGATGGGCTGGAAAGGCTGGGTCACGGTGATCGAAATGTAGCCGATCGGTGCCTGGACCACGGTGCCGGTCGTGCAACTGCCGGTGGTGCAGTCAGCGGCCGCGCCGTTATCGCAGCGACAGACCATCTGTGGCGAGGAGACCGTCACGTTCTTCCATCCCGTGACCTGGTCCAGCACCGTGTTCGTGATCCCGGCCGTGTCCTGCGGCCGTGCGAAGGCGTACTGGGCGCCGGCGCGTGCGGCCATCTCCAGCCGCATGGTGCGCCACATGGCACTGCCCACATCGTACATGCTGAACAGCAGGAGCAGGAGCGCCGGTGCGACCAGGGCGAATTCGACGGCGCTGACGCCCCTGCGGTCGAGCAACGCGCCGCAAAGGGACGATCGTATCCGTTGCCGCATCGAGCTACTCCACCAGCCGTACCACGCGCGCCGCAGGCACGCTGGTCCGGTAGTTGGTGCAGTTCGAAACGTCGAAGCCGAAGCTGCTCAGGCCGCTGATGTCGAGGGTTCCGCCGACCAGGGCGAGGCAGCCGGTCGAACTGCTCGAGCTGAGCTGCCCGATCTTCACGTAGGAGCTGGGGGCGTAGATGCCGCCCGCCAGGCTAGCAGAGGAGACGCCCTGGATGGACAGGTCGGGGGCGCTGCTGGTTCCATTGAAGGCCGTACGCGCGCGATGAACCAGGACCCCGTCGTAATCGGAGTCGTCCCCGTTGCTCGCAGGAGCGGAGATGGACACCCTGGAGGTCTGGCCGATGCTCAGGCTGCCTGGAACAGTACCGCGGAAGATGAAGGTGCAGCCGTCGCAGGTGAAGCTGGAAATGCTGCGGATGTTCAACGAAGCGACCTGCGACAACGTGCTCTGGAAAACATAGGTGCCGGGCGTGAAGGTCACCGCCGAGGTGTTGGACACCGTCACCGAGGCGCAATATGCCTTGCTCATTCCCGTGGGCTGGATCGCCGCAGTCACGACCGTCGGTAGCATCGTTAGGCAGGAGGCGCCGGTCGCTGTCGTGAAAGCTTTGCTGTCCAGGCGCTCGTACGGGTTGCTCACCGGTGGCGCGTGTTCCTGGTATCCCTCGGCGAAGCGCCAGCGAGTATTGTTGCACCCGCTGCAAGTTCCGAATGACATCACAGCTCGTGCCACGACGCTGCTGTTCGATTGCGGAATGGCGACCGAGGCACCCGGGGCATTGGACCCGACGGCACAGCCCGGCGCGCTGAACGAACTGGAGTCGTGAACCGTGAGCGTGCCGGTCAGGGCAAGGATGCAGACGGGTGTTGTCCCATAAAGGAGCGAAACAGCCCGCCCGCTCGCTTGTACCGCATCCCGGCCCAGGAAGGTGCGGCTCAGGATGATCGGCACCTGTCTCCTGATCTGGACCTCGAAGGCGTCGAGCTTGCCCACCATGGCGCCCGAGGTGGGCGGGCTGTTCACCATCACCTCGACCGTGGCGAAGCCGTTCCGCCCCGCGACCTCGCGGCCCGCCGCCAGAGCAGCAGCCCGCCCGCGAAACAGGTAGGCCGAAGCCGCAGCCATGGCCGAAACATCCGCTGCGTTCTGGGTGTCCTGCAGAGCCAGGTAGTAGCGGCCTCCCTCGGTCGCGAGGCCGGCCATCCCGATGAGAACGGAGCCGCTGACTGCCACCACGGCCGCAACATTGCCGCGACGGTTCCGTAGGACGTGTCCTGCCGTTCCGAGGAGACGCTGAAACATGGCAACAGACCAGTCCGTCGGCTTCGGATGCACCATTCTCACTGTGTGGACGATTCGAGGGTGACACATGTTTGCAGCCCCGATTCCCTCGATGCCATTTTCCCGGATCAACGTTCGGCGTATGGAAACTAGCCCAGTAATCTCGGGTTGCAACCAGGGGTAGTGAATGTCGGCAGCGTCCTTGGTGAGCTACGAGGGTGCTCTTGTTGAAGCTGCGTAACTTGGTCCAGGATCATACAGTCAGACTTCCATTGGGTCGGCCCAGAGGATTCAACGGCAACGTTTTGCAACCATCCTGTCGCCAATGGCGTCTGATCCAAGCTCGTTTCGTGTAGGAACTGCTTGGTTTGTGTTGTGGTCGGAGCGAACGATGCGCTGTCACCACGTGAACACACCATGAGACGCCTGCGCTCCACCGGCCATCGCTCGGGGGGCTCAGGGCCGTAGCGGAACCCGGACGGAACCCGGAGGTCGGGCCAGCCGCACCGGAGCCCGACTATGGTCAAGCAGAGCTATACCGCCACGCTACCCGACGTCCCCGCACCACCACGGCAGGCCGTCATCGCCTCGCTGCTCAAGACCGGGTTGCTGACCCAGAAGCCTGCTCCTGTCGATGAGGATGGGCCGGACGCGCGCGCCAGCGAGGTTGGCCTGACTGCGGCCAGCTCGGCAACGGGAGAAGGGCAGCCTGTCGAGGCGCCCACCCACGCCCCTGCCGGCCTGCGTGGGGCCGCTCAGGCCGTGGTAGCAGCCTGGGACGCCCACAGCCCGCCCGACGCCCTATCGGTGGCCGTCGAGCTCCTCCGCACCGCCCTGGCCCGGAAGGCCGCCCAGCCATCCACCAGCCGGCCGCGCACTCCACGTACCGGCACCAAGCAGGCCGCGGTACTGGCCCTGCTACGCCGCCCCGAGGGCGCCACCGTGGTCCAGGTGGTCGAGACCGCCGGCTGGGCACAGCACACCGTGCGCGGCTTCCTCGTCGGCCTGAAGCGGCGCGGCACCTCGGTCGAGGTGCTCGAGCGCGTCTGCCAGGTCTGCCCTACGGCGCTTCCGCAAGCGTTGAAGCCGTCTGTCCGATAAGATGCCGAGCTTCCACGGCCGGCATTGCGCGCCCGAGTAGGAAACCCTGTCCCTGATCGCATCCTGCCCTGCCTAGTGCCTCGGCTTGGGCTGCCGTCTCGACGCCTTCGGCCGTTACCGCCAGACCCAGGGTACGGCCAAGGCCAAGGACGGTTTCAACAATGGCTGCTGCCTTCTCGTCCTGCATCATCCCCCGCACAAACGAGGCGTCGATCTTCACCTTGTCGAAGGGAAAGCGCCAAAGAGTGTTCAGCGAGGAGTAGCCTGTGCCGAAATCGTCCATTGCGATCCTCACACCCATAGCACGCAGTTGCCCCAGCACCGTCAGCGTGGCGGCGCTGTTCTGCAGCAGCAGGCCCTCTGTTACCTCTAGTTCTAGGCGGCGTGGGTCGAGGCCAGATTCTGACAACGCCGCCTGCACTGTCGCCAGCAGGTCGCCACGCCGGAATTGAATGGGCGACAAATTCACCGCCACGCCGATCTCACCGGGCCAAGATGCCGCTTCTATGCATGCTGTCCGTAGCACCCACTCGCCAATTCCGATGATCAGGCCGGTCTCCTCCGCAATCGGGATGAACTCCGCTGGCGGCACCATCCCGCGGCTGGGATGTTGCCAGCGCACCAGAGCCTCAAAGCCTACGAGGCGCTTCTCGGGTAGTGCGCAAAGCGGCTGGTAGTGCACCAGGAAGTCGCCGGAAGCCGTGGCGATGCGCAGGGCAGCACTGAGTTCCTGGCGTTCACGAAGGGCCGCATCCATGCCCTTCTCGAAAAATCGCGCAGCTCCGCGTCCTTCGGATTTCGCCAAGTAGAGAGCTGAATCGGCAGCCTGAAGCAGGATATCTGGCTGGTCACCATCGGCTGGAGAAACCGCTACGCCGATACTGACTCCACAGGCCGCCCGTGCCCCGTGTGGGAGGTCATAAGGCTCTGAGACAGCGGCGATAAGTCGGCTTGCCAAGCCTGCTGCGCCGCTAGGCTGCTGCAGGCCTCGCTGAAGCACCACAAACTCGTCGCCACCGACCCGGGCGATAGTGTCTTCCTCCCGCAGCGCTCCGCGCAGGCGCTCTGCCAAGATCCGGAGCAGCGCGTCCCCTGCGGCGTGTCCGAGGCTGTCATTCACCTCTTTGAAGCGGTCCAGGTCGAGACGCATGACGGCGACGCTCTCACCGTTACGCCGGGCGTTGGCGAGAGCCTGGTCCAGGTGTTGCGCCAGCAGGAAGCGGTTAGGCAAGCCTGTGAGTGGGTCGTGCAACGCCTGATGCCGCGCATCCCGTTCGGCGGCTTCTCGCCGCGTAGTCTCTCTCTGCAGTTCCTGCAGGCGACGGTAGCCGTAGGCAAGCAGGCCAAAGGCGGAGATCATCAGCATCACGAGGACTTCGTCGAGTTGCCATTCCTCGTGCTCCGCCGCGAAGTCGATCAGCAACTCGAAGGCATCGGTTGCGACTGCGAAGACATAGGTTACGACGCAGCCAGCAAGGATAAGGAGGACGTCGCGAGCCTGGGCCGAGAGGCTGCTCAGACGGTGTTGCAAGCCGAGCGAAGGAAATCGGGTTGGCACGGCCGAGATGTTTCCTTCCAATCGCATGCTGGCCAAAGTCGCAAAATGCACGCGGTGAGATTACTAAATTAATGCATCTCAACCCCAGATTGTAAATGGTCTCCTTTGCGGCATCGAGCAGCTTCCCCCTTGCCCAGCTTTGAGACTGCTTCGCTGTCACTCTTGCTCCGCGACTCCTGGACGCCAGCGCTCACCAAGGGCCAGCTCCGGCTGGCCCTCTGGACTCTCGAACCGGTTGGCTTCGGTTGCAGGTTGAGCAATCAGTGCACCGGCACCGCGGCACGACGCTGCAAGGTGGCCACGCCCCACCGGCCAGGGCCCGGCAGGGCTCCGGGTGGTAGCGGCACCCGGAGGTCGGGCCAGCCGCACCGGAACCCTACGATGGTCAACCAGAGCCACGCTGCCACGCTGCCCGACGTGCCCGCGCCACCACGGCAGGCCGTCATCGCCTCCCTGCTCAAGACCGGGCTGCTGGTCCGGAAGTCCGCTCCGAACAAGAACGCCACGCCGGAACTGGCTGCGGCCCGTCACGGTCTGTCCCTGGCTAATGCCGTGGAAGGCCTGCAGGCCGCCGAGCCGCCTGCACAAGCTCCTGTTGGCCTGCTTGGGGCCGTTCAGGCCGTGGTGGCAGCCTGGGACGCCGAGAGCCCACCCACCACTCTGTCAGCAGCCGTAGAGCAGCTCCGCACTGCCCTGATGCGGAAGCTTGCCCAGCGAACCACAACCAGCTCACGTGGCCCGCGCACGGGCACCAAGCAGGCCGCGGTACTGGCCCTTCTACGTCGCCCCGAGGGCGCCACCATCGCCCAGGTGATCGAGGCAACCGACTGGGCCCCCCATACCGTGCGCGGCTTCCTCGCCGGCCTGAAGCGGCGCGGCACCCCGGTCGAGGTGCTCGATCGCGTCCGCCAAGTCGGCCCGGGCAGGGCAGGGGCCAAGGGCAGCTACACCGTGTACCGCGTGGCGGAGGCAGGCTGATGCGGAAGGCAGTCGCGGGCCCACGCTACGCGGTGGCGCTGTACCGGGTATCCACGGCCGAGCAGGGGCACAGCGGGCTGGGGCTCGAGGCACAGCAGGCCAGCGTCCGCGCCTTCGTGGCAGCCCAGGGTTGGACCTTGGTGGCGGAGTACTCCGACGTGGCCAGCGGCAAGGACGACCGCCGGCCCGGGTTCCAGGCCGCTCTGGCCCGCTGCCGGCAGCTCGGGGCCACGCTAGTGGCAGCACGGCTGGATCGGATCACCCGCCGCGCCCACACGCTCTCGGGCTTGCTCGAGGAGGGACTGTCGATCCGTGCGGCCGACATGCCTGGCGCGGATGACCTGATGATGCGGGTCTACGCGGCCATGGCACAGAAGGAGCGGGAGCTGATCTCGGAGCGGACCCGGGCGGCGTTGGCGGCGGCACGGGCGCGTGGGGCGGTGCTGGGTGGAGACCGCGGGCACCGGCCCGTGGTGCCGCCCTGTGCGGCGGCTGCGGCTCAGGCGCGACGGTCAGCGGCGGAGCAGGCGGCACACCGGCTCGCGCTGGAGATGGAAGTGCTGCGCGCTGAGGGCATCACTACGCACAAGGGGATCGCGCGTGCGCTGAGCAGGCGTGGGGTATCCACCCCGCGCGGGAGCGCCACGTGGACCCACGCGACCGTCGCGCGGGTGCTGGCACGCGCAAGCTGCTGACCAGCTGGGTGCAACCCAATCGAGGCAACCAACAACAGTCTGGGGGGGTGAGGCCAGCATGCAGTTGTCCAGCCCCTCCGGAGTCCGAGGCTCAGCCCTCACCGGGGGGAAAGGATATCAGGAGGAACGCTCGATGCGGATTGAACGAGCTCTGCTTCAGTGACAACAGGATGGGTATGCAGACACCACCCCACCTTGTGCTCTCTGAGCCTGTCTTCGACATGGACGCAGGTTCCCGTTCAGCCACCACCGCGTCCAGCAGGAAGCACGATGCTCCTCCGTCACTCTATGACGAAGCGGCACTTTACGACGCCGTCGTGCAGCCCGGCCCCTGCGAAGTCTTCTACCGCGAGGTGGCGCACGGCCAGCGCGGACCGGTGCTGGAACTGGCTTGCGGCACGGGGCGGCTGACCTTGCCGATCGCCAGGGATGGGCACGAGGTCGTCGGGCTCGATACGTCCCGTACCATGTTGGCCGCCGCGAAGCGCAAAGCGCGAGAGCAGGTGCTTCCCGTGCGGTTTCTTCTCGGTGACATGCGCGACTTCGAGCTCGGCCAGCGCTTCGGGACAGTGATCATCTCCTGCAACTCACTCGCTCACCTGACGCAAACGGAGGAGGTGCGCGCCTGCTTGGCCGCGGTTCGGCGGCACCTGATGCCCGCAGGCGTGCTCGCCTTCGACGTCGTCCGGCCGGACCTTGGCCTTCTCAGCCGCCCCGAGGGCGAGGTGCGGCGGCTGGATCTCGGCCCCAACCCTTCCTCTGCCGTCGAGGCGGAGGAAGTCGCGTCCTACGACCCGATCGCGCAGGTGCGGGTAGCCCAATGGTACGTTCGGCATAGCGAGGGCGAGGCACGCCCTATGGCGCCGCTGGTGCTGCGTCAGTTCTTTCCACAGGAGCTGCCCCTCCTCTTGGAAGCCGGCGGATTCGAACTGACGGCGCGCTACGGCGACTTCGCGCGCAACCCGCTCGGGCCTGAAAGTCTGAACCAGATCTGCCTTGCGCGGGTGGCTGGCTGAACCGAGGACCTCTCGATCATGGCATTACCCGTCCGGGTGGGTGGTCACCCTCCCGCCTCTATGCTGCGCAAGTTCCTCGATAACTCGGCCTCAGGCGGACTGGTGCTCATGGCGGCCGCTGCCCTGGCCCTGCTCGTCGCCAACTCGCCCCTGGCGCCGACCTACTTCGGCGCCCTCGGAGCGTATCTGGGGTCCCTGAGCGTATTGCACTGGATCAACGACGCCCTGATGGCGGTGTTCTTCCTGTTGGTCGGTCTTGAGATCAAGCGCGAGGTCCTGGACGGGCAGCTCTCCACATGGGGTCGCCGTATCCTGCCCGGGGCCGCAGCATTGGGCGGCATGGTTGTCCCCGCATTGATCTTCGCGGCCTTCAACTGGCATGACCCGGCGACCCTTCGGGGCTGGGCCATTCCGTCGGCCACCGACATTGCCTTCGCGCTCGGTGTTCTCGCCCTGCTCGGCTCGCGCGTGCCGACATCGCTCAAGATTTTCCTGACGGCCCTCGCCATCATCGATGACCTTGGCGCGGTCGCGATCATCGCCGTGTTCTACACGGGTGACCTTTCGTTGCTAAACCTCGGGCTTGCGCTGGCTCTCGTTGTGGTTCTCGTGGCCATGAACCGGCTCGGCGTCACACGGCTGCTGCCATACCTGCTACTTGGTTCGATGCTTTGGTACTTCGTCCTGCGCTCGGGCGTGCACGCCACCATCGCCGGGGTAGCGCTCGCCTTCACGATCCCCCTCCATGCAACGCCCGGCCGGCTGGATGATGCTGTGGGTTCGCCGCTGCACCGCCTGGAGCACGGGCTGCACAACTGGGTCGCGTTCCTCATCATTCCCATCTTTGGTTTCGCCAATGCTGGGGTGTCCTTCGCGGGTGTGACCTACGACCTTTTGACCGATCACCTCACGCTCGGCGTTGCCTTCGGATTACTGTTCGGCAAGTTGGTGGGAGTGTTTGGCACTGCGGCTTTGGCCATCCGGTTCGGCTGGGCCGATCTACCGATGGGGGCGGGCAAGCTCCAGTTGCTAGGCGTCTCGCTACTCTGCGGCATCGGGTTCACCATGAGCCTGTTCATTGGGATGCTCGCGTTCGCTAATGCCCCCGTGCTCCAGGACGAGGTGAAGATCGGCATTCTCGGTGGTTCGCTCTTGGCGGGGCTGCTCGGTTGGCTAGTGCTGCGGTTTGCCCCGCGCGATGTGCCTGCTCCCCGGGCTCGTGCGGACACGTGAGCCAACTCCCAAGTTCGCGGCCAAAGGGCACGCAGCGGCGACGGATTCTTAGTTTCTCGCTTCGGGGAAGGGTGTTCACCACCGATCAACGGTCGTTGGTCGGTGGTGAACATGGGGCTTGGAGCTGAGGCGGAGCTTCGAGTGTTGTCCAGCGGAGCGAACTGCGGATGTCCACCGAGCGACCGGGTCAGAGCCCTGGAATGGCCCAGATCTGCAGGTCTGCTGCACCGCGTCGCAGTTCCTTCACGGGACCGTACTCTGGCGAGTTCCAGAATGCGTGGATGGCTTCCAGGGAAGGGAACTCGAACAAGGCTGTCCGACGCTCGTCGTGCTGGCCTTCTAGGAGTTCAACAGTTCCGCCTCTCACGTGCTTCCCCCCGAACGTCGCGATCAGTGGCATGACCGCTTCGCGGTACCTCCCGTACTGTTCCTCGTCGGTGATAGTACCTTGCACGAGCATGTAAGCTGTCACTCGCCGCTCGCTCCCACTGGCATCGACCATAAGTAAAGCCTCGGTGGGCCGCTGACACGAGAATCCGGTCTGGTCGTGAGCGGGCTGGCGCTGGTGCTAGCGCTGTCGGGTCTCAGGCCGTTCTCCAAGAGTCGGCCTCCTCGGTCGCGTCGAACAGCCGCGCGTAGCTGTCCCGGCGGTCGGTGGCCTGGCTCTGGGGCGCGGTGCCTTTGACCATCCTGTCCAGCAACTGCCCAACCAGCCCCAGCGCGTCCACCTGGTCGTCGTGTCGGCCAGCGGGGAAGGTCAGCAGTTCCGCCTCGAACGCCTGCCGCCAGGGCGCGTGCTGCGGCACGTACAGCCCGTCCAGCGCCATGCGGCCGCGGATCGATTGCGCCCGCACCGCCTTGTCACCGCGGGTGGGAAAGGCCTGCCGCGCCACATAGGCCTGCCGCTCGCGCATCCGCCGCTCCAGGAACGGCCCCACGCCTGCCCGGATCTGCCCGGTTTCCTCTGCCCAGCCGATCGGGCGCCACTGCCGCACCAGGTCGCAGAAGGCCTCGATCCAAGCATCCGCCGCCGCCTGCCCGCGCCATAGGTCCAGCAGCCACAGCCGGCCACTGGGGTCCATGCCGACCACCACATGCACGGTGTAGTCACCGCCGTCGGCGGTGACCGCGTAGTCGGAGGCGCCATACACCTGCAGGGTGGCCCGGTCCGGTAGGCTCTCGGCCGGGTGCAGCCATTCGCGCTGGAAGTAGTCGCCGGTGTCCGGCACCGGCCGCTGCTGGTACAGCGCCGACCAGCTGCGGGTGCTGGCCTCGGCCTTCACCCGGGCCAGCGAGGCGGCATAGCCGTAGGCGTCGTCGCCCCACAGCATCTCCCCCGGCGCACGGCCCAGCGGGTCATCGTCCTCCGCCTCGGCCGGCAGCGACACCACACGCCACTGCTCGCGCTGCGCGGCCAGCAGCCGGCCGGACAGGTCGTCCTGGTGCCAGCGGGTCTGCACCACCACGATGGCGGCCCCGGGACGGAGGCGGGTGCGCAGGTCGTCGCCGAACCATTCCCACACCCGGGCCCGGCGCGCCTCGCTGTCGGCCTCCTCGCGCGACTTCACGGGGTCGTCGATCAGCGCCAGGTCGGCCCGCAGGCCGGTGATCACGCCACCGATGCCGGCCGCGCGGTACTCGCCGCCGTTGCTAGTGGTCCATAGGTCCTCGGCTTCCCGGTCCAGCCGGTAGCCGAGGGTCGGGCCGTGGCTGCGGATGCGGCTGCGCACCCGGCGGGAGAAGGCGCCGGCGAGGTCGGCGGTGTTGCTGGTGGCGATGACCCGGCGGTCGCGGCCCTGGGCCAGGAACCAGGCGGGGAACAGGTCGGAGGTATAGGTCGACTTGGCCGATCCCGGCGGCATGAACACCATCAGGCGGTCGTGCACCCCGTCGGCCACCGCCTGCAGCTCGCGGATCAGCAGGCGGTGGTGGGCTGCGGGTGCCAGGCCCTGGGGAGCGAGGGCGTGCTCGCACCACAAGCCGAAGTCGCGGCGGATGGCCCGGCGCTGGCCCAGCTCCCAGGCGGGGTCACTCTGAGCGGGGTCAGTCGCCATCGTCGGGCGCCTCGCGGTGCAGCACCAGCCGGGCGGCACGCGCCCGGGCGATCTCCTCCTCGAGCTCGGCATCGCTCAGCTCGCCGGCCCTCCGGGTGGACAGCACCACCTCCTGCTTCTCCCGCCAGCCGGCACGCGCCTTCATCCAGAAAATGGCGGCCGCGGTGTTCTGGCCGGAGGTGGCCATCTGGAACAGCGTCTGCGCCACCTTGACGGTGGCCTCGACGGAGCCGCGGTCGAGCTCGCGGCGGAAATGCAGGCGCAGGGTCTTGGGGTCGATGTCGAGCAGGGTAGCGATGTCGGTTTGCGGGATGCCGAAACCTGACATGACGCGCACCGTCTTGCGCTGCTCGTCGGTGGGCTGAAAGGTCGCGCCCTGGGCCATCTCAGGCCTCCCCAGCGCGCTGGGCGGCCACGCTGGCGTGGGTGGCCCCACTGCCCTCCAGCACCGCCTCCTGGCCAGTGAAGGCCTGCCAGCGCAGCACGGCCACGTCCACGTAAGCCGGGGACAGCTCCACGGCGTGGCAGGCGCGCCCCGACATTTCTGCCGCGATCAGCGTGGTACCGGAGCCGGAGAACGGCTCGTAGACGGCCTGGCCCGGGCTGCTGTTGTTCTCCATCGGCCGGCGCATGCATTCGACCGGCTTCTGCGTGCCGTGCACCGTGTCGGTGTCCTGGGCGCGGCTCGGGATGGACCAAAGCGTGGTCTGCTTGCGGTCGCCCGACCAGTGACCCCTGCCGCCGTCGCGCACCGCGTACCACGCCGGTTCATGTTGCCAGTGGTAATTGCCGCGCCCGAGGACGAGGCGCTCCTTGGCCCAAACGATTTGCGCCCGGATCTGGAACCCGCAGGCGGTGAGACTGTCGGCCACCGTGCCGGCGTGCAGCGCCCCATGCCAGACATAGGCTACCTCGCCAGGGAACAGCGCCCAGGCTTCGCGCCAGTCCGCCCGGTGGTCGTTGAGCACCTTGCCCGTGCGGGCGGTCTTGCTGCCCTCCAGGGCGGCATTGCGCCAGGCCGGGTTGTACTCCACCCCGTAGGGCGGGTCCGTGACCATCAGGTGCGGGCGCACCCCGTTCAGCGCCCTGGCCACGGTGTCCGCATCGGTGCTGTCGCCGCAGGTGAGCCGGTGGCGGCCCAGCAGCCACGTATCCCCCACGGCTGATACGGGCTGCTCCGGCGGGGTAGGGACCTCGTCCGGGTCGGTCAGCCCGGCGGTTGGCTCGGCCAGGAAGCCCGCGATCTCCAGCCGCTCGAAGCCGGTGAGGCTCAGGTCGAAGCCCTCGGCCGAGAGCTCCCCCAGCTCGACCCGGAGCAGCTGCTCGTCCCAGCCGGCCGAGAGCGCCAGGCGGTTATCGGCCAGCACGTAGGCCCGGCGCTGGGCGGCGGTGAGGTGGGAGAGTTCGAGGGTGGGCACCTCGGTCATGCCCAGCTGGCGGGCGGCGAGCAGGCGACCGTGGCCGGCGATCACCCCGCGCCGGCCGTCGACCAGGATGGGGTTGGTGAAGCCGAACTCGCGGATGGACGCGGCGATCTGGGCCACCTGCGCCGGCGAGTGAGTGCGGGCATTGCGGGCGTAGGGCACCAGCTCGGCCACGGAAGCGAGGTTGTAGGGGGGAAACAAGGGGGAGGCGGTCAGGGTGCTCATGCGCGCTGTCCCTCGATCAGCCGGGGCTCGGGCTTGCCCTCCACCGGGTCGTTGTCCTCAGCCCCGCCGAACTCGCGGATGACCACCACGACCTTCTGCGGCTCGGGTGGCGCACCGTTGGGGCCGGACACCTCGACCAGCTGCTTCTCGCGCCAGCCGGCCCGTGCTTTCAGCCAGAAGATCGTGGCCGCGATGTTCCCCGGCGTGGTGGCCTGCTGGAACAGGCACTGCGCGACGCGGGCGTTGGCTTCGGTGACGGCGGTGTCGAGCTCGAAGCGGTACGCCCGGCGCAGGGTTGGCTCGGAGCAGCGGACGACGCGGGCAATGGCGTCCTGCGGGATGCCGTAGGCGGCCATGGTGCGCACGGTGCGGCGCTGTTCTTCGGTCGGCGTGTAGCGCGGCGGGGCCATCAGCGGGGCTCCTGCGGGTTGTAGGGCGGGAAGGTGGCGGGCGTGTCGGGTCGCTGCGTGGTCATGGCGGGCTCCGTTGGAGAGGGAATGGGCTGCTGCTAGGGCTGCTCGGTCCGGCGCAGCGACGTGAGCGACGCGTGCGACGCGTGTTCCGTAAAACCGACCACGCGTGCGCGCGCGTGGGCCGTCATCCGGGAGACGCGTCGCACGCGTCGCTGGCGTCGCTGGGAGGGGGCTGGTGGCCATCAGTCCCGGTTCCCCCAGTGCTCGGTGGAGGCTTCCGGGATGATGCGGAGGCCGCGGAAACCGCGCCCGCGGAACTGGTCGCAATCCTTGACCCGCTGGAAGCCCTGGCGCTCCAGCATGGTGGCGAACCACTTCGCGTTGCGTGGCTCCTCGGCCCGGCTGGTGGCGAAGGCACGCCAGGAGGCGAAGAGGGCGGCGCTGGTCTCGCCGTAGACGCGGTCCTGCTCGCAGCACTCCTCGACCCACTGCGCCAGCACGTCCTGCTCTGCGAAGTACTCCGTGGTGGCGTCCAGCACCGCCCGGGGTCGGGCCAGCCCATCGCGCTGCCACGCCAGGCAGCCCTCGATCATCCAGCGCAGGATGCCCGGCCATTCCGCCCGCAGCGTCTCGGGCAGGTTCGGGTCCGGCTTGGCGGGCTTGTGCAGGAAGGGCACCACGTTGAACCGGCGGCGGGCGGCGTCGTCGACGTTGCGCAGGGCCGGCTTGTGGTTGCCGCTGATGGTCAGCTTAAAGGCCGGGGTGAAGGTGAAGAAGTCCTGCCGCATGAAGCGGGCGCTGATCGGATCACCGCCGGTCATGACCTTGATGCGGGCCTCGGCCCAGGCCCGGCCCTCCTCGGTCTCGGTGGCCATCACCATGCGCGCGCCGTGCAGCATGGCGAGGTCGGTGGGGTGGCGGTCCCCCTGCGCCGCGGTGAAAGTGTCGATGGCGGCGGTAGTGCTGTAGCTGCCGAGAATGCCGGCCACGGTGTTCAGCAGTACGCCCTTGCCGTTGCCGCCCGGGCCATAGACGAAGAGCAGGGCATGCTCACTGGTGATGCCGGTCAGGCAGTAGCCGAGCCAGCGCTGCAGGAAGGCGATCAGCTCCTGGTCACCGCCGGTGGCCTGGTCGAGGAAGGCCAGCCAAGCCGGGCAGCTCGCGGTGTCGGCCGGCGTGATCGCGGCGGAGCGGGAGATGTGGTCTGCGGGCCGCGCGGGGCGCAGCTCGCCGGTGCGCAGGTCCACGGTGCCGCCGGGGGTGCCGAGCAGCCAGGGATCGGCGTCCCAGACGGCACTGGTGACGGCCACGGCCGGGTCGGCCAAGGCGAAGCGCTCCACCCCGGATGCGAAGGAAGCCTTGCCGGCTGCCACGGCGACCTTGGCCTCGTCGGTGGCCAGGGCCAGTTCGCGGGCGGCCAGCCGGGCCCAGGTAAAGGCGAGACGTGTGTTCTCCCGCTGCCAGACCGCCCCCGTCCACCGATACCATTTCCCGGCGTCGTGGCAGTAGCGCAGCTCGGCACCGTGCTGCTGCACGAAGGCGGTGGCCACGCTGTCCTCGGTGACCAGGCCGGGCTCCTCAGACGAGGCGGCGGCGCTGGCGGCAGGGGGAGGGCGCGATCGCCCCCCACGCGCACCACTGGCCGGCCGGCGACCTTCATCACGCGCACGGGCCTCCTTGACGTAGATGTCCTCGAGGCATCGGTCGATGTCGGCGCGGCGGGCCTGCCAGCGCGCGTCCCGCTCCGCCTCGGGCACTGCATCCATGGCGTCCTGCAAGCGCTGCCGGGCGTTCATCAGGGCCACACCGTCGCGAGCCCAGCGCCCGAGCAGGCGGACGGTGGCCTCATGGTACGACTTGCCGCTGATGATCTCAGCCAGCAGTGCCGCCTCATCCACCGGCCCCGAGCGCGGCGGGGCACCTGGGGTGGTAGCCTGGGGCGCGGTGTTCGGCTTGCCGATCCAGGCTTCGTCCAACTCGTCCAGCAGGTCGATGGCCGTGCCGTCCAGCAGCTCGACCCGGTGGTCCGGGTTGGTGCCGACACGTCCGTAGTAGTAGGCCTGGGACAGCGTCCAGCTCTCGGCACTGAAGACGCCCCCGAACAGGCCGTTGAGCCGCCCGAGCAGGTGATCGCGCTCGCCGGGCGGCAGCTCCGCCGAGAAGGGACACAGCACGCGCCAGCGCGGAGCGTCCTCGCGGTGGCTGGGGGAGGTATAGACCATGGCCAGCACACCGGCCTTGGCCAGGGTCTCGGCCGCACTGTCGAAGGGCACCTGTTCGCCGTCGTAGTCCGCCTCGATGCCGCTGATGGCCAGCAGGTTGGCATCGTGGCGCAGGCTACCCCGCTCGGTCCGAGTGTCGCCGAAGCGGGCCAGCTTGAGCCAGGGCAGCTGATCCTTGCGCGCGGCAGAGACGCTGCGTACCTGCTCGGCCAACTCCTCGAGGCTGAGCCGCCCCTCGCGCTTGCTGTTGGCCGCGTAGCTGCTGAACACGGTGATCGCGACGGGACGCTCCAGCGCCGGCGTACAGGTGGCGTCAGACGCTGCCTCGGGCGTCATCTCGCTCCAGGCGTTCACGGCGTGAACTCCGCCAGGCCGGTGTCGCGCAGCCGCTCCACCAGCCCGAGCAGGGTGTCACGCTCACTTGCCTCGGCGACCCGCAGCACCTCCAGCTGCTCCGCCGGCAGGTGGGCCTCGATGGCCTGCTCCACCAGCGACCGCAGTCGGCCCGGCTCGATGGCGTCCAGCTCCACCGACACCTCGCCGAAGCCGCGGGCGCGGCTGTCGCTGGCCTTGGTGGGCCGGGTCGGCAGGTCCCAGGCCGTGATCTGCTCCGGGTGTACGGCCAGCCGCTCGAAGTGGATATCCGCTCGCGGCGCCATCTCCTGCAGGGTCGCCTCGATCTTGCGCCCGGCGTCCACGCCGGAGGGGTCGAAGTCGCCCAGGTGGTAGATATGTGTCGGCACATCGAGATCGCTGATGTGCTCGGCAGCGGAGTGCAGGAAGGTGAGCGAGGCGTAGCCGCGCGCCACCATGAGCGGCACGTCGTAGGTGCTGGTAACGGGGTAGACGACGCCGGACAGCGCATCCTTCTCCAGCCACACCTCGACGTAGCAATCGGCGTCGGCCCAGAGCGACTTGCGGTACAGCCGGGCGGTCTCGGCCAGCGCCTCCTCCACGCTGCCATGGGTGTGGGGCTTGCGCATCCAGCGCGTGTTGTCGGCCAGCCAGGCGTAGGGCAGCTGGCCGGCGCGACGCATGTCGGCGAGGTCGGTCTTGACCTTGGCGTAGCCCTGCTCGGTCTTGTCGACGATGCCCTGGACGGTGGCCTGGTAGAACACCTGGCGCACGGTCATCGGGCGCATGGCGGCGACGATGGCCCGCAGCGCCGCCCAGCGCTGCTCCATCTCGGCGCGGGTGGCGCGGTGGCGCTTTATCGACCTAGAGCAGTTTCCGGTCATTCCGGCTCATATCCGCACGCGGTGAAGTAGTTGGCGCACTCGGCGGGCGTGAACTGCGGGAGCGCATCGGCGATGGCGGCCCAGAGGTCCGGGATGGTGC
>NZ_JBLLEB010000048.1:0-30462 GCF_047690175.1 Roseomonas sp. BN140053 | reverse complement strand
CCAGGGCTACATTGCCCAGACCAACGCCGCGCCGAAGCCCTTCATCTGGACCAAGACCGCCGATGACATCCTCGCCAGCGTCGGACGATTCTGCCAAAGAACTTCTAACTCAGACCACTAGCTGGACTTTGAGGATGAAAGTCATGGCACGGCACCGTCCCCATGGCGCCGCGTCTCATCGGCAGGTCACCGAAGAATTCATCGCGGGGCGCTGTTGCAGAATTCAGTCGGAGGATGTGGTTCGATCTTTGAGGGTTTGATCAAGCGCGGGCGATGGTGTCGGGCATACCAAAGGCGTTGAAGGTGTTGAGGGTCGCGCAGCGGATCTGAACTTCGGCGGTCTGCCGGGCGGGATCACGGGCGGATGGGCGCTCGCCTAGAGCATTTTGGTGTTGCGTGGGCTCGCGGGTTCTGATTCGACGCTGCTGTTTGAGCAGCGAGGGATGGAATGGCCGCACCGTTGTCGCAGGACCTGCGTCGCCGCCTGGTGCAGGCGGTGGAGGCGGGCAGTTCGGCCCGCGAGGCGGGGCGGCGTTTTGCCGTGAGCGGGTCCGCAACCATCAAGCTGGTGCGTCGCGTGCGCCAGACCGGCAGCACGGCCCCGGCGCGGATCGGCGGCTACCGCAAGCCGCTGCTGGCCGGGCACGAAGCCCTGCTGCGGCAATTGGTGGCAGCCAAGGGCAACATCACGCTGGCCGAGATCCAGGCGGCGCTGCTGGCCCGGGGCATCGAGGCGGGGTGCCTGACCACGATCTGGTCGACCCTGCGCAGGCTCGGGCTGTCGCACAAAAAAACAGCCTGAGGGCGGCTGAGCAGGACCGCCCTGATGTTGCGGCACATCGCCGGCGCTGGCGGGTGTGGCAGCGCTTCATGGACCCGGACGCCTTCGTGTTCCTCGATGAGACCGGCGCGGCCACCAACATGGTCCGCCGCTACGGCTGGGCATCCCGGAACGAGCGCCTGGTCCACGCCGCCCCGCACGGGCACTGGCGCACCACCACCTTTGTCGCAGGCCTGCGCAGCAGCGGCATCGTGGCCCCGCTGGTGCTCGACGGGCCCATGACCGGCCCGGCCTTTCTGGCCTACGTGAAGCAGTCTCTCGCCCCGGCTCTGCGGCCCGGCCACGTGGTGGTCATGGACAACCTCGCCGTCCACAAGGTCGCGGGCGTGCGGGACGTGATCAGGGCGGCAGGGGCCAGCATCCTCTACCTGCCCCCGTACTCCCCCGACCTGAACCCCATCGAGCAGCTCTTCGCCAAGCTCAAGGCCCTGCTCCGCGCCGCGGCCACCCGCACCAGGGAGGCACTGTGGACCACCATCGGCACCCTGCTCGACCGCTTCAGCCCAGCCGAGTGCCGTAACTACCTCGCCAACTCTGGCTATGCGTCCGAGTAAAGTGAAACCGCGTTAGCGGTGGGCAGCACCAAGCCTGCCCCGCTGCCGCGGGCCGGGCAGATGGCGCCGAACCGGTAACACCAGGCGTAGCGCTGGTCGCGGGGCGCTGTCGGGCGCGAGCCACGCTCGGCCCAGACCCGGGTCAGCGTGCCCTGCGGGCCGATGCGGGCCTCGTCCTGCCACCACAGCTCCAGCGGCTTGCCGCGGGCGCGGTCGGGCAGGGCGGCATCTATGAGGGCGGCGAAGTCGCGCTGAAAGACGCTTGTGCCTCGGGGTTGTGCCCGGGGTGCCGAGGTCGGGCGACCAGGCGTCGGAACCCGAGCCGGCGCAACACGGTGCTCATCGTACGTTCGGCCAAGCTCACTCCGAACCGGGCCTGGATGGCCCGCGCAAGGTCCGCCCGGCGCCAGCGCACCACGCCGTGCTCGGCCAGGTCAGGCCCTTGGCGGACCCATTCGGCAACCGCCGCCTCCTGCTCGGGCGACAGCAGCCGCTCGGGCCCGACATCGCCGCGCCGGTCCGACAGCCCAGCCAAGCCCTCCTCGTTGTAGCGGTGTACCCAGTCGCGCAGGGTTTGCCGGTCCATGCCCGCAGCCTGCGCCGCCTCCCTGGGCGACGCGCCGTCCAGCACCAGCGCCAGCGCCAGCATGCGCCGGGCCGCCGCCGTATCCCGGCTCCGGCCCGCTGCCCGGCGCAGCCCCACCGCGTCCAACTCCGTCCGGGTGATCTTGATCGCTGCCGCCATGCTGGCCTCCACCAATCCAGTGCAGCAAACAGCGAATCACGCCAGCGGCTACCTGAGAATCCAGCAAGAGTCGGATATCCAGGCCGGGCGTATAACTACCTCGCCAACTCTGGCTATGCGTCCGAGTAAGGTGAAACCGCTCTAGATTTCCACCCAGGCCCGATAATCGCCCAACTTGGAAACCCACCCGCGCGGCTCGTTCCTTCGACGGCCCAGGCACGAAGCCACACCCGACAGTCTCAGAAGGTTTTCAGGGCGGCCATCTTGCGTAGGAGGCGGACGAATTCCCGGCGTTCGTCGGGGTCCAGTGGCGCCAGAAAGCGGTCCTGAGTGCGCTCTACGCTGGGGCCCATGTCCTGCAACATCTGCCGCCCGCTGTCGGACAGGAAGAGTTGCCGGCCGCGACGATCGGCGGCGTTGACTTCGCGCCAGATCAGGCCGCGGCGTTCCAGCCGGGCCACCACGTCGCCGGTGGTGGAACGGTCCAGGTCCACCAGCGCGGCCACGGTGTTCTGGTCCACGCCGGGGTTGTGGGCCAGCGCGACCATGATGACGTGCTGCGGCCCGGTAACGCCGAATTCACGGCTTTCCTCGGCGAAGATCGTGGCGGAGCGCTGTTGCACGCAGCGCACGAGGTGACCGGGCTTGTCACGCAGCGGGTGGATGCCGGCGGCGGTGGACTCGGCGGCTGTGTCCGGCGGTGGCGCGTTGGCCAGGTCATCGGCCGTGGCAGGGGGGGTCACGGGCGGGTCTCGGTGGCGGGGTTGCTCACCTCTCTCCCATGCCGTGACGCGCCGCCGGGGGCAACCGGAAGTGCTGGACAATAGGGGCAATACGGATCAATCTTCCCTCCAACAACGGCGGTGGGCGCCGTTCCGGCGGTTCCGCGGTCCCAGAACCGTGCCGCCGTGACGCCCAGCGGCGCGAAGCAAGAACGCACGAGGAAACGTCCCCGCGTCCGGGAGCCCGCCGATGGTGGCTCCCCTCGCGCTGGGGCACCAGGCAGGAGGATCCGCAGGCCTTGCCCCATACCGAGTTCACGCGATCCATCCGCGGCCACGAGTTGCGCGTGCTGCGCGGCGGCGAAGGGCCGCCGCTGCTGTTCCTGCACGGCGCCACCGGCGGGGCCGAATGGCTGCCCGCGCTGGAGGAGCTGTCGGCGCGCTTCGACGTGATCGCACCCGAGCATCCGGGCTTCGGCGGCAAGGACGCGCCGTCCTGGCTCGATACCGTGAACGACATGGCCTATTTCTACCTCGACGTGCTGGCGGCGCTGGAGCTGCGCGGCGTGCACCTGGTGGGCGCCTCGCTGGGCGGCTGGATCGCGGCGGAGCTGGCGGTGCGCAACACCTCCCGCCTCGCCAGCCTGACGCTGGCCGGTGCGGCCGGCCTTCACGTCCCTGGCGTGCCGCAGGTGGACATCTTCCGCAGCAGCGACGAGCAGCGCATCCGCGACCTGTTCCACGACCAGTCCTTGGCCGATCGGATGGTGGAGCGCGAGCTGCGGCCGGAGCTGGAGGACGCGCTGCTACGCGACCGGCAGACCGCGGCGCGGCTGATGTGGCAGCCGCGCTCCTACGACCCGCACCTGCACAAATGGCTGCACCGGGTGGACGTGCCGACGCTGCTGGTCTGGGGCGAGCAGGACCGGCTGTTCCCGCCCGCCCATGCCGAAGCTTACCGAGCACTGATCCCCGGCTCGCGCGCCACCGTGCTGCCGGAATGTGGTCACCTGCCACCCGTGGAGAAGCCCCGGGAATTCGTCGCGGCGCTGAACGGCTTCCTGGCCGAGAAGGAGACCAGCCGGTGAAGATCTTCAACTTCCACCTGATGCCCTACGCGGACGTGGACCTGGACGCGATCGACCGGCACGGCTCCGCCTGGGTCGATTTCTCCAACAAGCACTACGACCCCGTGAAGGGCGCGGAGCTCTACAACCGCTACCTCGACGAGATGGAATATGCCGACCAGCTCGGCTTCGACGGGGTGGTGCTGAACGAGCACCACCAGACCGCCTACGGGCTGATGCCCACGCCCGGCGTGTTGGCCGGCGCCCTGGCGCGCTCGGTGAAGCGAGCCAAGGTGGCGATCCTCGGCCGCGCGCTGCCGCTGCTGAACAACCCGCTGCAGGTGGCGGAGGAATTCGCCATCCTGGACAACGTCACGCGCGGGCGCTTCATCGCCGGCTTCGTGCGCGGCATCGGCGCGGAATATCACGCCATGGGCATCAACCCCGCGGAATCGCAGGAGCGTTTCGCCGAGGCGCACGAGCTGATCATCCGCGCCTGGACGCAGCCCGGGCCTTTCGAGTACGTCGGCAAGCACTACGACTTCCGCTACGTGAACCCCTGGCCGGTGCCGTACCAAAAGCCACATCCGCCGATCTGGATCCCCTCGCAGGGCTCGGGCAGCACGATCCGCTGGGCGGCCAAGATGCGCTACACCTACTGCCAGACGCTGTCGCCGATCGGCATGGTGGCGAAGTTCTTCCAGCTCTACCGCGACGAGGCGGAAAAGGCCGGCTACCAGGCCAGCCCGGACCAGCTCGCCTGGTCCAACACGATCTACGTGGCCGAGACCGACGAGAAGGCGATCCGCGAGGCGCGGCCGCACCTGGAAGCGCTGGTGAACCGGCTGCTGCTGATGTCCTCGCCGACGCTGCTGCCGCCGGGCTACACCAACGTGGAATCGCTCAAGGCGATCCGCGCCAAGCGCTCCATGAGCCGCACCCAGACTATCGAGGGACTGATGGAAGCCGGCGTGGTGATCGTGGGCAGCCCCAACACGGTGCGCGAGAAGCTGGCGGCCTACCAGGACCTGGCAGGCTTCAACACCATCCTGACCAAGACGCAGTTCGGCACTATGTCGGCGGCGATGACCCGTGCGAACCAGGCTGCGATCGCGGAGGAGGTGATCCCTCACTTCCGCGACCGCCTGCCGCAACCGCGCTCCGTGACCAGCGTGGCCGCGGAGTAGCGCGGCGGACCGGGCGGGGGCCGGTCGCCCCCGTACCACGAGGAGGTGGCGCCGGACCGGAACGGCAGGGCGCCGGGGGAGGAAAGTGCCATGGTCCCGGACAGGGGTCCGACGCGACGCGCCGTGCTGCGGGTCGGGCCATCCCTGCTGCTGGCGGCGGGCGCCGCGCGGCGGGCGGCGGCGCAGCCGGTGGAGCGGCCGCTGCTGGACCGGCCGGCGCGGGTGGTGGTGGGCTATCCCGGCGGCGGGGCGGCCGACATCATCGCCCGCCTCTACGCCGAGCGGCTGCGCGGCCCCTTTGCGCCGCAGGCGGTGGTGGACAACCGCCCCGGCGCTTCGGCCCGGCTGGCGGTGGAGGCGGTGAAGGCGGCAGCGCCCGACGGCACCACGATCCTCTGCACGCCAGAGAGCGTCTTCACCATCTACCCGCACATTTACCCTCGCACCACGCGCTACGAGGTTTCCACGGATTTTGTGCCGGTCAGCGCGCTGGCCGCCTTTCCCTTCGGCGTGGCGGTGGCGGCCAGCCACCCCGCGCGCGACCTGGACGGCTTCGTGCGCTGGGCGCGCGGGCGGGGCGAGGTGCCCTACGCCTCGCCTTCGCCCGGATCGACGCCGCATCTCCTGGCGGCGCAGATGGCGCGCGCCCGCGGGCTGGACCTGGCCCACGTCGCCTATCGCGGCACCGGGCCGGCGCTGGTGGACCTGACGGCGGGGCGCATCGCCCTGGTCTCGGCGGTGCTGGGCGACCTGACGGAACAGCACCGCGCGGGGGCCGTACGCATCCTGGCGAGCACGGCGCCCGCGCGCTCGCCGCGACTGCCCGAGGTGCCGGTCTTCGCCGAACTGGGATTGCCCGAGTTGGTGGCGGAAACCTGGTACGCCATGCTGCTGCCGGCCGGCACGCCCGCCCCCGTGGTAGACGCGCTGCACCGCGCCATCGAGGCTGGCTCGCGCGACCCGCAACTGCGCGAGGCGCTGGCGCGGCAGGAACTGACCGCGATCAGCAGCACGCCCGCCGTTCTGGCCGAGCGGCTGCGGGCCGAGCGCGACCGCTGGGCGCCCATCGTGCGTGACACCGGCTACACGGCCGAGGAATGACCGCCGGCCGAACAGTCCCGCCCCTTCCGTCGCGCCGGGGCAGAACTGCCCGGACCCGGCCGGCGGGGTGCGAGGATGCCGAACAACCGGGCAGGCCGGGAGAACCAGCATGACTGCCCCATTCCCGCTCGGCCGCCGCGCCGCGCTCCGTGCCGCCGGCGCGGCCCCACTGCTGGGCATCCTGCCGCGGCCCGCCCGGGCGGAGCCGGTGCTGGACCGGGTAGCGCGCATGGTGGTCGGCTACCCCGCCGGCGGCGCGGCGGACGTGATCGCGCGGCTCTTCGCGGAGCGGCTGCGCGGCCTCTACGCGCCACAGGTGATCGTGGAGAACCGCACCGGCGCCTCGGCGCGCCTGGCGGTGGACGCCGTGCGCAAGGCTGCGCCGGATGGCACCACGATGCTGTTCACGCCGGAAGCGGTGTTCACCATCTACCCGCACACCTACCCGAAAAGCGTGCGCTATGACGCCTGGGCGGATTTCGCGCCGGTCAGCGGGCTCTCGGTCTCCGTCTTCGGCTTTGTGGTGGATGCGAAGCATCCCGCGCGCGACCTGGACGGTTTCGTCCGCTGGGCCCGCGAGCAGGGCGAGGTTCCCTACGCCACGCCCTCGGCGGGTTCCACGCTGCATTTCCTGACGGAGCAGATGGCGCGCAGCCGCGGCTTGCGCATGCAGCACGTGGCCTATCGCGGCACCGGCCCGGCGCTGCTGGACATGGCGGGGGGAAGGCTGGCGGCGGTGACGGCGGTGCTGAGCGACGTGATGGAAGGGCACCGCGCCGGCACGATGCGCATCCTGGCGATCACCGCCGCCGCGCGCTCACCCAAGCTGCCCGACGTGCCGACCTTCGCGGAGCTGGGCTATCCCGAGCAGAGCGCGGAAGCCTGGTACGCCATGCTGCTGCCGGGCGGCACGCCGGCACCGATCGTGGAAGGGCTGCAGCGGGCGATCGAGACGGCGACGCGCGACCCGCAGCTGCGCGACGCGCTGCTGCAGCTGGAACAGGCGCCGCTCGGCACCACCGCGGCCGCGCTGGCCGAGCGCCTGCGCGCCGAGCGCGACCGCTGGGGGCCGATCGTGCGCGACACCGGCTACACGGCGGAGGAGTAGAAACGGCGGAGCGCGCGCATGCTCCGCTGCCCACGCGCGCTCACTCCACGCGGATGCCGGCGGTGCGCACCACCGAGCCCCAGCGCTCGTAGTCGGCGCGCACCAGGGCGGCAAAATCGGCGCTGGAACCGCTACCGGCCTCGCTGCCGAGGGTGGCGAGGTGGTCGCGCAGCATCGCGTCGGTCAGGGCGCGGCTGGTAGCCTCGTGCAGCCGGGCCACCATCTCTGGCGGCGTACCGGCGGAGGCGAAAAGGCCATTCCAGCCGTAGAAGGCCATCTCGGGAAAGACGGATTCTGCGAGCGAGGGCACTTGCGGCAGCGTCGCGGCGCGGCTGGTGCCGCTGACCACCAGCCCCTTCAGCGTGCCGTCGAGGATGAAGGGCTGCATGCTGACGATGGCGTCCGACTGGCCGGTGCTGCATCTCGAACTGCTGCCGCACTACGGCGATGGCTAAGCCGGGCACGCAGGCGGCGGAAGAGCCCCGAGCGGAAGCGGCGGGCCCAGGCGGAGCAGGGGACACCGCGGCTGAGTGTGTTGGGGTTCGAGGGCCCGCTGGACTTCCTGCTGGAGATGGTGCGCCGGCACCGGGTCGACCTGGGCCGGCTGTCGATTGTGACGCTCACCGAGCAGCTGGTGGCGGCCATCGAGAGTAGGGCCGAGCGCATCGTGATCGAGCGGCGGAGCGACTGGCTGGTGTTGGCCGCCGAGCTGGTGCGGCTCAAGGCGCAGCTGCTGGCGCCGCCCACGCCGGAGGTGGCGGCTGCAGCGGAGGCCGAGGCCGACCTGCGGCTGGCGCAGCTGGAGCAGGTCGCGGGCACCCGGGCGGCCGCGGCGTGGCTGTCAGGGCGCCCGCAGCTGGGCCAAGCGGTGTTCGGGCGAGGGTGGGCGGAGCAACGACCGCGGCCGCAGGCGGAGCTGTTGCTGGGCTTCCTGGAAGCCACCCTGGCACTGCTGGAGGTAAGGGCAGGGGTGCACGCCACGGAGCCCGCGCCCTACCGGCCGAGCCCACCGGGCTTGTGGCGGGTGTCAGGCGCGATCGGGCGGCTGCGGCAGCTGCTGGGCGAGGTAGGCGCGGCCGAAGCATCAGGGTCAGCACGGGAGCTGGCGTGCTTCCTACCCGACACGCCGGAGGCGCCACTCCGACGCCGTGCCGCCCTGGCCAGTACCCTGCTCGCCGGCTTCGAACTCGCCCGCGACGGTCAGCTGCGCATGAAGCAGGATCATCCGTTCGGGACAATTCTCCTCGCGGCAGCACAGCCCGTGCCGGTGTCGCAAGGCTCAGCCCAGTAATCACGCACGGGAGACGAGGGGTCGGGAGCGAGTGTTCGAGTCTCGTCTGCAACAGCGATAGGAGCCGGGCGCAAACATTCTCTGGAATGGGCAATGCGATAGCCACTCGCCCAAAGGGCGGGGACCGTCGCCAGTGACCGTAGCTCAGGAGAAACCCTGAAATCTTCCTGCATCCGCGCCGAAACGATCTTCAGTTGTTGATTTGCACTCAGAGCCTGTTTGAGCGAGATCAGAGCGGATTGATGAGGGCCTCGGTGGCCGCGAGTACGGCGGCGCAGGCGAGACGCGCGGCTGCGACGTCGAGGCGACCGGCACGATCCCGCAGCAGGCCACCCCAGTGGGCGAGCCAGCCGAAGCTGTGCTCGACCACCCATCGCCGGGGCAGTACGGCGAAACCCCGCTGACCTGGGGGCCGCACGACGACCTCGTGGCGCATGCCGTGCAGGTTTGACCACTCGCGGCAGCGCTCGGCGGTGAAGGCGCCGTCGAGGATCGCAACCCGCAGGCTCGGCCAGGCCACCTTGCCATCGTCGAGTGCAGGCAAGGTGTCGCGCTCCTGGACCGAGGCCGGGACGACGGCGATGGCCAGCCAGTTGCCGTCGGCATCCACCATGGCCACCCGCTTACGCCCCAACGTCGGCTTGGCAGCGTCGAAGCCACGTGGCCCGCGCACCGGGATGCACTTCACCGTTTGCGTGTCGATGATCGCCAGCCTTGGCTCGGCCCTGCGGCCTGCCGCGCGACGGCGCAGCCGGGCCAAGTCGCACATCATGCGCCCGAACAGGCCTAGAGCCTGCCAGCGCCGGAACCAGCCGTACACCGTCCGCCACGGCGGCATGTCCGGCGGCAGTGCCCGCCATCCACCGCCCACCCGCAGGTGCCACGCGATCGCCCGCACCACGGCAAGGGTCGGCGTGGCACCGTCGCTGCTGGGTGGATCAGCCCGCTCCAGCCAGTCCGCCACCTCGCGCACCGCGCAACTCGAAACCATGTGCTTCAGGCGCGCCGCGTGGCCTGCCCGATGCCGCTCCGTCCACATCTCTCCCACCCCTCCGCCCCGCCAGGCGGTTCGCGGTGTTCACCTCAGGAGTAGATGGGGACGGACGGCAGAGGGCCGCTCAAACAGGCTCTCAGGACCCGGGAGGGGCCAGAGTTTTCGCTGAGAAATGACCCGTGTCTGTTCACCTCCCCGACTGGCTGGTCGGGGTTACCGGAGTGATCGACATGGAGTTGTTGAGTGTGATCCGCCGGTGGCACTACCGGGATTGCCTCCCGATCCGCGAGATCGAGCGACGGACGGGTCTGTCACGGAACACGATCCGCAAGTACCTGCGGGCGGACGATGTGGAGGTAAGGTTCAAGGTTCCTGAGCGTCCGAGCCGCCTGGACCCCTTTGCCGACAGGCTTTCGGAGTGGCTGAGGGTAGAGGCGGGCAAGGGCCGCAAGGGGCGCCGGACGGTGCGGCGGATCCACGCGGATCTGGTGGCACTGGGTTATGGCGGATCCTACGGCCGGGTCGCAGCCTTCGTCCGACGCTGGCAAGCGAGACGGGAGGTGGCACAGCAGACCATCGGGCGCGGAGTGTTCGTACCGCTCGCCTTCCATCCCGGCGAGGCGTTTCAGTTCGACTGGAGCGAGGACTGGGCGACGGTGGGCGGCAAGCGCATCAAGCTGCAGGCCGCCCATACCAAGCTGTCGCACAGCCGCGCCTTCGTGATCCGGGCCTACAAGCTGCAGACCCACGAGATGCTGTTCGACGCCCTGGCCGAGGCATTCCGCGTGCTGGGCGGCGTGCCGCGCCGCGGCATCTTCGACAATATGCGGACCGCCGTGGACCGCGTCGGCGCGGGCAAGAGCCGGCAGGTCAACGCGCGGTTCCAGGCCATGGCCAGCCACTACCTGTTCGAGCCGACGTTCTGCTCTCCGGCCTCGGGCTGGGAGAAGGGTCAGGTCGAGAAAAACGTGCAGGATGCCCGGCGGCAGATCTGGCAGGTCATGCCACCTTTCGTCGATCTGCCCTCCCTCAACCTGTGGCTGGAGGCCCGCTGCATCGAACGCTGGAGCGAGATCCCCCACGGGGTGCTGCCGGGCAGCGTCGCCGAGGCGCATGCCGGGGAGCGGGCGAGCCTGATGCCGATGGGACGGGCGTTCGACGGCTTCGTCGAGCACGCCAAGCGGGTGTCACCGACCTGCCTCGTGCATTTCGAGAGCAACCGCTACAGCGTCCCGGCCTCGTTTGCCAATCGACCGGTGAGCCTGCGCGTGTATCCCGACCGGCTCGTCGTGGCGGCCGCGGGACAGATCCTGTGCGAGCACGTGCGGATCGTCGAGCGCGCGCACGACCTGCCCAGCCGCACCGTCTACGACTGGCGGCACTATCTCGCGGTGATCCAGCGCAAGCCGGGGGCGCTGCGCAACGGCGCACCCTTCGCCGAAATGCCGGAGGCGTTCCGCAAGCTGCAGGCCCAACTCTTGCGGCGACCGGGGGGCGAGCGGGAGATGGTGGACATCCTCGCCCTGGTGCTGCAGCACGACGAGGGGGCCGTGCTCTGCGCCGTGGAACTGGCCCTCGAGGATGGCGTCGCCACCAAGACCCACATCCTCAACGTCCTGCACCGCCTGACCGACGGTGCGAGCACGACCGCGGCGATCGATGCCCCCCAGGCCCTCGCCTTGAACCAGGAGCCGAGGGCCGACACCGGCCGCTACGACGCGCTGCGGACCCGCGAGGTGCGCCATGCGTCATGATCCCGCCAGCGCCGCCCTGGTCGTCATGCTGCGGGGGCTCAAGATGTACGGCATGGCCCAGGCGGTCGCCGAACTGGCCGAACAGGGGGGGGGCCGGCGTTCGAGGCGGCCGTGCCCACCCTCTCCCAGCTGCTCAAGGCCGAGATGGCCGAGCGCGAGGTGCGCTCGATCGCCTACCACACCAAGGTGGCCCGGTTCCCCGCCTACAAGGATCTGGCGAGCTTTGATTTCGCGGCGAGCGAGGTCAACGAGGCCACGGTGCGGCAACTGCACGGGGGCGACTTCACCGAGCAGGCCGACAACGTCGTGCTGATCGGTGGACCCGGCACCGGCAAGACGCATCTCGCCTCGGTGCCGGGTGTTCAGGCCATCGAACACGGCCGCAGGAAGGTCCGGTTCCTGTCCACGGTCGACCTGGTGAATGCGCTGGAGCAGGAAAAGAGCGCGAACAAGGCCGGGCAACTCGCTGAGCGTCTGCTCCGTCTCGACCTCGTCATCCTCGACGAGCTCGGCTACCTGCCGTTCAGCGCCTCGGGTGGTGCACTGCTGTTCCACCTGCTCAGCAGGCTCTACGAGCGCACCAGCGTCGTGATCACCACCAACCTGAGTTTCAGCGAGTGGGGTGGCGTGTTCGGCGATGCCAAGATGACGACGGCCCTGCTCGACCGGCTCACCCACCACTGCCACATCCTGGAAACCGGCAACGACAGTTTCCGGTTCAGGAGCAGTTCGGCCGAACCCAGGAACAGGAGGACCAAAACACCCGCTTGACCCGCGACCAGAGCCCGAGGGACATATCCCTGCACGGGTCAGTTCTCGATGAAAACGCCGGGGCAGTTCTCAGCGAAACTCAACAGATCCTCAGTCCAGAGGAGAAACCGCCTTACAGTTCACCCACGCCTCATCCGTGGTGCGCCGGATCCCGCGATGCCGCATCCTACGGAGCGCCGCTAAGACACCAATGCGCAAGGCCAACAAGGGAGGAAACGACATGACCGGTAGGCATTTTCCCAGAGCCGACACCCTGCCTTTCGGCGCCGCCTGCCTGTCACGACGGCATTTCCTGCGAGTGGCCGTGACAGCCCCCGTTTTGGGCCCAACTGCAGTACGGGCGCAACCTGCCGCCCGCACTGCCTCCTGGCCCGCGGATCGCGCTGTTACAGTCATTGTTCCGCTTGCAGCTGGCGGTACAGCGGACTTCCTCGCACGTGCGTTGTCCAACCGCCTCCAGGAGATCACCGGCACGAGCTTCGTTGTGGAAAATCGCACCGGCGGCGGCGGCGCGGTAGGTTGGATGGCTGCTGCACGATCAGCTCCGGACGGCACCACCGTCACCGTTTCTGATAGTGGTCTTCCACTCGCGATTGCGCTCAACCGCGACCTCGGCTTCGACGCACGGACGCAACTGGAACCCGTATCCCTCCTTGCTGCATACGCCCCGATCCTTGTCGTGAACTCCACTCTCCCTGTAACAAACCTGAGGGAGTTCGTGGACTATGCGAAAGCGCGTCCTGGCCAACTCTTCTACGGCTCCGCTGGTACGGGCACGGTGCCCCACCTCCAGACGGAACTGCTGCAAGATGTGACGGGCATCCGTATGAACCACGTTGCCTACCGTGGCATGGCCCAGGCTGCCACCGACCTTGCGGCGGGCCAGATCCACCTGATTATTGCCGTTGTGCCAACTGTGCTGGGTCAGATGCGTGGCGGCTCGTTGAAGGCTATCGCAGTGAGCACGGAGGGCCCTCGCGTCCCCGCCGTTTCAGAAGTACCGAGCGCCAGGGAGCTAGGCATCGACTTCGTCACCAACTCCTGGTTCGGCATGATGGCGCCGCGCGGTACCTCACCTGAAATGGCAAGCCGCATGCAAACCGCGGTTGCTGCAGCGATGACGGGCACTGATCTACGCAAGCGCCTGGACGAGAGCGGAGCCCTCGCCATTGCCAATACGCCTGTGGAGTTCCGCGCGGTTATGGAGGACGAAACCACTCTCTGGTCCCGTCTCATTCGGGAAAAGAACATTCGCGTCGAATAACAGTATAGTCCCTGCTCTCCCCAAAGCGGTGCTCCGCCCCGGCCAGGACCGCGCCAGTGGCGCCATCGATCATCGACGGCTCGACCAGTCGGAGTATCTCAGCCGGTAGGCAGGCTTCACCCCCAATCGACGCCGAGTGCAAGAGTCCCACAAGGCGTTCTGCGGAAGCGCCCGGGATCCTGATAGAGCCGCGTCCAGGGTTGCTCTGCCCACCCTTGGTCGACGGGTCTCCGGTCTGGCAAGGCAGTCTATCAAAGACTTGACTGAACCCGACGCACTATGTGGAACTAACCAAAAATTGCGTGCAAGTGGGGGAGGAGAAACGGGCCGTGCAGGTCGCGCCTGTCGTCGACCATACCCGACCCTGCCGCCGGCACGGCCGGGTCCCGCGCGGCACGGGGTTGCCGGGCGGAGCCGGCCAGACCGCGCGATGGTGGCGATCGCCCGCGATCCGACCGCAGGCTCCCGATGCGGCGGCGACCTGCCCGCCGAAATCGCCGGCTGCCCCGTGTGCGGCCTGTCCCGTGGCGGGCAGGTGCCCAGGGCCGTTCCGCCGCGCCCTCCGCCCGAACATTCCCCGCCCGCCACGATCCCGTGTCGCCGGCCCGCACGCCGACAGAACCACCGCGGCTGAATTCCTCGCGACCAGGAGAACCACCCCATGCAGTACGTGATCCCACCGCCGCCGCAGGCCGCTATTCCCGTGGCGGGCGAGGAAAGCCAAGCCTTCCCGGTGCGGCGCATATGGTGCGTCGGCCGCAACTACGCCGAGCACGCGCGCGAGATGGGCCACGACCCGAACCGCGAACCGCCCTTCTTCTTCTCCAAGCCGGCGGACACGTTGGTGCCGAGCGGCACCACGCTGCCCTTTCCCAGCCTGACCAAGGATCTGCACCACGAGATCGAACTAGTGGTGGCGATCGGCATCGGCGGCAGCGACATCCCGGCGGAAACGGCGCTGGAGCACGTCTGGGGCTACGGCGTTGGGCTCGACATGACGCGCCGCGACTTGCAGACCGAGGCCAAGAAGCTGCAGCGGCCCTGGGAGCCCGGGAAGTCCTTCGACGCTTCCTGCCCGGTTTCGCCGCTCGTTCCGGCCTCGCGCATCGGTCATCCCGGGCGCGGCGCTATCTGGGTGAAGGTGAACGGCGAGGTGAAGCAGAGCGGCGACCTCGCGCAGCAGATCTGGAACGTGGCGGAGTGCATCGCGCACCTGTCGCGCTCCGTGGCGCTGGCCCCGGGCGACCTGATCCTCACCGGCACGCCGGCGGGGGTCGGCTCGGTGAAGCCAGGCGACCGGCTGGAAGGCCACGTGGAAGGGGTGGGCGACCTGACCATCACCTATGACGCGGCCGCATCACTCCAGCGCGTCGTTTAAGGCCGAACGGGCATGCCCACGCACCGGACCCGGTGCTGGGCGTGCCTGCCCGCCTGCCGGCGCGGCCCTGCACCCCGCGCCGGGTCCGCCATGTCGCCGCCGGCGGTGACGCCAGGCCCCGCTCGCACGGCTCGCCGACAAGGAATCACCCCCGACGCGCCCGATCCTGGCAGCCTTCGCCCACGGGCGGCGATTCGACCGTCGCCGTGGGAAGCATCGGGGAGCCTTTCGCGCCCCGGCCCCTGAACCGGGAAGAACCAGCCTGATGGCCCGCAAGAGGCCAGAACCAAGCGAAGAGGGAGACAGGGACATGTCCGAGACAGGAATGCTACGGCGCCGCGCGGTCCTGGGTGGCTTGGCGGCGGGAATGGCCGCGCCGCGTGGCGCCGCGGCGCAGGCCGCCTTTCCCGCCCGCAACTTCCGGGTGGTGGTGCCCACTGGCCAGGGCGGCGGCGCCGACCGGCTGGCGCGCTCCTTCGACGACGGCTGGAGCAAGGCACTGGGCCGGCAATTCGAGTACGACTTCTTTCCCGGCGCTGCCGGCCAAGTCGGCTACGAGGTCTACGCCGGGCGCCGCGAGGCGGACGGCTACAACCTGCTCTTCGGCAACATGGGGCCGGAGATGATCATGTACGCGCTGCAGAAGCCCAAGTTCCGCTTCCCCGAGGACATCGTCTACTTCTGCCGCATCGACGTGGACGATTCCTGCGTGCTGGTGCGCCAGGACAGCCCCTTCCGCCGCATCGAGGACGTGGTGCAGGAGGCCAAGCGCCGCACGGTGAACGCGGCTACCAGCCGCATCCCGCACCCCGCCTCCATCGGCATCCTGGCACTGGGCGAGGCCACAGGCGCGCGCTTCAACCTGGTGCCCTATGCTGGCGGCAACCCCACCACCATCGCGGTGCTGAGCGGCGAGGCCGATATCGGCGTGCTGCCCGTCGCTGGCGTGGTTGCCCAGACCGGGCGGCTACGGGTGCTGGGCGTGTTCAACAAGGAGAACGTGGTGGCGGCCAAGACCGACAACGCGCCCTCCATCAACGCCGTGTTCGGCACCAGCATCCCCGACCTCTACTCGTCGCGCGCCTGGGCCATCCATGCCCGCGCGGTTGAGCGTTTTCCCGACCGCTTCCGGAAACTGGAGGAAACGGCGCGACCGGTGTTCGACGATCCGGCCTTCCGGACGGCCTACGAGAGAACCGGCGCGGCGCAGGAAACGATCCGCTTCGGCGACCGCGCCACCTGCACCGAATACGCCCTGGCGATGATCGAGCTGGCGAACCGCTACGCGCCCCAGCTTTCCGCCCGTCGCTGAGGGGGCGTGCCATGACGCCCGACGATCGCGGCTCCCGCCCCATCGCGCAGGAGCTGATCATCCCCGGCCTTGCCCTGGGCTTCTGCGCCTATTTCTTCTGGACCGTGCAGGAGCTGTCCTGGGAGGCCAAGGCCAACGGTCTCGTGATCGGCAGCGTGCTGGTGGTGCTGGTGGGCGCCTTCCTGCTGCGCATCCTGCTCCGGCTGCGCAGCGGCCGGGCGGATCTGCGCTTCCGCCTTCCCGGCAGCGAGAACAACAACCACCGCACACGCCTGGCCCTGGTGGGGTTCAGCGCCACCTTCCTGCTGCTGCTGCCATGGCTGGGCACCACCCTGTCGCTGGCGCTGCTGCTGCTGGCCTGCATGTGGCTGCTGGGCGCGCCGAGTTGGAAGGCGATGATCGGGGTGGCCGTCGGCGCGCCGCTGGTGGTTTACGCGCTGATGATCGTAGCGCTGGGCACCCGCTTTCCCCTGGGCCCCTTCGAGCAGCTGATGGCTTGGCTGTTCGGCATCGGCGGGGAGGGCTGAGCCGTGACCTGGGACGTCTCGCTCTTCGCCGACCTGTTTCTCCGCTCCTTCGGCTTGTGGTGGGCGATCCTGCCGGGGATCGCGCTCGGACTGGTGGTGGGCGCGCTGCCGGGTTTCTCCCCGCAGAACACACTGATCATCCTGCTGCCGATGACGCTGGCCATGGACGTGGAAGCGGCGCTGGCCTTCATGATCGCGCTGTACTGCGCCAACCACCTGTCGGGCGGCATCCCCGCCATCCTGGTGAACATCCCCGGCAGCGGCGGCGCGGCGGCCACCACCATCGACGGCTATCAGATGACCCGCAAAGGCCAGGGGCAGCAGGCACTGGTGCTGTCCTTCGTGGCTTCCGTCTTCGGCGGCCTGATCACCTCCGTCGCGGTGCTGGCTTTCCTGCCCTGGCTGGCGCAGCTGGGGCTGAAGCTGCGCTCGGTGGACATGGTGGTGATCCTGCTGTTCGGGCTGACGCTGATCGCGGTGATCGCGGCGCGCGACATGCTCAAGGGGCTCATCGCCGGGCTGTTCGGGCTGATGCTGGGCTCCATCGGCACCGACGCGGTGTACAGCACGCCGCGCGCCACCTTCGGCTTCCTGGAACTGTATGACGGCCTGCCGCTGGTGCCCGTGCTGATCGGCCTGTTCGCCGTCAGCGAGGCACTGGTGATGATCGAGGACACCTCGCTGATGGCCTCGGACGGCGCGCGCGACGTCGCCGCCGGCGCCGACTGGCGCGACACCCTCGACGGGCTGCGGATGTCTCTACGCGGCTGGTGGCAGATTGTCTGGACCGGCTTCATCGGGCTGCTCGTGGGTATCATCCCCGGCGCCGGCGCTTCCATCGCCGCCTTCGTGGCCTACCAGCAGTCTCGGCTCTTCTCGAGAACGCCGGAACTCTACGGCACCGGCCACCCGGCCGGGGTGATCGCGCCGGAATCGGCCAACAACGGGGTCACCTCCGGCACGCTGGTGCCGATGATGGCGATCGGCGTGCCGGGTGGCAGCACGGCGGCGGTGATGATGATCGTACTGCAGTACCAGGGCATCGTGATCGGGCCGCGGCTGTTTGCCGAACAGCCCAACATCGCCTACGGCGTCTTCGTGATGATGACAGTGGCCTACATCATGATGATCCCACTGATCCTGCCGCTGGCGCGCTACGCTTCCAAGGTGGTGCTGATCCCCACCCCCTACATGGTGCCGCTGATCCTGGGCCTGACCGTGATCGCCGCCTTCGCCGAGCGGGAATACCTGTTCGACATGGGGATCGCGCTGCTGTTCGGGTTGATCGGCTTCATCGCGGTGAAGACCGGCTACCACGTCACCTCGATCCTGATCGGGGTGCTGCTGGGACCGTTGTTCGAGCAGTACCTGCTGCGTTCGCTGCGGGTGGGACAGGGCGACCTGCTGGTGCTGTTCTCCTCGCCCACCGGCAACGTGCTGTGGGGGCTGCTGGCGATCTCGGTGGCCTTTCCGATCTGGCGGGAACGGCGGCTGGCCCGCACAACGACGGCGGCCGCAACCACGGGAGCGGTGTGATGGACGGCGCCCTTTCCGCCCGCGGCCTACGCCGCGTGGCCTGGCTCGACATCCCTGGCGGCGGGCAGGTCCGCGTCGAGGGGCGCTGGGCCTATGTCGGCCACATGAAGCCGCCGCACGGCACCACCATCCTCGACATCGCCGATCCCCGCAATCCGCGTGTGGTCGCCACGATCGCCCCGCCCGTGCCGGCCTCGCCCACCCACGTTTCGCACACCCATAAGGTGCGGGTCGCCGGCGACATCATGGTCACCAATGTCGAGCAGGACGAGCGCCACCCCCTGCGCCGGGCCCAGCGCATCCCCGAGATCGAGGCCACGCACCTGGCGCAGCACGGCCGGCCGATCGGCGACACGGAACTGGCGGCTGCGATCAAGGTGAAGCCGGAATTCCTGCCCCGCGCCCGCGCCGTCCTGGCCGCATCGCCCTACGCGGAAGGCGGGTTCCGGGTATGGGACATTTCCGACCGCGCCCGGCCGCGGCTGCTGGCGCACCAGCGCACCGGCGGTGTCGGCGTGCACCGCTTCGACCTGGATACGCGCTACGCCTATATCTCCACCGAGATGCCGGGCTATGTCGGCAATATCCTGGTGATCTTCGACATGGCCGACCCGTCGCGCCCCGAGGAGGTGTCGCGCTGGTGGATGCCGGGCCAGCACGTCGCCGGCGGCGAGGTCCCGACCTGGCCCGGACAGCAGCACCGGCTGCACCATGCGCTGCGCCAGGGCGACACGCTCTGGGCCGCGGTGTGGTATGCCGGGATACGCGCGGTAGACGTCAGCGACATCCGGAACCCCCGCACGATTGGTGCAGTCAACTACCACCCGCCCTTCCCGGAGCCGACCCACACGGTGATGCGCGTGCCCTTCCCGGTGCGGGGCCGCGAACTGGCGGTGGCGGTGGACGAGGAGCACGAGCACGTGCCCGGCCAACTTCATGGCGGCATCTGGGTCTTCGACGTGTCCGACCCCGCCAACATGACGCCGGTGTCCATGTGGCATCTGTCGGAGCTGGAAAGTCCCTTTGTCCGGCGCGGCCGCTTCGGGGCGCACCAGTTCCAGGAGCGGATGCGCGATACCTGCCTTTACGTCACCTGGTTCTCGGGCGGGCTGCGGGTGGTGGACATTGCCGATCCGGAAGCCCCCGCCGAGGTCGCGCACTGGCTGCCGGAGCCGCCGCCGGGCGAGGACTCACCGCAGTTCAACGATGTGGACTTGGATGGCAACGGGCTGGTCTACGTGCTCGACCGTAACCGCGGCCTCGACATCCTGGAACGCGTGGGGTGAGCGGGCCGGGGGCAACACCCGCCCTGCTCGCGGCGGGGGCGGTGAAGTCGGCCGTGGAGGCTCTGCTGCGCCGCCCCAGCTTGTGGGAGGGCGAGCCGCCCCGCGCCGACTTCGGCACGGTGGGCGCGTTGCGCGACCGGGTGCTCGCCGGCGAGAGCCCGGCGGTGGTGGTGCTGAGCGAGGAGGCGATCGCCGCCCTGGCCGGGCGGCTGGTGCCGGGAACGGTGATGCCGCTAGGCCGCACGGGCATCGGCTTGGCGCTGCGTGCCGGCGGTGTGCCGCGCCCCATCGGCACGGGGCCTGAACTGCGCGAGGCGCTGCTGGTGGCGGCGTCCGTCGGCTGGGCGGATGCCGCGCGCGGCGCCACCGCGGGCCGGCACTTCGAGCGGGTGATCGCCGAACTGGCCATCGCCGAGGTCGTTCGCGCCAAGGGCCGCGTCTTCGGCTTCGGGGTGGAGGCGGTGGCCGCCTGCGGCCGGGGCGAAGTCGAGCTGGCCGTCAGCCAAGCCACCGAGATCCTGGGCCAGCCCGGCGTTTCGCTGCTGGGCGAGTTCCCGCCGCCCTTCGACCTCGGCACCCGCTACGCCGCAGCCGCCCTGGCTGAGGGGCCCGAGGCGCGCGCCATCCTGGCCGTTCTGGCCGGCCCGGAAGCCGGGCGCGCCCTGCGCGGGATCGGCTTCACGAACTGAGCGGATGGAACCGGCGCGCTCGCGGCGGGCGCGCCGAGGCGGCATTCCCGCGCGGCCCCCAGCCCCGCGCTCGGCGGGTACGCCGACGGGGGGCCGCCGGGATTACTCCACCCCGGCCGCTGCCATGGCGGCCCGGGTCGGCACGTCCTCCAGAAAGGCCAGGAATCGCCGTGCCTCCGGGCTGGCGTCGCCGAGCAGTGCCGCCACGTAGGTGGTGCGGTTCTGCACCGCCGCCGGCAACGGCCCCGCCAGCCGCACGCCCCGGTCCCGCCACAGCAGGATCTCGGTGATCGCCGCAAAGGCGATCTCGCGGCCGCTGCCGGAGCCGATCCGCTCCAGCACCGCGTCGCCGTCCGGGAAGCGTACGGCCTTGGCGGCGACCGCCTCGGCCAGCCCCATCCGCTCCAACAGCCGCTCAACATACAGACCCGTAGATGCGCGGTTGAACACCACGGCCTCGGCGGCCAGCAGCGCGGCCCGCAGCGAGGTCTCGTCGCGGAGATCCGGCACCGGCGCCCCGTCGCGCAGGGCGATGCCGACGCCCACCGAGCCCAGGGGCCTGGGCGGGCTGGCGAGCTGCCCCGCCCGCTCCAGCTCTTCCAGCGCAGGGCGGGGCGCCAGCACCAACTCGGGCCGTTCGCCCGCGGCGAGGCGCTCGGCGATGCGCGGAGCAGTAGCGAAGGTCACCGCGACCTCGGCGCCATTGCCGCTCCGCCACACCGCGAGCGCGGCGGCCACCGCCGGTTCCAGCGCCCCGCCGCTCAGTACGCGGACGGGTTCCGCTGCCTCGGCACCGAACGTGGCCAGGAGCCAGGCCGTGGTCACCACGCGCCGCCCGATCACCAGCCCGCCCTCGGCCAGCCTGCGCCGCTCCCCGGCCACGCGGCCGGAATGTCGCAGCGCATTCCCTGGCGATGGTGGTGGGCGCGGCCCCGCCAGAAGGCGGCCGCCGCGGCCTGCTTTCCCGCCCTGTCCAGGCAGAACAGCATGCGCTGGTGGTCGCGCCAGCGCAGCGCGCCGCTCTGCACGCCCGCCAGGATGCACCAGGACTGCTCCGACACGGGGGCCCCGGGGAGAGTCGACTCCATCAGCCGGGCCTGCACCAGCACTTCGCCGCCCACCGTGAAACGCGGCAACCCTTCGTCATCTTCGTCGCAACACCCGCTCATGCCATTTCCTCCCGTGTCGTCAGCAGACCACGAAACTTGGGTCAGTCCCAACCTCCGTCGCTCCGTCCTGACCTGGGAAGGTCGGGGAATGAACCTCCCCGCAACCCCTGTCTGGTTGTGAGACCTCTTTGGCAGCTTCAACGATGATGCCTGCCCGAGCGACATCGTCGGGTCCGGCGCGTCTCTCGGACCGATCCGACTTGGCACGGGCGAGCTTTCGTCGAGCTCTGAGGCGCTCCTTGACGACCTGGTCGGGTGTCTTGCCGTCGAGGACGCGCTGGCGGCGTGCGTTGTAGGCGGCGTTGAAGCCCCGGAGCAGCTGCTCGAGTTGGGCGTGCGACCAGATGGTGAGGCCCAGCACCTCGCTGCCCACCCGACCGTTGAACCTCTCCACCATCCCGTTCGTCTGAGGCGAGTAGGGCTGGGTGTGGCGGTACTCGGCGCCGAATTCGGCGCAGGCCCTGACCGGCGAGGCCTTCCTCGCCTACGTCAGTCAGTTTCTCGCACCCACCTTGTGCAAGAGCGACGTGGTGGTGCTCGACAATCTCGCCGCCCACAAGGTCTCGGGGGTCCGCGAAGCCATCCGGGCCACTGGCGCCAGCCTGCTCCACCTCCCACCCTACTCACCGGGCTGAACCGCCCCGGGTTCGCCGGAGGCTGTTGTGGTTGGGTCAGGCTGCCAGGGCGGGTGCCCTGATCGTGGCATAGTAGCGGGCTTCGGCCTCGGCGGGGGGGAGATCCCCGATCGGTTCGAGGAGGCGCCTGTTGTTGAACCAGTCCACCCATTCGAGGGTGGCGTATTCGACGGCTTCGAGGTTCCGCCACGGGCCGCGGCGGCGGATGACCTCGGTCTTGAACAGCCCGATGATGGTTTCGGCGAGAGCGTTATCGTAGCTGTCTCCGACGCTCCCGACGGACGGTTCGATGCCCGCCTCGAACAGCCGTTCCGTGTACCGAATGCACACGTACTGCGATCCCTTGTCGCTATGGTGGGTCAATCCGCCCTTCGCCGGGCGGCGGTCGTGCAACGCCGGCTCCAGGGCGTCGAGCACGAAGCCTGCGTGGGCCGTCCTGGAAACCTGCCAGCCGACGATCCGGCGGGCGAGGGCATCGATGACGAAGGCGGCGTAGACAAACCCTTGCCAGGTCGCGACATAGGTGAAATCCGAGACCCACAGCAGGTTCGGCGCTGGTGCCTTGAACTGACGGTTCACCCGGTCGGCAGGACAGGGCGTGGCCGGGTTCGAGACGGTGGTCCGCGTTTCCCTCCCGCGGGCGACGCCACGAAGCCTCATGGCGCGCATCAGGCGTTCCACCGTGCAGCGGGCGACCGTGATGCCCTCGCGGCCGAGCTGCCGCCAGACCTTGCGCGCCCCGTAGACCCCGAAGTTCGCCTCGTGCACGCGACGGATCGCGGCACAGGTCTGCGCGTCCCGCACGCTGCGCGCCGACACCCTGGACGGATCAGCCCGGCGCAGCTCGCGGTTCTCCCGCTCCAAGGCATTGATGCGCTCCCGCTCCGCCGATGTCGGCCCGGGCCGCCCGCCCCCATCACGTTCGCTCTGCCGCACCCACTTCCGCAGCGTCTCCGTCGTGCAGCCGATCTTGGCGGCTACCGAGTTGATCGCCGCACACTGCGTCGGATGGTCGCCGCCGCCGTCCAGCACCAGCCGAACCGCCCTCTCACGAACCTCCGGCGAGTAACTCGCCAACGTCTTGCCTTTCGTCGTCATCACTCCATCCTCTCAAGGTCTGGAGCCTCCGACAAACCCAGGGTGGTTCACAAACCAGAATCAGGCCGCTGCCGTCTCATACCAAGATCTTGACGTGGTCGGCTTGGTGCAAGCGGAACACCAGAACCACCTCGGAAAGCGGATTGGCGTCCAGCACCTCGGCGGCCAGCGCCGCCAGACTGTGCGCACCCTTGCAGAAATTCACGAGCCGCATCGCCAGCAGGCTCCACGCCCCAGGGAGCAGCGTGATTATGTCGCCGACGCTTGGAGTGCCCGCAGTACCGCCGTCAGCAGGTTTGCGTCGGTGCTGGTGGGATGCGCAGCACCGCGCCAGCCAACTTCATTTCGATCGGTGATGTAGGAAGTGGCGTGAGAGCAATGGCCGACGGCTCCACCATGACTGGCACAAAGCCCAAAGGTGTGGCTGGAACACCTCGCCTCTCCCGCCGCCATGTGAATATCTGCTGGGAGCAGACCTGCCGGTGCTGGGCGGCCTCGGCCACCAACCGCGCCACGCTCTAGCGTTTCCGCCACAATCCGAGCCCTCTACTCGTCAGACGCCTTTCCAGCAACACGTTTGCGGGTCCTAACCCTAGTCGTGCATGTCTAAATATTTTTTACTCGTGTGCCAAAAACAACCTTATATCTCAAGATTTTTAGGATTCTTAGTCAGCTTGACTGCGCGTCCTGGTTGCGCTCTCAATAAGAATATCGCGCACGGAGCATTTGGTATGAGAGTCATCGAAGGAGAAGCCGCACTAGGCCTCCTCCGGAAAAACCGTGCCTTCCGTTGGAACTTCCACCGAGCGGAGAGCCCACCGTTCCACTCGCGCACCCGAAAGGCAGTGCTTCTTCCGCAAGTATCGAAAGGGTTCAGTATCAAGGTTCACGACCGCATCTTCACCATGGGTTCTTGCTTCGCCAGGCATGTCGAGGCAAATTTGGAAAGATTCGGGTTTAAGTTCGCCACACGAAATCCGCAGTTCTTCGTCAACCCATCAGAATGCTCGTCGGCAAGCGGCTTTTTCAACAAGTTCACGACTCCTTCGATGCTGAACGAGGTGCTCTGGGCTTCAGGGGAGAAAACCTTCCCGGAAAGCGGTTACTTCAGTGATGATGAGGGGCGCTTCTACGATGGGCAGATGCCCGCGAGCTTCGCCTCGCTGGAAAGAGTGAAGGCTGTTCGCGAGAGCGTCCGCACGGTCACCCGGGACATCTTCAGCAGCGACATCGCCATTCTGACCTTAGGTCTGGTGGAGGCCTGGCACGATAACGAGACGAATACTTATCTCAACGTCGCCCCTTCTGGCGGAGTCATTCGGCGGCACCCCGGTCGTTTTGATCTCCATATCCTCGACTACTCCAGTTCGCTGAAGAGCCTGAACACGATTTACGAAATTGTCCAGGCTACGAATCCTCATCTGCGCTTTGTCGTTACCGTGTCGCCCGTGCCGCTCTCGGCGACTTTTACAGGAAAGGACATAGCAACGGCGAATTGCTATTCAAAATCCGTCCTGCGCGCGGTGGCGGAGGACTTCGTGTCTGGCAAAGAGGGAGTCGACTACTTTCCGAGCTACGAGGCTGTTACCGAGTCAACGCCACTCGGTGCCTGGATGGAGGACGCAGTCCATGTTCGTCCCGAGCTCGTTTCCTGCGTCATACGGTATTTCCTGCAAAACTATCTGTCAGCAGAAGAGGCCGGAGCTATAGGGCTGGACGACGCCCTCGCGGATTTTCACCGGAAGTTTCCTGAATGGTCCTCCGCACAGTGACCCAGCCCTCGATGGTTGTCGGCGAGCGGCATCGTTCCTGGAGAGTTCAATGAGCATCCTGACTGAAAATTTCATTCAATCCGTCCGGGCGATGCCCAGCCCCGCTGACCAGATGGCCATGCTGCACGGCAGGGCCAAAGGGCGCCGTTGCTTTCTTCTGGCTTGCGGGCCATCCCTGGCTGAGTACTCGTCCATGGACCTAGGGAGAATGCTGCGGGGCGAGCTTGTTATCGCCATAAAGCAAGCCTTCGACTATGTGCCGGAAGCCTGCGACTTTCTTCTCCTCAACACCTGGAACTATCAGAGCTATAACTTCGCCCGGCGGCGACCTCTCATTATTCGCGAGGCTGCTGATGCGGACCCGCCGGTCTTTGGAGAAACGGATGTTCTCCTGCATGTGCCGGCACCGAATGATCTTTCGGCACAGCTTACCCGTAGCAAGCGCTTCGATGATTACACCTTCGACCGGACATTAACCCGGCCCTGGGGACCGGGCGTACTCTATGAGATCGGCTTCTTTCTGGCCCTGCACCTCGGTGTAAAGGAAATCGTCACCCTGGGCTGGGATGTCGGCGTCCGGAATTCCGCGATAATGCCGCACTTCTACGACAAGCCCGACCCAAGGAAAACCCGCATCTTGGCGGAAGCGGCCCGGATGCCTTCCGTGGCACAACGAAACCGCTTCCTGCATGAAAATGGGGTCCTCTATAACAAGCCGCGCATCATTCCCGAGGAAGTCGACGCCTGCGCTGATGTGAGCGGCGACTGGTACCGCTGGCTGAACGGCAAGGGTGTCCCGCTTTCCATCGTTTCACACCAGTCAGCAGCAGCGCCCGAAATCCCACGCGTCCGGCTGGAACAACTAGGCCTCGGCGCCGCTCCAGCACTCCAGTTGGCAGGCAGTTGACATGACGGAGGCAACGGAATTCGACATACTCGGCGACATCAAAGAGGACGAGCAGGGCACGGCCGTTTCCCGGGCAACGGGCTTCAGCCTGTGCCGATACAGCGAAGACAGCCGCACCCTGACAGTTCGCGGCTGGATCGCCGACGGTGAGGGGGTCGTGGAACTGCGCTTCCTCGCTCCGGGCGGCCGCCTGCTCGGGCAAGCAGTGCTCAGTGAAACCCGTATCGATGTGCTGAGGCGTTACGGAACCACGAACCAAGTCCCGAACGGCTTCCGTGTCTCGCTGGAATGCGGACTGCGCGTCGGCGACCAAGTGATGGTCGAGTTCGTCGCTGAGGACGGCAGACTCCTCGGAAGCCGCGCAGCGCGCGCGAGTGAAGCCGAAATCTTCGCTGTCGAGAGCCTGGAGTACGACACAGCGAGCAAGCAGCTCAGTTACGAGGGCTATTTCGTGCCTGGGCGTCAGATCAGGGGTATGTCGATCACCCTCAGCCGTGGCCGTACCGAAGCGGTGGACGAGATGTTCGTCCACAGGAAGGATATAGGGCAGCGGATAACTAACGGCGCTAATCTGTATGCCGGGTTCCGTGGACGCGTCTTTCACGCGGGACAAGGCGACCTGAAGGCTGCTACCCTTATTGCCCATTACGTCAATGGGGAGGACCGTAGCTTTCCTCTGCCGATCGAGAACACGGTCTACGATGCACCACGAGCGGTCATCGAGAAGCTCGAGATCAACTGGCTGGTGGGCAAGTTCCGGCTGCACGGCTGGTTCCGTGCCTTTCAGGAAGTCACCCGCATCGACATCTCCGTAGCCGGGCAGCTCTGCCATAGCATTCCCGTGATAAACTCCAGCGATGCCGTCATGAAGCAGCAGCGCTTCAAGGGGCCAATTGCGAGAGAGTTCACCATTGAGGCACGGCTGGAGGATGCGTTCGAGAACCTCGGCCTGCTTTGTTCAGCAACATCGCCCGAAGTGTCGATCTCGCTATATAATCGGACATCGCTGCTTCTTGAACAGGTGCAGGCCGCCCGCGACACCGTTGTTCAGAAAGCGTCGCTCTCGTACTCGGCTTTTGACCGGCGAAACTCAGTTCTGGCCCTACAGGGCTGTTATGTCGGTGCGGCGAGGCCGTGCAGCCTTCAAGTGCTCTGCAACGGTGTGGCAGTCGGACAACCGCTCGCCGTGCAAGCCTCCGCGGACCACGGTGCGATGATGCCCGGCGTGCAAGCGGGCGAGTGGAGCTGGATGTACGACATCAACGGTGTTGTCACGGCAAGCACCCGTATCAGCGTGCGTCTTTTCGACGAGAATGGGCTGTTGCTTGGCGAGGCGGATGCGCCGACGCTGCGGCCGACGGTGGTGAGCGGACACGAGGTGGTTGAGGGGCTGGACGTTGAGGCCCAGGCCGCAGCGCAGCATGCCCATAACTTTGCGCGTCGGCCCTTGCCGCCCAACACGGTGCTATTCACCCTGCAGGGCTCCATAACTCTGTTCTATGGTGGCGGCGCGGTCCGCTTGCTCGACCTTATGCGGTTCTTCCACAATGCCGGTTACACCGTCATGCTCGTGGATCGCACCGCGCCTTGGGAAATCGCCCGCAGACCTGCAGTGTATCGGGAGATGCGGGAGTATGTCGACCACCATCTCATGATTCCGCAGCTCATCAAGTCGCAGATGCTCGCCCTCTCCATCGCGGAGATGGAACGCAAGCCCGACGCTGACCTGCATGACCGCAAGCTGATCGACAAGCTCAAGGAGGTGCAGAAGAAGGGGCGCCTCATGTCGGCGGACAGCAAAGCCCTGGCGGAGCGTGCTGACACACATTTCAATTACATGTGCACTGCCCTCGCCAATCACTTCAGTCCCCGCCTGGCTATCTCCAGCTATGTTTGGAGCGCCGAATTCCATCAGGGGCTGCGCCCTGGAATCTACGGCATGATCGACACGGTCGACATGCAGGTCATGCGTTACGAGAGCTTCTGCGATGCTCACGCCAGGTTCGGTCCTGCCGCTGTCCCGAACCTGGAAAAATACGCGCTGAGCGAGGCGGAAGAACTCCGCTTCCTGTCGCTCGCGCAGGGCTTCATCGCGATCTCGCGCCAGGAGCGGGACTGGCTGGCTTCCCGGCTCGGCGCTCATCGTGTTGTCGCCGCCGGCGTCAGCGTTACGGCACCCGTGGCCCCGGTGCAGCGCCGCAATTCAGGACGCGCCCATCCCATCGTGCTCTTCGTCGGCAATCTCTACGAACCCAATACCTTCAGCCTGCGCCGGTTCGTGCAGGAACAATGGGCTGGCGTTACAGAGGCAGTGCCTGGCGCGAAGCTGGTGGTCTGTGGACGCGTTGGCGAGGGCCTGCAGGATCTCGCGGATCCGAGCATCGAGCTGACCGGGATCGTGGATAGCCTGGCGGATCTCTATCAACGGGCAACGATAGCCATCAACCCGGTGCTGTTTGGTTCTGGCTTGCCAGTCAAAACCGTGGAGGGCCTGAGCAACGGCAAGGCAGTGGTTTGCACCGAGTTCGGAGCTCGCGGTCTTGAGGACGCCGTTGCATGCGGTGCTCTGATCGTGACCCCTTTCGAGACCATAGGGGAGCGCATCATACAGATGCTGAAAGATCCCGGGGGCCGTCGCGCTGTGGAGGAAGCTGCGAAAACCTTCGTGCGGAATTCTCTTTCACCGGAAACAGTGATGGCCGATCTGATGAATTTTGTCGAGTCGCGCATCTTCTACAACCCGGCTTGATGCCGAACGGAGTGAGACCAACCGTGGAGCCGGATCTACTGGATATTCGTGGCCCAGTGCTAGTCGGTAGGAATGGCGAACTCTACCTTGCCGGCGGAAATCACTCGGTCCTCCGCTTTGCCACAGGAGACTTTCGGGTTAAGCCAGAATCGATCAACAATCTTCGAGAAAACCTCCGGGAGCGGGGAGAAGTTGCTGCGGCAATGGGAAGCCGCTTCATCCAAATCGTGGCTCCCGAAAAATACCGCGTCGTGTGCGAGTCATTCCCGATAAGCAACCCAACAAGCGTTGTGGAACAGTACTACGACGGCGGCTGCAACGACATGCTGGATCCTGCCGCACTGTTGCGGGCCGAACGAGCTGGACGGACCTATTTCCGGACCGATACTCATTGGGCTCCGCATGGGCGTGTCGTCATCTCGAAGATCATCGCCGAAGCTGCAGGAAAGGCCGCGGCAGCAGTTGAGGCGGCGGATGCCGCTCTACGGGCCTCGCTTGCCGAAGCTGGTCAGCCATTCCTCGGCGACCTCGGACGCAAGCTCGATCCGGCGGAAGGTGAGGATGTACTGCAGCTCAGACTACCTCACTCCTTGCGTACCACGGAGAACGGGCTGTCTCACGACTATGAGAGGCCTATTAATGAAGGTCGTCTCGTGGTCAGTGAGAGCGACGCGGCGACTGCGTCCGGGACGTTGCTGATCTTCGGTGATTCATATCTGCATCAAGCGTTAAGCTATCTGAGTTTTTATTTCTCCAGAGTGGTGTTCTGCCGCACCCGCTTCTTCCACACGGAAATGGTGCATATGACACGACCCGATCTCGTCGTGGGACAGATTGCGGAACGTTACCTGAGCTATGTCTACCCGGACCGGGAGGCGCCACCATTCCTGTTGATGCCTCATATCATGGCGCGCACCCCCAGCATCACGCCGGAAGGAGCGAAGATTCTCGCTTCAGCGTTGTCTGCTGGCCGCAAACCGTCTTTCGGCCTCTTTGATCACCTTGCCGCCCCGCGGCTGGCAGCCCAATGATGCGAGCTGTGGAATCCTCCCCCTATCGCTTGGCAGTCCTCGGTAGTTGCGCGACGCGCGATCCGCTGAATCACTCAGGGGATGCAGTTGAAGTTGCCTGGTACCAAGCTCGCACCTGCATTCCCTCAATGATGGCTTCCCCTCGTTGCTTCCCGGACATACAGAAGTCCCCGGACATGCCGCTCTTCGAGCAGCGAAATGTCCAGTGCGACTTCGAGAAGTCCTGGCGCGAGCGGCTGGAACTTGAGGTGGACGCCATTGTGCTCGATTTCGTGGACGAGCGTTTCGGTGCCTTTGAATGGCAAGGCTCGACCTTCACCTTCTCCACAGCTTTCCGACAGCTGCTCGGTGATGCTGCGAGGCAAATGGTTGAACGCTACATCAACCCGACTTCGGGTGAGTATGCATCACTCGTCGCGAAGCATCTGGACGGATTCTGTGAGCGTCTCCAGGACGTTAACCATTTGATCATCAACGATGTCCAGTGGGCAAATCTTTTCGAAGACGGCTCGGCACTTCCGGAACAATGGCATCGGTTGATTATGGCAAGCAATCGGCTTCTAGATACTATTCACGAGCGCATCGCACGAAGAACGAGGGCGACCTTTCTCTCTCTCCCAAAGGCCGCCTACGTAGCGCGATTGGGACATCGCTGGGGGGATGCCCCCTTCCACTACACCCAAGCTACTGAGGAGCGGATTGTCGCAGCGGTCCTACAAGCCGCAGGAGGACTACGCGACAAGCGGGGGCACACGTCGCGGTAGAGCGGTGCGCCAGTCTACCCTTTTGCTGAACTCCCCGGTCGCATTCCGTCGCGTGGTGCAGGAGCGATGGTTCCAGCGAGCTGGATAGCTAGAGCAGATCCCGAGCGAACCGAATCAGAGGGCTTGCCCGGCTCGGGGGCAATCTGATTCAAGCTGCTGGCTGGGGTTGGAGGCCAGCGGCGATGGCGAAGACCTTGTCGGAGGACCTGC